>NZ_CP010975.1:1871431-2183336 GCF_000981765.1 Kangiella geojedonensis | reverse complement strand
CGTATTCTGACAAATGGTCAAACGGAACAGGAGATACGTCATGAATGTAAAGGTCTTATTAGTCACTATAGCTACAAGCCTCGTTTTAGGTTTGAGCGGTACGGCATGGTCAGCGGCATATTTGAAAATTGGGGACATCAAGGGCGAGAGCCAAGCAAATGGGCATCAAGACGAAATTGATGTCTTAAGTTGGTCTTGGGGGACTGAGTCCAATCGCCGAAGAGGGTGTGTTCGAGATTTCCATTTTGTCAAACCAATTGATGTCAGCTCACCGCCGATCTTGATGGGGCAACTGACACAGGAAGTTTACCCTGAGGCTCGGTTGAGTGTGGAGCATGATGGTGACAGTAACCGCTCTCGTTTTGAGTACTTAACCTTGAATTTTAAGAACGTACGGATTGAAACCTTTAACACAGGTGGTTCCGATGGTGCCCCTGTGACTGAACAAGTGAGTTTCAATTTCGAAGAGGTTGAGTATAGTTATTTGCAACAAAGGGCAGATGGTTCTTTCGGCGATAGAGTGACAGCGACTATTAGCGGTCGTCAATGTCGAAATAATTAACCAAAAACAGTGATTATATTATGCAAAGCCTCTCATGCGGAGGCTTTCTTATCTTAATTTGGGTCTGAGCCCATGGGGTAAAATTTAGGCTGTGATTCGATTCGCTCAATCCAACGCTGGATCGCAGGGTATTGGTTGAGATCGAAGCCACCGTCATCTGCAACATGGGTGTAAGCGAACAATGCAATATCAGCGGTGGTTAGCTGATTATTGACTAAGTAATCATTGTTGCCGAGTTTTTGTTCCATAAGGCTAAGTGCCTTATGGCCACCTTCTTGTTTGGATAGGAATTCGTCCCTTCGTTCTTCCGGCATGCCCAAGTATTTGGCAATGAAGCGTGCAACGGCAATATAAGGTTCATGACTGTATTGCTCAAAGAATTGCCATTGCAACACTTCGGCATGCAGGAATCGTTCGGTAGGGTAATAAACTGAACCAGCGGCTAGATAGTTAATGATGGCGTTAGATTCGGACAAACAACGGCCATCATCAAGCTCTAGTACGGGGATTTTGCCACTTGGGTTTTTAGCTTTAAAGGCATCACTAAGGTTGTCACCCTTAAGAATATTGATATCTATCCATTCATGCTGAATATCCAACAACGACATGATGAGTTTAATTTTATAACAGTTTCCAGACCGTATATCGCCGTATACCTTCATGTCAAAAACCTTGTTTTTGTGTGTGATTCTCTTAATTATCCTTCAACTTTTGATCAATGTCAGCTGCGCTGTGTCGCTCATGCAGCTGTTCATGATCTTCGCCCCAAGTACGATTAACTACCCTGCCACGCTGTACGGCTTCTCGACTCTCGATCTGTTTCGCCCAACGTAAGAGATTTTTGTAAGACGCCGCCTCCAAAAACTCGACCGCGTCGTAAGCATTGCCTAGTACTAAATTGCCGTACCAAGGCCAAATCGCGATATCGGCAATCGAGTATTCTTTGCCCGCCATATACTCGTTATTGGCTAAATGCTTATCTAGCACATCTAATTGACGCTTGGCTTCCATGGTAAATCGATCGATAGGGTATTCCATAGGATACGGCGCATAGCTATAGAAGTGACCAAAGCCACCGCCAATATAAGGCGCGCTACCCATTTGCCAGAATAACCATGACATCGCTTCCGTACGCGTGCTGTGTTCTTTGGGTAGGAGCGCATCAAACTTCTCTGAAAGGTACAGCAGAATAGCGCCAGACTCGAAAATCCTTTGCGGCTTTTCAGCCAGGCCATCGCTATAATCCAATATCGCAGGGATCTTAGAGTTAGGGTTAATATCGACGAAGTCACTACCAAACTGATCGCCATCACCAATCTTAATCAGGTGAGCATCATACTCTGCTTGGTTGTGGCCTAACGCCAAAAGTTCTTCCAGCATGATGGTCACCTTTTGCCCATTAGGAGTGGCTAGTGAATATAGCTGGAAGGGGTGTTCGCCCTTGGGAAGCTTTTGCTCATGGCGAGCGCCTGCTGTTGGTCGGTTGATACTCGCCCACTCGCCACCATTGCCAGGGTTCCAAGTCCATACTTTGGGTGGCGTATATCCGTTATCAGTGTGATTACTATCGTTGCTCATGATGATACCTAGATTGAAGAATTGATAGAACCATTGAAGCGCTAACACCCCTAAAGTGTCAATTGAGCGATGTGAATAGCTGCTATGAGCCGTTTGCATTGGTGGCCTACCGGGGTGTATTACGTGCTTAGGATTTGTGAAATGCCGTGATATAACTGTTATTAACAACACGATTGGAATAAAACCTCGAGTTCTTCGTTAAATTAGAAATCAAGTAATCTCTGCGGAAACTAGTATTCCGTAGAAACGTAGAAATAAGGAGCCGTTATTGTCGAATGCTGTGCCACAACTTGATGACTACTGTCGCAAAAGCTTGGTCTTTGCTGTGCAGTTGCTGGGTGATCAGTCCGATGCCGAAGACGTGGTTCAAGCGAGTCTTGAGAAAGCGTTGTCGCATCCAAAAGCTCCCAAGGGGGGGATTGATTTACAGAAGTGGCTGTACCGGGTGGTGCGCAATGCTTCGATTGACCATCTGCGTAAGCAATCGCGAGAAATGCCTTTAGAAGATTCGGCAGCATCGATAGCTGAAAATTCATCTCCTGAAAAGCAGTTGGTGAATCAACAAATCAAACAGCGTTTAAGAGAAGCGCTTAATTTGCTTCCGGTGCATCATCGAGAGTTAGTCGTGCTTCGCGACTACCACGGACATAGTTATGACGATATCGCTGAGATTTTATCGATTGCGAAAGGAACTGTGATGTCGCGCCTGCATCGCGCGCGATTGGCTTTAAGAGAATCCTTGAGTGATATACAGCAAGAACGAGGTAACCAATGAATCACTGTCATGATATTGAAGCGCTTATTAGCGGTTATATTGACCAAGAGTTGTCGCAGCAGAAAGCGCAGCGTGTCAGGCTGCACATCGAAAGTTGCGACAAGTGCCGAAACGTTTACCAAGACTTGCTCGCCATCCGAAAAGAAATGGGGCAGTTACAATACCCTGAGTGCGAGGAAGCTAAACAGGAGAGAATCATGAATGAACCTGTGTCAAAGATGTTAGGAATTGTGGGTTGGGTTCTGCTCATTATAGGTTTGATTGGTTTTATGGGGTGGCAGGCTTTTACTTTTTACACACAACCAGCGGTGCCAACATGGGCAAAGATTGGGGTGCTACTGATTGAGTTAGCCGTGCTGGGATTATTCCTAAGCGTGTTGCGTCAGCGGTTAATTGCAAGAAAAACTGATAAATATAGGAACGTAAAATTATGAGTCATGATATCGAGTTGTACACATTGGAAGAGGTACCGGGTTACAAAGTCGAAAAGGTTTTGGGGTTGGTTCGAGGTAACACGGTTAGAGCACGTCATGTCGGGCGAGATATTTTAGCGGGGCTGCGCAACATTGTGGGTGGTGAAGTGAGCGAATATACCAAGCTAATGGCGGAAAGCCGTGAACAAGCGATAGACCGTTTACTGGATGAGGCGCGGCTACTTGGCGCGAATGCTGTTATCGGAACGCGTTTTACCACTTCCATGGTCGCCAGTTCTGCGGCTGAGTTACTGGTCTTTGGTACGGCGGTGGTGCTAAGTAAAGCAGATTAGCCATCCTGTAGTTGTAACAATTCCTCCTTCACATCATCTATACACAGTGAGAGTTACTCTAAATTAAAGGTAACTCGCTCACTCTTGAGTGAGGCAATCTTTTAATGAGGAAGGTAATTGTGAAAGGTATTGGTATAAATCTGTTATATAAAACGATTCTTTTTGTCGCGACAGTCATTGGCGTGGCTTATATTTTGACCGGTGGCCTCAACCGAGCAGGCTCGCCAGAGTTAGTCACTCAAAAAGCTGACGTAAAAGGTGATATGCCAGCGAGTAAGCACCTTGATTCTATCGTGTTAGGTGCTGGTTGTTTCTGGGGGGCTGAGAAGCGTTATGCGGCGATTCCTGGGGTAGTAGATGCTGTCTCAGGTTACGCTGATGGCGAGGGTATAAAGCCTGAGTATCGTGAAATCATTAAGTCGAAATACCGCTTAGATCCTAACAATTACGCTGAAGTGGTTAAAGTCACTTTTAATCGTAACGAGGTTAGCCTTGAAGCAATCTTGAAAAATTATTTTGAAGGGCACGATCCGACACAAGTAAACCGCCAAGGTAATGACATCGGTACTCAGTACCGTTCAACTATTTTAACCAACTCTTTCGAGCAGCAGGATATTGCAGAGAAAATTAAAACTGAATATCAACGGCTGATGAGCGAAGAAGGTTTCGGTCAAATCGCAACCATCATTAAACCCCTTGATGAATTCCATCGAGCCGAAGAATATCACCAAGATTATTTAGTGAAGAACCCTAATGGTTACTGTCCTGACCATTCGACGGGGGTGGTTTTCGACGACAAAGATAAAGCTCTAAAGGTTGATAACTCTGCCCTGCAACAAGGAAAACAGATTGTGGTTATTGAGCCTCAATCCTATTGCCCATACTGTGAAAAGTTTAAAGAAAACGTCACGAATGATTATCAAGGCACGATTCCCTTAACCTGGCGTTTCGCGACTCAGCTGGATGGACTGGACGTAAAAACAGAAACGTGGGCGACGCCGACGATATTGTTTTTAGAAAATGGTGAGGAAGTGTTTGGTCATCAAGGTTATTTAACCCCAGAAGAGTTTTATGCGGTATTGGGTAAGTTTAAACTGGGTGACAGTGAAGCGTATGATGTTGCGTTCCAACAAGGCACCGATAGTCGCTTCTGCAAAGAGTATGATATTTTTAAAGATACCCCGCCTGGCTTATTTATTGATAAATTAAGTGGCCAGCCTTTGTTTGATACTAAAGATAGATTTAACTCGGAGACCGGTTGGTTATCTTTTACCAAGGCAGTAGACGGTTCAGTGACGTATCACGAAGACAATGCCTTTGGCTTAGAGCGCACTGAAATTCGATCCAAATCATCTGGCATTCACTTAGGTCATGTTTTTGACGATGGCCCAAACGGGCAACCACGGTATTGTGTTAATGCCACCGTGTTAGAGTTTGTGCCTGACACCAAAAGTTAATAAGCCATAATTAGACATAATCTGGTAATACTCTCGCCACTTCAGTAACTTAGACTTATTATCAGGGAAAAGTAACAAGAAGTGGCGATGACATCATCAAAGTATAAAGCTCAGTCCAACAAGCATAATAGCTCAGACAAAAGCTCATACAAAAAATATCTGCACGAGTTTTGGCTTTTCGGCTTAAAGCAGGCTTATGCCTGTATCTTTGGCGGTTTTTTTGCTATTGGTTATGCTGATAACGCGATACTGGTATCCGATTGAGTCGTTGCATCGCTATGATTTTATTTTTGTAGCAGCGGTCCTATTCCAGCTGGTATTGCTGTTATTTAAATTAGAGACCTTAAAAGAAGCCGTCATTATTTTACTCTTCCATATCGTGGCAACGGTGATGGAGTTATTCAAAACCTCGGATGCGATTCAGTCGTGGCAATATCCCGAAGCGTTTATTTTTGGTATCGGTAATGTGCCACTATTTACGGGCTTTATGTACAGCGCCGTGGGGAGCTACTTAGCACGAGTGTCTCGAATCTTTGATTTCCGCTACTCTTATTACCCTAATGTGGGGTTGACCGTTATATTGGTCATTGCCGTTTATGCTAATTTTTTCACGCACCACTACATTTGGGACTTACGGTGGGTTTTACTGTTAGTCACAGCCTTTTTGTTTTATAAAACTCGAATACACTTTAAGGTGATTAAAACACACCGAAGTATGCCTTTGTTGTTAGGCTGGTTCTTAGTCGCTTTGTTTATTTGGTTCGCTGAAAACATTGCGACCTTTGCTAATATTTGGATTTACCCGAATCAAACCAACGGCTGGCAAATGGTATCCTTGTCTAAATTAACCTCGTGGTATCTGCTGATGCTACTCAGCTTCGTCATGGTGACCTTGGTGCAAGGGGTTAAAGATCTCTCAAGGCTAAAAGGGTTTAATCACTGCCAAGATCACGGCGCCTAACAATATCAGTACAGGGATTTCGTTAAAAACACGGAAGTAGGTGTGGCTTTTGTTGCAGCGCCCGTCGGCGAATTGTTTTTGGTACATGCCGCAGATGAAGTGATAAATAATCAGTAGAACGATCAAGGCCATCTTAGCGTGGAACCAGCCAGCTTTGAGATAATACTCCCAGTTGTAAGAGGCCAGCCAAAGCCCAAAGATAACGGTGAGTACCATGAATGGCGTAACAAACCGATAGAGTTTTCGCGCCATGATATTGAGCTGGTTAAAAGCGCCATCGTTTTCTGTTTGAGCTAAGTTAACAAAGATTCTCGGCAGATAAAAAATTCCTGCAAACCAAGCAACCATAAAGAAAAGGTGAAACGTTTTAACCCATTGCATAGCGTTAACCTGTTTGTGTTTTGGAGAAAATGTACTGATCGGTAATCATATCGCGGGTTACGATACCGTAAATACGCTCTTCTTTGTTATGTGTGATCCGATAGACATAAGCAGCTGAAATTTTACGTTGCTCCATTTTGTCGTAAGCTTCTTCGAGTGTCGCCTGTAGATCAATCGCAACGATATCTTGGCGGTTCGCCGGAATTTCCATCAGTTTTATCGGCTGCTCTGAAGAATCTTCGTCATGGCTGATTTCTGTTTGCTGCTCAGGTTCTAGCTGAGCTTCATCAGCATTATCATCATCTTTTGCTTTAACCTTGGATTTTTGTCGCTCAAGTTCTTCTTCCTGCTCAATGAGGTAACGGCCTAAATCACTGGCAACCATCAAAGAGATGACTACACCAGCATGGTCTTTGATCAATATCCAGCGTGGTTTGTCTTGTAACGCGACGGAAATTTCTTGTTGCGTTGATTCTTCTTTAAGGAAAGCAATACTTCGGGTCATGACTCCCGCGACACCAATACTGCGCAACACCTGCTTCATTGGGCTGACTTTTAAATGCATGCCCCGATCTTTCATCTGGGTTTCCCAGTAAGATTCGCGCTTAAATAGCTGGCTCACGACCATGTTACCGATAACGATGGAGAACATACCGGGCAGGATAATGTTAGGGTTATTGGTCAATTCCAATAATGCCATCAGCCCAGCAAGCGGTGCTTGTAGTACGGCGCTCATCAAGGTTGCCATACCGATGATGGCATAAAAACCCGTGTCACTTGAAAGGTTTGGGAAGATAAGACTGCCTACTGTCCCCAGTAAACCACCCAACATAGCTCCCATGAAAAGCGTCGGGCCTAATACTCCGCCCGGCATGGATAAGCCAGAACAAATGCTCGTAGCAATAAATTTACCGGCAAGGCTCAGGGCCAATATGGTTAACAGTAGTTCACCCTGTAGCGAAGAGTTCACGGTGTCATAACCAATCCCCATGACTTGGGGAACCGCGAGCGCAATTAAGCCCACACTGGTGCCACCGACGGTGGTTTTAATCCATACCGGCCAATCTTTCGAGCGGCGACGTACTTGACTGGTGAGCATGATAAACAGGCTTGCGATAACACCGCAAATAAAGCCTAGCAGTAAGAAGTAAGGCATTTCCCACAAAGACTGGACGTCCATGGAGGAGGGAATGATAAAGGCTGGATCAGAACCAAAAAAGATGCGACTCATCACAGCGCCCGCCACCGACGCTAGAATAATCGGAATAAAGCTCGCCACCGCATACTCCATGATGACAATTTCCATGGCGAATACAACGCCAGCCAATGGCGTATTAAAGTTGGCAGAAATTGCTGCGGCACAACCGCAGCCGACTAGGATTCGTGTGCTGTTGTTCGGTAGCTTGAGTCGCTGGCCAATAAGACTGCCGGTGGTGGATCCTAAGTGGATGCCAGGGCCTTCTCGACCAACCGACTGTCCTGAAGCAATGGTTAGCCCCCCCAAGAAAAATTGGACGATGGCATTTTTTAAAGGCAGATGACCTTGGTGGTGTGCCATGCGCTCTAAGACATGGGAAACACCGACGCGACGAGTGTCTGGGTTGAGTTGTTGCAGTAGGAGACCGACAATTAAACCACCAATAGTGGGCAGTAAAAGTTTTAATAACCAGTCGGCATTTTCAAAATCTGTATTTCCGGACTGGTCAGTCGCCCACAGCACGTAGGAACTTTCGGTGAAGTATCGGAACAGAATATTGGAGCCACCCGCTAAAATACCGCAAATTAAGCCAATAACCGCCATTAAGGCTAAAGCATCAAAGCCCCCAAGGCGTAATCTTAAACGATCAATTAGCGTCATTCGTCACTCAAGTATGTGATTAGGGCCGCTTTATGGAAGTGGAACAAGCCCTAGTCTGTTCCCTTTGGCTATAATTTCTGTTTTAATGCAACAGGAGTCGACTTCTGGTTGCAGACGGTATGTGCCATAATTTATTAGGCACTTTCGATATTATAATAGCCAGCGTCATCAATGACTTACATAATAAGAAAATGTGACCGAAAGAACAAACGATTTCAATGATTTATGACTAAAGATCCTAACCAACCAGACTATATTATCCGCAAGCGTCGCACGGCCACTTGGTATTGGTCTTGGACCTTGATCATTTTATTGGTCTTATTAGCCGCTATGGCGCTTGGGTATTGGCTCAATAAACGTCAACATGGCATGACAGCCACTGCTAAAGAACAATTTCAGGTGCTTAATGAACAGCTAAGCGAAGCACAAGAAGGCCAAACACACTGGCAACAACAGTATCAAATCGAGCACGAAATCACTCAGCAGCTGAAGGCCGAGCTGGATAAACTTCACCGCCAAAATAGAAATCTTGAAAAAGAGCGTGAAGCTTTACAACGTATTTTTGATCCTGATGCGGTAGAGTCAGGGTTGCAGATTGCTAGTTTTGCTTGGGAGCAGGGAGTCGGCGATAGTTATCGATACCGCCTAATGTTGATTCAGGCAAAACGTCAGTCGGGTTCTTTAAAAGGAACCATTACATTATCCGTCGTTGGCGAGGAAGCCGGCGAAAGGAAAAGTTACAGCTTTGAACAGCTGCAAGGAAACGATAGCAATAATAATACATTTGATTTCACCTATGTTTCGACACATACAGGAACGTTCCAGCTACCAGAAGGCTTCGAGCCAAGTTTTGTAAGAGTGGTGGCAGCGACATCGGGACGCGGTGCAAAATCAGTACTCCAAGATTTTACTTGGAATCCCACAAATCCGAGCAATGAGGTTGCAGAATCTAATGCGAAAGAATAAACGTAAATCGAACAATGTGGATACTTTAATTGCAGATGGAACTTGTATTAACGGCGACATGAGCTTTTCAGGAGCGCTGTTTGTTGACGGAGAAATTAACGGAGAAGTTAAAGGCGACATAGAAAAGCAGTCGGTCTTATCCATCGGTGTACACGGCAAAATAAAAGGCAATATCTCGACGCCTTTCGCCGTCATTTTTGGTCAGGTCGATGGTGATGTTTATGTCACCGAGAAGATTGATTTAAAGCCAGGCGCAAAAATTAACGGTGACTTGTATTATAAAGTCATCGAAATGAACGCTGGCGCTGAAGTTAACGGTAAAATGGTGGTTGTGGGCGATCCAAAGGCGCTCGAGCACAAAGCAGAAGAGGCTCAAGTGGATAATTCTGCGAGCCGTGATAACGAAAACCACCAAGAGTCGGTAGAAGCGGAACCAGTAAAAGCTTAATACTGGGCTTGAGATGTTGCGGTATCACCCCCATCTTCGGCTATAATAGAAAGGTGTAGTTTAGATAGGTAACAATATGTCGATAACCGTAACAGAAGCAGCTAGCAAAAAAGTTCGTCAACTGATTGAAGAAGAGGAAAATCAGGAGCTTAAGTTGCGCGTATTCGTGACAGGCGGCGGTTGCTCAGGGTTTCAGTATGGTTTTACCTTTGATGAAAATCAAAAAGAAAACGATATGACCGTTGAAAAAGATGGCGTTAAAATTTTAATCGACTCTTTGAGTTTTCAATACCTGATGGGCTCAGAAGTTGATTATACGGAAGGCCTGCAAGGCTCACGTTTTATTATTAATAACCCGCAAGCTAAAACCACTTGTGGCTGTGGTTCTTCATTCTCTATTTAGTGTAAACATTAATCTCGCGCTCAACTGATTTCTTGAGTGCGAGAGACTTCTTTATTCCTGAACATTGCTTTGTCGGCTTCCTTAAGAATATCATCTTTGTTTTTGAGATGGGGCGTAGCTTTTGCGTTGTATTCTGCGAATCCGATACTACCTCGAACGCTGAGCTTGGTCTTTTCGTAAATGTAAGGGATTTCTATGGCAGTCTTGATGCGCTCGATAACCGCTTCGAGTTCTTGTGGCTCGTGTCTTTCAGGACTTTCAATAAGCATTAAAAACTCATCACCGCCAACACGGCATAGGGTGTCTTCGCCCCTAGTGACGTTTAATAATTGTTTTGCGATGTAACATAAAATGGCATCGCCGGCATGATGTCCATAATTATCGTTGATACTTTTAAAGTTATCTAAGTCAATATTGATCAAGTAAACCCAAGAATCATGGCGCTTTGAACGTTCGATGGCTTGCTGCAACATTTTATGAAACACGCGAGCATTATAAATTCCTGTTAAATCATCTCGCTCTGCCAGAATGGTGATTTCAACACGTTGTCGCTCAAGCTTTATAAGGGAGTCCCGAGCTGCCTCGTATAAGGTTCCAATAATCACGATGGTAACCGAGAGCGGTAATAGAGCGCCGATAATTCCCGTCATCCATCCGCTAACAGAAACCACATAAGAATTAGGGTCTACTTGAGGCTGAATCACTCCGTTGATGTAGAAGTAACCGATAATTGAGACATAGATAAAAAAAGCAAGAGCACAAATCGCACCTGCTTTAATGCCGTAGTAGAGTGTGACGAAAATGATAGAGAGTATGGACCATAGAACTCCATTCCCTAGCAAGCCCCAATCCATAACACCAACCAATGATACTAGGGCGGTAATGACAAGAACTAAGTTGAGCTTAAATTTGATGGGAAGTTTGTGACGTATTAAAGCAGCCGTGACCAAGCTTATGGTAATTGCAACATGTGACCCCATCGATATTTGAAAGCCTGAAAGCGACATTCGGCTTAACGAAGCAATGGTTGCAGGCACACTACATATGGCCAATATGACAATAATTTTATCAATAGAGTTTACTAGGACTTTCTCCCATTCACTAAATTGACCAATGTCATTCAGCAGTTTCATGAGAGTAGTATGACAAAATTAATGCAAATATGCATTAATTTTAGATAAGCATGGCTAATCTGACCACTTGATAAGACTTGCTGTTAGCTTAAGTATATGCCGCCAAGAACGCTATTTTGATTAGAACCAGTAATACTGAAAAGGGATATGGGGCGTTTATTCAGTGTCTCTGAAGCAAACCAGGCAAAGGTCATTGCTTCTACCCAGTCGGGAGAGATTCCCAGTTTTGAGCTAGTGAGAACTGACTGGTTGGGCAATTGCCTTTGTAACTCCTGTTTCAACAGTCGGTTGTGTGCACCGCCACCGCATAAGTAAATATCAGCTTTTTTCAGGTTGGCTTTAATGGCATCTGATACAGTGATGACGGTGAGCTCAAGTAACGTTCTTTGTACGTCTTCTGGCTTATAGTTGGGTAAGTCTACAGAGCCAGTTTGAGTAGAGAGCCATTCCATATTAAAGTATTCGCAGCCCGTGCTTTTAGGGGCCGCCTGTTCAAAATAAGGATCTTGTAACAATAACGGTAACAGCTCGGGTATAACGGAACCGCTTGCCGCCCACTGACCATCAGCATCAAAATGTTGCTGTTTATGGGTGTGAATCCATTGATCCATCAAGGTATTGGCTGGCCCTGTATCAAAGCCCACTGGAGATTTGCCTGGTTCCAGTATCGTAACATTCGCGATCCCACCGAGATTAACGACGGCTCTTGGTTGTTTGTCATCTGAGAAAAATGCTTGATGAAAGGCTGGAGCAAACGGAGCGCCTTGCCCACCATTCGCCATATCGCGTCGGCGAAAGTCTGCTACTGTGGTTATCTCTGTTTTAGTGGCGATGATGCTGGGGTCACCTATTTGCAGCGTAAAAGGGTAGCTTGCTTGTGGTCGGTGACGCACGGTTTGGCCGTGACTTCCGATGGCTGTAATGTCTGTAGCCTTATAGCCTGACTTTTCTAACAGCGTATTTGTCGCTTCTGCGAATAGTAAACCTACTTGGTGATCCAGCTGGCCTAATTGATCGATAGGATCACTTTCATAAACCGACTTGCCAAAATTAAGTAACGCTTGTTGTAAGCTATTGGGGATGGTGTGGCTGTGGGAATCGAGTAACTGGATTTTGCTATCAGACTGGATATCACAGAGGACAGCGTCAACGGCGTCAACGCTAGTCCCTGAGATAAGTCCAATAAACAAGGTCACGAGTTAAACTCTGCAACCTTATTTTTGTAGCTTACTGTTACTTGCTGTACCTGATGACTCTTGGTCGTTCAGACGAGCGAAGTAGGTTGTACGCTCGGTTTCTAATTGCGCCATAAGCGGTTTAGAAAGCTCTTGGAAGCGTGCCATTTCTGTTTTTGGAACGGGTGCCGCGTGGGGCAACTTCACTCTGCGAGGGTTGCGGTGAACGCCGTTTACCACAAACTCATAATGCAAGTGTGGTGCTTGTGACATTCCAGTAGAGCCCACGTAGCCAATGATTTGACCTTGTTTTACACGTTGACCGGCTTTAACTGCACGCTTAGAGAAGTGTAAGTATTTGGTCACAATGTTGCCACCGTGTTGGATGAACACATAATTACCGTTAAAGCGATTGTAGGCAGATTTAGTTACCCGGCCGTCACCTGCAGCGCGAACAGGTGTACCGATAGGTGCACGGTAGTCCGTTCCGCGATGAGGCTTTACACGCTTTTGAATTGGGTGGAAACGCTTCGGATTAAAGTTCGAACTGACATAGTTGAACTGTAGCGGTGCACGTAAGAATGATTTTCTTAACGCTTTACCTTCCGGCGTATAATAAGCAGTACGATTATTGGTATCGGTATATCGAACGGCTGCGTAATGTTCGCCCATGTTATTGAACTCTGCTGATAAGATGTTGCCGTAGCCAACTTTCTTACCATCAATGTACTTCTCTTCGTATAACACTGAGAAGCTGTCGTTCTTTCGAATTTCAAGTGCGAAATCAATGTCATACTCGAATACGCCAGCCAGTTCCATAATCACACCATCAGGAAGACCAGCTTGTTTACCTGCATTATAAAAGCTGCTGGTAATTGTAGCGGTGGCAAAACGTTGCTTAAACTCAATAGGTTTAACGTCTAGAGATACATCGAACTTTTTATCTTCAAGCTTGGTGATTACTAACGTGTCGCTTGAATTAAAAGGGTAACGTAGACCTTGGAACTCTTTATCATCGTTTGCGGCGAATTCTAAAGTGTGGCCAGGTCTGATTTTCTTTAAGATGTTCACCTGCTCATCAGACTGCATCATGTAATGCAAATCTTTAGAGCTAAAGCCTAATTTATTAAAAATACGCGCTAAGCTTTCACCTTTGGCTACGGTAACTGTCTGCCAGTCGTATCGAGGCTTAGTGGTTTTCTTAACGAAATTCTTTATGGCATCAGTCGCTTCATTTAAGTTTTTTGAAGCACTTTGCTTATCAATGCTGGAGGCTGACGATGGAGCAGTACTTTCAGCTAGAGTCTTCTCGGCTGGCTCAAGGGTATCCTCTGACAGGGTTAAGCTACCTGATTCTGTGTCAAGTTGTGTTGTTTGTGTCGAGGCTTTGGTGTCGTCCGATGATAATTGTAATGTGAGTAATTCTTGTTGTTTTTCTTGAGTAGATGACTCTTGTCCTGAAGTCATTGCTAAGTAAGAGACTGCCGCGAAGACTACCGACAGCGCTGAGATCGTAATGATCACGCCCTTTCGTCGACTTTTCTTTCGGGCAAACAGAGGTTTATTTCTGCTAAACCCTTTATAATCACGGTTTATCATAGTTAACTTAAGAAATTGGTTGAATAGTTTTTGCGCAATAACCATAACCTTATGATGGGTTTTGGTCAATGTTAAAAAGTATTAAATCCATAATTTAGCCACATTTGTTCTTGAAATGTGAAAGAGTCAGGATTTTTTACACTTTTGAACAGCCAGTAGACGAAAACTGTCAGGCAGGGCTTTTTGCTCTGAAACCGTTGCATACTATGGTAATTCGTGTATCTTTGAGCCATCGAAATTAGAGAGAAATACCCTTATGAGTGATTTTGAGACCATGTTTGAGGAGCTTAAACGTGGAGCTGATGAAATTCTGCCTGAAGAAGAATTATTAGAGAAGCTAAAAGAAGGTCGTCCTTTAAAAATTAAAGCTGGTTTTGATCCAACTGCGCCTGATTTGCATCTTGGGCATACCGTTTTGATTAATAAGATGCGTCAATTTCAACAGTTTGGGCATGAGGTCGTGTTTCTTATTGGGGACTTCACCGGCATGATCGGTGATCCGACGGGTAAAAATGTAACGCGCAAGCCACTAACCAGTGAAGATGTGCTCAAGAACGCAGAAACTTATAAAGAGCAGGTGTTTAAAATTCTTGACCCTGAGAAAACGACAATTGCTTTTAATTCCGAGTGGTGCGAAAAGCTGGGCGCTTCTGGCATGATCAAGTTAGCCGCAAATTCTACTGTTGCTAGAATGCTAGAGCGCGATGATTTTAAGAAGCGCTATGCGAATGAACAACCGATTGCAATTCATGAGTTTTTATACCCACTAGTACAGGGCTATGACTCGGTGGCCATGGAGTGTGATGTAGAATTAGGCGGTACTGATCAACGCTTTAATCTGTTAATGGGGCGTGAACTACAAAAGTCTCATGGCCAAAAACCACAGACTGTACTAATGATGCCATTACTTGAAGGTTTGGATGGTGTTAATAAAATGTCCAAATCACTAGACAATTATGTCGGTATTACTGAAGCACCGGGCGTTATGTACCAGAAACTACTATCTTTACCAGACAGTATGATGTGGCGTTACCATGAGCTGTTATCGTTCAAATCTCTAGAAGAAGTTGAGCAACTGAAAAAAGACGTTGAAGCAGGAGCAAACCCACAAGATATAAAGAAAGCATTCGCTTTAGAAATAATCGAACGTTTCCATGGTAAAGACGCTGCTGAGAATGCCCATAAAGGTGCTGGTAATATTGTTAGAGAAGGCGAAGTTCCTGAAGGGACACCTGAAGTCGAAGTGAGCTTAGATGGCGCGGAGCAATTTCCGATAGGTGCGGTGATTAATCGCGCGGGTCTTGCGACTAACTCGGCTCAAGCTAAGGATATGCTGAAGAATGGTCGTGTAAAAGTAGACTGGGAAGTGGTTGAACCGTCTTATATGGTGACTCCGGGTAAATACCTAATGCAGGCAGGGAAGAAGAAAATTGCTTATGTAACAGTAACGGCATAATGACAGACAGTTTAATAACAATAAAAAGATGTAAATAAAAAAGGTCGCTTCGGCGACCTTTTTTAATAGATAAGCTTAATAAGCTGGTGTAATTGTTTGTTTTATCATCGTTTTGAGCAAGTTTTAGACGGAATTTAACCAAATTGAAATTAATTTAAAAAAAGATTCAAAAAGGGGTTGCGGGTTAGGATTTAGTGTCTATAATGCGCATCACTTTCGAGGCAAACGAAACATTTGAACGGCCTTGGGAGAGTTCAGGAAGGGCGGTTTTTAAGACGGTTTAAAAAGTTTTAAAAAATGTGTTGACAGGAAGTTGAGGCGCTTTATAATGCGCGCCGCTTCGAACGAAAAGTTCGGGCAAGCCGCTCAGGGAATTGAGGGTTCGTTAAGAGGTTTTAAGGTTTTGAAAATAAACGTTAAAAAAGATTATCGAAAACGGTTGACAGGAGGTTGGGGCGATATATAATGTGCGCCCACTTGAGTGAAGCGAGTTCTTCGCCAAGACGTTCTTTAACAGATTGATAAGACAATTTGTGTGGGCACTTGTGTCAATGTTGAAACACAACAACGATGCAGTGACCAACACCCTAAAAATTAATTCGATTGATTTATTTTTTAAATAAGTTGGTGATTCATCGAGCAAAGATTTAAAGGTACTTCGGTACTTTTGTAAAACTTTAAACTGAAGAGTTTGATCATGGCTCAGATTGAACGCTGGCGGTATGCTTAACACATGCAAGTCGAACGGTAACATGAAAGAGCTTGCTCTTTTGATGACGAGTGGCGGACGGGTGAGTAACACGTGGGAATCTACCGAATAGCGGGGGATAGCCCGGAGAAATCCGGATTAATACCGCATAAGCACTACGGTGTAAAGGGGGCCTCTTCTTGAAAGCTTCCACTATTCGATGAGCCTGCGTCAGATTAGCTAGTTGGTGGGGTAATGGCCTACCAAGGCGACGATCTGTAGCTGGTCTGAGAGGATGATCAGCCACACTGGGACTGAGACACGGCCCAGACTCCTACGGGAGGCAGCAGTGGGGAATATTGGACAATGGGGGCAACCCTGATCCAGCAATACCGCGTGTGTGAAGAAGGCCTTCGGGTTGTAAAGCACTTTCAGCGAGGAGGAAAAGCTAGTAGTTAATACCTGCTGGCCTTGACGTTACTCGCAGAAGAAGCACCGGCTAACTCCGTGCCAGCAGCCGCGGTAATACGGAGGGTGCAAGCGTTAATCGGAATTACTGGGCGTAAAGCGCGCGTAGGCGGATGATTAAGTCAGATGTGAAAGCCCAGGGCTTAACCTTGGAACTGCATTTGATACTGGTCATCTAGAGTACAGAAGAGGGGGGTGGAATTCCAGGTGTAGCGGTGAAATGCGTAGATATCTGGAGGAACATCAGTGGCGAAGGCGACCCCCTGGTCTGATACTGACGCTGAGGTGCGAAAGCGTGGGTAGCGAACAGGATTAGATACCCTGGTAGTCCACGCCGTAAACGATGTCTATTAGCTGTTGGGTATATTAAGATACTTAGTGGCGCAGCTAACGCTTTAAATAGACCGCCTGGGGAGTACGGCCGCAAGGTTAAAACTCAAATGAATTGACGGGGGCCCGCACAAGCGGTGGAGCATGTGGTTTAATTCGATGCAACGCGAAGAACCTTACCAGGTCTTGACATCCAGAGAACTTTCCAGAGATGGATTGGTGCCTTCGGGAGCTCTGTGACAGGTGCTGCATGGCTGTCGTCAGCTCGTGTCGTGAGATGTTGGGTTAAGTCCCGTAACGAGCGCAACCCTTGTCCTTAGTTGCTAACATTAAGTTGAGAACTCTAAGGAGACTGCCGGTGACAAACCGGAGGAAGGTGGGGACGACGTCAAGTCATCATGGCCCTTACGACCTGGGCTACACACGTGCTACAATGGGCAGTACAGAGGGTTGCCAACCCGCGAGGGGGAGCTAATCTCACAAAGCTGTTCGTAGTCCGGATTGTTCTCTGCAACTCGAGAACATGAAGTCGGAATCGCTAGTAATCGTGGATCAGAATGCCACGGTGAATACGTTCCCGGGCCTTGTACACACCGCCCGTCACACCATGGAAGTTGTTTGCACCAGAAGTAGCTAGCTTAACATTGGGCGGTTACCACGGTGTGAGCAATGACTGGGGTGAAGTCGTAACAAGGTAGCCGTAGGGGAACCTGCGGCTGGATCACCTCCTTAACGACAGTGTTCTCATTACATAAGTGTTCACACAAATTGTCTTATTAAAATCATCTGGAATAGTGATCGGTTGTGCAGGCCGTTAGTGTCTGTAACAAGACAGATTTATAGGTCTGTAGCTCAGCTGGTTAGAGCGCACCCCTGATAAGGGTGAGGTCGGCAGTTCAAGTCTGCCCAGACCTACCAAATTGGCTTTATGCTTTGTTAGTTACTTGGTCGTTTATTTTAAATAAACTCCCGCGTAACTGCCGCGCCTAAAGACCAATTGAGCACTAATTAAATGGGGCTATAGCTCAGCTGGGAGAGCGCCTGCCTTGCACGCAGGAGGTCAGCGGTTCGATCCCGCTTAGCTCCACCATTTATTGGTTCACTATGATGCAGTGTTTAGATGTATAAGAAGGCTTATACATCTGGATATTGACCAGAACAAGTTCTTTAACAATTTGGCAGAAGCGAGTAATAAATTTGTAAGCGAATAGTATTCATCATGTTAGAAAACGTAGTTAGTTATCGAAGTCGGATAGCTAGCAATTATGTTTGCTGATTGTATGGTCCTAATATTTTTGGGGTTATATAGTCAAGTGAATAAGAGCATGCGGTGGATGCCTTGGCGACAGAAGGCGATGAAGGACGTAGTAGTCTGCGATAAGCCTCGGGGAGTTGACAACAAACGTTATATCCGAGGATTTCCGAATGGGGAAACCCAGCCAGTACAAGCTGGTTATCTTGCACTGAATACATAGGTGTAAGAGGCGAACGCGGGGAACTGAAACATCTAAGTACCCGTAGGAACAGAAATCAAACGAGATTCCGTTAGTAGCGGCGAGCGAACGCGGATTAGCCCTTAAGCTTCTTTTGAGTTAGTGGAAGTCTCTGGAAAGTGACGCGATACAGGGTGATAGCCCCGTACACGAAAACAACTTAGAAGTGAAATCGAGTAGGTCGGGACACGTGTTATCTTGACTGAATATGGGGGGACCATCCTCCAAGGCTAAATACTCTCTGTCGACCGATAGTGAACCAGTACCGTGAGGGAAAGGCGAAAAGAACCCCTGTGAGGGGAGTGAAATAGACCCTGAAACCGCATGCTTACAAGCAGTGGAAGCCAGATTTAGTCTGGTGACTGCGTACCTTTTGTATAATGGGTCAGCGACTTACTCTTCAGTAGCGAGGTTAACCATTTAGGGGAGCCGTAGGGAAACCGAGTCTTAATAGGGCGTCACAGTTGCTGGAGGTAGACCCGAAACCCGGTGATCTATCCATGGTCAGGTTGAAGGTTGGGTAACACCAACTGGAGGACCGAACCCACTTATGTTGCAAAATGAGGGGATGAACTGTGGATCGGAGTGAAAGGCTAATCAAACCGGGAGATAGCTGGTTCTCCTCGAAATCTATTTAGGTAGAGCCTCGCGTATTACCCTAGGGGGTAGAGCACTGTTAAGGCTAGGGGGTCATCCCGACTTACCAACCCTTTGCAAACTCCGAATACCTAGGAGTACAGCGCGGGAGACACACTGCGGGTGCTAACGTCCGTAGTGGAAAGGGAAACAACCCAGACCGCCAGCTAAGGTCCCAAAGTCATAGCTAAGTGGGAAACGATGTGGAAAGGCTTAGACAGCTAGGAGGTTGGCTTAGAAGCAGCCACCCTTTAAAGAAAGCGTAATAGCTCACTAGTCGAGTCGGTCTGCGCGGAAGATGTAACGGGGCTAAGCTATGCACCGAAGCTGCGGGATACACTATGTGTATCGGTAGAGGAGCGTTCTGTAAGCCGCTGAAGGTGGATTGAGAAGTCTGCTGGAGGTATCAGAAGTGCGAATGCTGACATGAGTAACGTTAATGCGGGTGAAAAACCCGCACGCCGGAAGACCAAGGGTTCCTGTTCGACGTTAATCGGAGCAGGGTGAGTCGGCCCCTAAGGCGAGGCAGAGATGCGTAGTCGATGGGAAACAGGTTAATATTCCTGTACCGGTGTTTATTGTGATGGAGAGACGGAGAAGGCTAGGCCAGCGCGGCGACGGTTGTCCGCGTTTAAGGTGGTAGGCTTGAGACTTAGGTAAATCCGGGTCTCTTTAAGGCCGAGAGCTGATGACGATCGCCCAAGGGCGAGAAGTGGTTGATGCCATGCTTCCAGGAAAATCTTCTAAACTTCAGATAAACACCGACCGTACCCCAAACCAACACTGGTGGTCAGGTAGAGAATACTAAGGCGCTTGAGAGAACTCGGGTGAAGGAACTAGGCAAAATAGCACCGTAACTTCGGGAGAAGGTGCGCCGGCTTTGGTGATGGGACTTGCTCCCTAAGCTGAGGCTGGTCGAAGATACCAGGTGGCTGCGACTGTTTATCAAAAACACAGCACTCTGCAAACACGAAAGTGGACGTATAGGGTGTGACGCCTGCCCGGTGCCGGAAGGTTAATTGATGGGGTTATCTTCGGAGAAGCTCTTGATCGAAGCCCCGGTAAACGGCGGCCGTAACTATAACGGTCCTAAGGTAGCGAAATTCCTTGTCGGGTAAGTTCCGACCTGCACGAATGGCGTAACGACGGCCACACTGTCTCCACCCGAGACTCAGTGAAATTGAACTCGCTGTGAAGATGCAGTGTTCCCGCGGCTAGACGGAAAGACCCCGTGAACCTTTACTACAGCTTCACACTGGACTTAGAACCTGCTTGTGTAGGATAGCTGGGAGACTTTGAAGCATTGTCGCTAGATGATGTGGAGTCGTCCTTGAAATACCAGCCTAGTAGCTTTTGAGTTCTAACTCAGGTCCGTTATCCGGATCGAGGACAGTGTGTGGTGGGTAGTTTGACTGGGGCGGTCTCCTCCCAAAGAGTAACGGAGGAGCACGAAGGTTGGCTAATCATGGTCGGAAATCATGAGGTTAGTGTAATGGCACAAGCCAGCTTAACTGCGAGACAGACACGTCGAGCAGGTACGAAAGTAGGTCATAGTGATCCGGTGGTTCTGAATGGAAGGGCCATCGCTCAACGGATAAAAGGTACTCCGGGGATAACAGGCTGATACTACCCAAGAGTTCATATCGACGGTAGTGTTTGGCACCTCGATGTCGGCTCATCTCATCCTGGGGCTGTAGCCGGTCCCAAGGGTATGGCTGTTCGCCATTTAAAGAGGTACGCGAGCTGGGTTCAGAACGTCGTGAGACAGTTCGGTCCCTATCTGCCGTGGGCGTTTGAGATTTGAGGAGAGCTGCTCCTAGTACGAGAGGACCGGAGTGGACGAACCTCTGGTGTTCCGGTTGTCACGCCAGTGGCATTGCCGGGTAGCTATGTTCGGACAGGATAACCGCTGAAAGCATCTAAGCGGGAAGCCCCCTCCAAGATGAGATCTCACTGAAACTTTAAGTTTCCTGAAGAGCCGTTGTAGACTACGACGTTGATAGGCAAGGTGTGGAAGCGTTGAGAGGCGTTAAGCTAACTTGTACTAATTGCTCGTGAGGCTTGACTATATAACCCCAAGAGTTTTGGGATTATGTAAGTCAGCAAACAAAGAAACAAAGCGTGTTGAATACTGCAACATCTTACAGATTTAAAACTTCTTCTGCCAAATTATAAGACTTAGGTCAATATCCAAACATTTTTGCTTGGCGACCATAGAGAGTTGGAACCACCTGATCCCTTGCCGAACTCAGAAGTGAAACGACTCATCGCCGATGGTAGTGTGGGGCTTCCCCATGTGAGAGTAGGTCATCGCCAAGCGCTTAATCAAAGAAAGGGCTCACCGAAAGGTGGGCCCTTTTTCTTTGCATATATGGTTTATGAGCTCTTTTATATACTTAGGACGGCTGACTGTTATTGAACAATAGATATATCGCTAGGTCACCAACATCTTTCTCGACTTAGGTGACTGAAGGGGATGCTTAAGCATCCCCAGAAGGAATACCTTTGGGTATCATCGCCGAGCGCTTATACCAAAACCCCAGCCTAACCGCTGGGGTTTTTTATGGCCCATTGGAAAACCTTATCTGATATTGTCGAGCCCTAGTTGAAACCTACCCTACATGCTTTTGTGATTAAATTTTATGCTATATTGTAGCTGACTATTTATAGAATAGAAGCGTGTTCAAAAGTGTTTTATTGGATAATTCTTGATTAAACATCGCTAAGCACCTTTTTAGCTTTAACAAATTATAGGGAGGGTAAATGTTTGTACTTAGGTCTACTCATGATAGAGCATTAGGAGAAATACGAGAATTAGGGGAACAGGTAGAGACTCTCAATCATACTTTGAACGTAAAGAATAGAGAAATTGAAGAGCTTGGCAAGTTTAAGGGCATTGCTGAGTTACAATCTATACAAAGCTTACGCGAAACTCGTGATGAACTGAATGTAAAAGTTAAAGAAATAAAATTTTATATCAAAAAACTTATTGCTAATTATAAAGATTATCGAGTTCGAATAGAGCACTCTGATGAGCTTAAATCAATAAATACATTTGTTCAGAAGTTGGATGGACATGGTTCTGGCAAGATTAAAAAATTATTAAAAAAACAAAGATAATCAGAAACAGTTGGTAAAAGATAATAAGGCATGGATTATAGAGCATGGTATAACGTGGAACGATAGCGTAGCTAAAGGAAAAGCACGACAAAAACGAACTGCTAAGTTTGTATTTAGTGCCTTTAATGCAGAAGTTGAGAATATTATATCTCTCTGTAAATCTACCAATCTATCCAGTCAATTTAAAAAAATACTAAAGCAATACGGTAACTCAAACAAGTATGGAGAAGATAATTTCAGTAAAATAACCAAAGATTTCCTTCTTCTTAGATTAGAGGAATTATCACTTGTTTATAAATATCATCTACAGTTGGCGATAGAAAAAGAAGATGACCGGATTCATCGGGAGCAGATTGCAGAGGAAAATAAGGTTCAAAGGGAGATTGAGAATTTTGTTAAAAAAAGGGAGAAGGAAGAAAAAGAGTATAAAAAGCGTTTAAGAGAGGCTGAGAAACTAGTAGCGGAACTGCATGACGAGCAGCTTGAAAATATGAAACGTGAAATGGAGTTGTTGCGTTTAAGATTAAAAGATATAACGAAAGAGAAAGAAAGGGCCCTATCTATGGCACAGCTAACTCGTTCTGGGTATGTCTATATCATTAGCAACCGGAAATCCTTCGGAGAAAATGTTTATAAAATAGGCATGACTAGACGGCTTGATCCGCTAGATCGAGTTAAGGAGCTTGGTGATGCATCGGTTCCATTTCCATTTGAAATTCATGGGATTATACAGTGTGATGATGCCCCAGAGCTTGAGAATCAACTCCACAAAGCATTTAACGAGTGTCGCGTTAATTCTGAAAATTTTCGCAAGGAGTTTTTTAATGTACCTATTGAGAAGATCCAAAAGCAAGTTGAGAAGCATTGCGGCTCCTATGATCTTTTAGATCGTATGACTATTGAGGAATATGATCCAGAACAATTAGGGATGAACTAATGAGCTTTGTTAAGTTTAAGTATCTATCAAAGATTCTAAGAGAAATTTACATTCGTACTAATACCACATTAAAAGGTTATGATATCCAGAGGTGGGATGCTTCTTATTGGGAGCCAGATTATAAAATAGCGTTCAGGGCTGTAAATGATAGTAAATATTATAGCATTTATATTGATGCTGAAATTGAAGGCACCGATGAAAAAGAGGTAGCTAAACACTTCGTTGAAAAATTAAGATTAGACTGTAAAGAGTATTTAACCCAGTTTGAAAGTAAGCAAAAGAAAATTTAACTCTTATGGAGAATGATTATAGAGAAGCTAAACAGGATGAAGTCATTATATTGTAACCTCCTTACAGTTATTTCTTGAGACACTCGACTCCATCAGTCTCAAGAAATGATAATTTGGTAAGGGCTAAGTCTTATGAATTTAATGA
Organism: Kangiella geojedonensis; assembly: GCF_000981765.1. Taxonomy (GTDB): domain Bacteria; phylum Pseudomonadota; class Gammaproteobacteria; order Enterobacterales; family Kangiellaceae; genus Kangiella; species Kangiella geojedonensis. The sequence continues at coordinate 2,159,711 of NZ_CP010975.1, read as the reverse complement.
TGATTAAAAAAGTGCGTTGCTTAAAAAGGCCTCATTTGAGGCCTTTTTTATCTATAAAGATTAAGACTTTGGTTTGCGTTTTTTGGCTTTCGGCTTACCCTTGTCTTTGTCCTTTGCCTTAGGTTTACCTTTTCCACCTTCCTGCTTACCAATTGGTGCGAGTTGCATTGGCTTACCCGCAACGCGTGCTTTAGCGAGAATAGATTGAACTTCTTTTGGCATACCTGCTGGAAGATCAACCGTTGTGAATTCGTCAAATAAGTCGATTCGTCCGATGTATTCACTGTCGATATCGGCTTCATTGGCAATAGCACCAACAATGCTACCAACTTTCACATCGTGGTTTCGACCTAGCTCAATACGGTAACGCTCCATTTCGACATCAGGATGATCGGCCAATGGTTGCGCTTGTGCAGAAAAAGTATTTTCGCGACGTGGACGATCTTTGCTATTACGATCGCGTTTGCGATCTCTGCGGTCATCGCGACGGTCGTCACGATCACGACTCTCACGTTCTTTGCGAGGTCGTTCTTTTAATAGTAACTCGTCACCAGCAGCCATTTTCGCTAATGCGGCGGCAAGCTGTGGCCAGTCTTGGTCATTGTCTTTGACATATTTTTCGACTAAATCTGTATAGAATTGTAAGTCTTGGCTTGCCAAAGTTTCTGTAATGGTAGTAGCGAAACGTTCGACACGAGTTTCATTAATCGCGTCGATAGTTGGCATATGCATTTCTTCGATTGGTTGGTTTGTCGCACGCTCAATAGCTTTCAACATGCGTTTCTCGCGGTGAGAGACAAACAAAATAGCATGACCTTCACGCCCCGCACGACCTGTACGACCAATACGGTGTACGTAAGATTCTGTGTCGTAAGGAATGTCATAGTTGATAACGTGACTAATACGTTCTACATCAAGTCCACGAGCCGCGACGTCTGTGGCTAACAGAACATCAATTTTTCCGCGCTTTAGTTTATCGACAATTTTCTCACGGGTGTTTTGCGGAATATCGCCATTGAGTGCATCAGCTCTGAAACCTCGAGCATTCAACTTCTCGGCTAATTCCATGGTCGCCGTTTTAGTGCGTACAAAGATAATCATGCCGTCGAAAGTTTCAGTTTCGAGAATTCGGGTTAAAGCGTCTAGCTTGTGTAGTCCACTAACGAACCAGTATCTCTGACTAATGGTTTTCGCCGTTGATGTTTTGGTTTCAATTTTAATGTGCTCAGGATTGCTCAAGTATTTTTGAGCAACCTTCTTAATTTGGTTTGGCATGGTCGCAGAGAACAACGCAATTTGACGCTGATCGGGAGTATGTCCCAAAATCCATTCAACGTCGTCAATGAATCCCATGCGCAACATTTCATCGGCTTCATCAAGTACTAAAGCTTTTAAGGAATCAAGCTTAAGGGTGCCACGTCGAATATGATCCATGACTCGGCCAGGCGTTCCGACTACAACCTGAGCGCCACGTTTAAGTTGACGAAGCTGGGTGTCATAACGTTGACCGCCGTAAATTGGCAGAATAGTGAACTGTTCCATGTGCTTAGCATAAGTTTGGCAGGCTTCGGCAACTTGCAGTGCAAGCTCACGAGTAGGTGCCAATACCAAAACTTGAGTAGTTCTGTCTTTTGGATCAATTCTGGATAAGAGAGGCAAAGCAAAAGCTGCCGTTTTACCAGTACCGGTTTGTGCTTGACCAATAATGTCTCGCCCAGTTAAAAGGACGGGGATACTGGCTTGTTGAATTGGAGATGGTTGCTCGTAACCGACTTCTTGAATAGCTTTCAATACCGCAGGCGCGAGTTCCAGTTGATCAAAACTGGTTGTAGAATCTTTAGATGTCATCAGATGTACCTTATTAATGCATGATGAGCGGAATGCTCAACGAAGCTTCGGTCAACTGATAAACCCAACTAAAACCACAACTTAGTGCACAGATAGGAAAGGAAGTGCATGTGACCACTGCTTCGAGTCGGCGACATTATACGCACAAAAATCAATCAGCGTTAGCATTATTAGTAAAACTTTTGCTGAATATGGTATAAAGTAGCTAAAAAGCTTGGTATTTCAATAAACTACACATAAAAGGAAATAATATGAGATTGTTAGTTTTAGGGATTTTGTTGCTGTTGGTAAGCGCTTGCTGGGAGCAAGATGAAGTTATTTCTATTGAAAATAATGGGCACATGAAATGGTTAGTTATCGCTAAACCAGATTGGGAGATTAGTTCAGTAGAAGGTGTTAAGGATGATTTAGAAAGATATGTATCGCAAATGCGTGAAGCTGGCTGGTCGATACAAGCGAAAAGTGGAGTCGCAAAAGATCAGGATGTCATCGTTGGTCTCAGTGGTAGCTTACAAAAAGTAGCAAAAAAGACTGACTTTTATAAAATTTATTCGGTTAATCAAGCGTCAGTAAAAATAGAATTTCTATGCCCGATAATTGATGATTTACGTTTACACCGCTTTATTAAGATTAAAGATAGTAGCCGTGCCGCAATTAAGTGTGGTGATGGTGTGCAAAGCTTCCGATTTTAGTTGTTGAAGTAGCTAGCTTTTGCAAGTGAACATATATAACGCGGGGTATTATAACTCCCCCGCGTTATTTGATTGATAGCGTTATTTTTTATAGATTTTACCGTCTTTCATCACGAACGAGACGTTCTGTAGAAGTGTTATATCCTCGATAGGGTTTCCCTCAACCGCAATGATATCGGCTAGTTTGCCTTCTGCAATAACACCAATCTTGTCATTTTTTAGTAGCTCCGCCGTTGTGACCGTCGCGCTTTGGATTGCCTCCATCGCTGGCATGCCAGCCTCTACCATGTATTGAAACTCTTTAGCGTTATCGCCATGTGCTGACACGCCACTATCAGTTCCAAAAGCGATTTTGACGCCATAATCATAGGCTTTCGCAAAGGTGTTTTGAATTTGAGGGCCAACTGCTCGAGCCTTGGGACGAACTATCTCTGGGAAAAAACCATCAATTTCTGCTTTCTCGGCCACAAATTTACCGGCGATAATGGTTGGAACATAATAGGTACCATTCTTCTTCATAGCCTTCATAACATCTTTCGACATGTAGGTACCATGTTCAATACTGGTGATGCCTGCATTGACAGCTCTTAACATGCCTTCATCACCGTGGGCATGGGCCGCTACATGCATACCATAATCATTGGCTGTTTGGATGACTGAACGGAGCTCTTCTTCAGTGAACTGTGGGTTCTGGCCACTTTTGGCCAAACTTAAAACGCCGCCGGTCGCGGTAATTTTAATGAAGTCTGCGCCTTCTTTGTAACGTTGACGCACGGCTTTACGAGCATCTTCCGCACTGTTGACTACACCTTCTTTTGGACCTGGATCGCCCATCAGATCAGCATTAGTGCCATTGGTTGGATCCGCATGGCCACCTGTAGTCGCAAGCGATTTACCTGCTGAATAAATACGAGGACCTTGAATTAATCCTTGGTTGATAGCATTGCGCAAGGAGATGGTGACGTTATAAGAGTCGCCCGGGTTTCTAACGGTGGTAAAGCCCGCCATTAAGGTTTTCATGCCAAAGTCTTGAGCCCTGTAGGCTAAGTCTGCGGGGTTTAAGGTAAAACCATCAATATAGGACTTAGGGTTCATTTCACCATCAAGGTGGACGTGCATATCCATTAAACCCGGAAGGCAGGTTTTAGCGCTTAAATCGACCAGCTCAACGCCTGATGGGCGCTCAGTGGTAACGCTAGTGATGGTGTTGTTATCAATACGAATGTAGCGCTGGTCTAGTGTGTCACCTTCAGCGGTATCAATGACGTTACCACAGTGTAGCCAAGTCGTTTGTTGTTGTTCGGCAGACGCGAAAGCGAAGTTGGATGCGGTGATCAATCCAAGAGCTGATGCTAGCGTCACCAGCTTTAATGGTGAGGGGAATGTCATAAATGCCTCTTATACGTTGTTATCATGGTTAGCATAATCTAACCGTTATCGCCATGACTGGCAAATGTTCGGGCCACCATTTTTATGGTTCTGGTTGAAGGAGTATGAGCAGGCAATTGCTTGAAACCAAATAGTAATTCGAAGCACTTCTGATACAATGCCGAACAGTCGTATACGTTCTAGGATTTTAGCCATATGGCACAACCACTTACCGCTCTTAACACATTTGGTGTAGAGGCCACTTGTGATAATTTGTTCCGCTTTACGTCTGAGCAAGATATCCAAGACTGGCTAGCGGGCATGCCAATAGCTCCCGAGAAGTTCTTTGTATTGGGAGGGGGTAGTAATTTGCTATTGTTAGGACATATACCTCTGACTTTTTTAAAAGCAGATATCACCGGCATCACCTACGAAAAAAGTGGGGCCCAAGTGTTGGTAACGGCGGGTGCTGGGGTTAACTGGCATGACTTAGTGCTGGACTCGCTAGAGCAGGGCTATTCAGGCTTAGAGAATCTATCATTAATACCTGGTAACGTCGGTGCGGCCCCTATTCAAAATATCGGCGCTTATGGTGTGGAGCTTGAGCAATTATTTGTCTCGCTTAATGCGATAGATTTGTATAGCGGAGAAAAAGTTGTTTTTGAGCATAAGGATTGTGAGTTTGGTTATCGTGATAGCGTGTTCAAAAATCGCTGCAAAGGGCAGTACCTCATCACCTCAGTGACGTTAAAACTGAATATCAACCCAAAGTTAGTACTTACCTACGGCCCTTTAAAGGCTTTATCCGACAATACCGACAACCTTTCTGCGAAGAAGGTTAGTGATGAAGTGATTCGTATCCGGCAGAGCAAACTGCCGAATCCTGAAACACTTGGTAACGCAGGCTCGTTTTTTAAGAATCCAGTGATAACTAACCACCAATACAACCAACTGAAAAGTGACTACCCAGAGTTAGTGGCTTATGCTGTGGATGACTCGCATATGAAACTGGCGGCTGGCTGGTTAATTGACCAATGCGGCCTTAAAGGCTATCGACAAGGTGATGCAGGAGTACACCAGCAGCAGGCCTTGGTCATGGTTAATCATGGCAATGCCTCCGGTCGTGAGCTCCTAGAATTGGCGGCACATGTGCGCGATACGGTTTTGGAGCGTTTTGATGTGCAGCTTGAGCCAGAAGTGTGGATTATAGGTGAGCAGGACATATTTACACAGAGTAAGTAACTTATGGCATCTCAAAAAGAACAACAGCTGATTGAAATTATCCGAGTCTTGTCCAAAGGTGGATTCTACTCTGGCCAAGCCATTGCCGATACCTTAGACGTTAGTAGGGCTTATGTGTGGAAGCTAATTCAGCAGCTGCAAGAGCTGGGGTTAGGGATCGAGTCTGTGACAGGGCGAGGGTATTGCTTACAGTTCCCCGTTGAGTTACTCGATGAAGAACGTTTAAAGCAATCATTGTCGCTGAATGAATTGGAAGTGCGGTTAATCACCGACTCGACCAACGAAGCCCTGAAAAGTGAAGGTTTTGCACACAACAAGTTAGTGGTCGCTGAATACCAATCCGCTGGCCGTGGCCGTCGTGGGCGACAGTGGGTGTCGCCGATAGCGAGTAACTTATATTTGTCGCTAGGGTGGAAAACTCAGTTACCCGTTCAACAGTTAGGTGGATTGAGTTTGGTGGTTGGTTTAGCCATCGTCAACGCCTTGAAGCAACTGGGTGTCAAGGATGTTGAGGTCAAGTGGCCAAACGATATCCGCTATCAGGGCCGTAAGCTAGGTGGCATATTAGTCGAGCTTTCTGGCGATATGGTTGGAGGCTTGAATGTCATTATTGGCGTTGGCCTGAATGTCCACATGGCAAGTGTGGCGGCTGACTCTATCGACCAAGACTGGATAAATCTGCAAGAGTTAAAGCCTGATATTAGCCGTCAAGCGGTTTTGATTAACGTCATCAAACAACTTCAGTCGCACTTAGAGCAGTTTTCTTCGGAAGGCTTTGAGTCTTTTCAAGCAGACTGGAGGCAAGTTGATGAGTGCTTTAATAAGAAGGTGTCGATTTTGCAAGGTGATGACGTCATAAATGGCGTCGGCGCTGGCGTTGACACCAATGGTGCTTTTTTATTGCAAACGGGTAAAGGGATAAAGCCGGTCTATGCCGGTGAAGTTAGTTTGCGCTTCAGAGAAGGAGATTAGAAGGTGTATCTACTGTTAGATTTAGGGAACAGCCGATGTAAGTACCTACTGTCTGATGCGCTTCCAGTTGTTGTGGTCCAAAGCTCCGAAGAAAACGAGTTAGGTTCGTGGGATAACCAATCCTTTAACCAAGACTTCTGGGAGAGGCAGCTTCAAAGGTTTCAATCAAAGAAGCTGAGCAAGGTTTTCGTCAGCAGTGTTGCTGGCAAAGAAAGGAAGGAGTGGTTGGAAGCAATGTGCCAGCAGGTACTTGGCTTAACGCCACTTTTTGCAGAATCTACCGACACTTATGTCTCCGAAAAGCTCCGCCGACTCAGTAATAGTTACGACAGCCCCATGGCGTTAGGCGTTGATCGCTGGCTGGCTATGGTGGGGGCATTTGAGCTCTGCGACACTGAGTTTGTGGTGATAGATGCGGGTACTGCAATTACGACTGACTGGGTAAGTGTTGCTGGACAGCACCAAGGTGGCCATATTGTTGCTGGAGGTCGTATGTTGCAACAGAGCCTCTTAGGAGGGACTGGTGGTATTGCCTGGAGCGCAAGCCATGATGGTGAATTAAAAGGAGAGAGCTTTGGCGTCAACACCTCAGCAGCTGTGGCTCTAGGCGCTGAAACCATGATCAAAGGCTACTGCGGTCAGCTGATGAAAGATATTGCGGATCAAGCAGAGACGAAAGCGGTAAAACTGTTTGTTACGGGTGGCGATGGCGATTTCATCGTAACTTGTTTGCAAGAGGCTATGAAAGAAAGGCAGCTTGAATACTCAATAAGTTATCAGCCTCATTTAGTTCTTAAGGGATTAAGTTATTGGTTTTCGTTGAATAATTAAACAATTTGGCTCTATATCGGAAAAAAATACCGAGATCACTAAAAAAAGTTAAAAAAAGCATTGCCAAAGCTAAATCAGATCGCTAAAATTCCGCCCACTTAACGACATAGCCAAAAGGCTAGTAAGAAAACGTCAATAAGTAACGCCGACTTAGCTCAGTAGGTAGAGCAACTGACTTGTAATCAGTAGGTCGCCAGTTCGATTCCGGCAGTCGGCACCATTATTTAAAGGGTTGCAATAGCAGCCCTTTTTAAATGCAAGCCATAGTGATTATCAGAGTTCTTGATTAAGGTTCTTTGCTAAGATAAATGCTTGCATTTTCTCCAGCAAATTGGCATCATGCGCGCTCGCTTTGAGCAACGATGATGTTCAAATCTTGGAGGGGTTCCCGAGCGGCCAAAGGGATCAGACTGTAAATCTGACGCGAAAGCTTCGGAGGTTCGAATCCTCCCCCCTCCACCAAATTTCTTCATCCTGCCTCAAACTCTAAGTCATTGAAAAATGAAGAAGAGTGGCTGGATGAAAGCTTGGTTTGCAATGTACGTTAATCAGGCTAATATCGTTCTTGGTGCGTGCGTAAACTTACTGTAGTTTACTCGGTAGCATTATAGAGACACGGTAATCAGTTGAGCGCGGGTATAGTTCAACGGTAGAACCTCAGCCTTCCAAGCTGATGATGCGGGTTCGATTCCCGCTACCCGCTCCAAATTGCCGATATAGCTCAGTAGGTAGAGCACTCCCTTGGTAAGGGAGAGGTCAGCAGTTCAAATCTGCTTATCGGCACCAGGCTTTGTCGTTCTTGCGAGCTTGAGTCCTTGGGCTTCGCAAATATGGCAAAATTTAGGGTGCGAGGGTGCTAGTACGCTGTATCTTTGACGTACAACCCGGTGACACCCGTTTTAATATTGGAACTTAAAACGCGGAAATTCCGGGAGGCTTAAAATGGCTAAAGAGAAATTTGAACGTAATAAGCCGCACGTAAACGTAGGCACGATTGGTCACGTAGACCATGGTAAAACTACTTTGACGGCGGCGATTTGTACAGTATTGGCAAAAGTATACGGTGGTGCTGCACAAGCATTCGCAGACATTGACAATGCTCCAGAAGAGCGTGAGCGTGGTATTACTATTGCGACGTCACACGTTGAATATGAAACACCTTCACGTCACTACGCACACGTAGACTGCCCAGGCCACGCTGATTATGTGAAAAACATGATTACTGGTGCTGCACAGATGGACGGTGCTATCTTAGTATGTTCAGCAGCAGACGGCCCAATGCCACAAACACGTGAGCACATCTTGTTATCACGTCAGGTAGGTGTACCGAAGATTGTTGTATTCTTGAACAAATGCGACATGGTAGACGACGAAGAGTTACTAGAGTTGGTAGAGATGGAAGTGCGTGAACTTCTAGATCAATACGAATTCCCAGGTGACGACACGCCAATCATCCGTGGTTCAGCGTTGAAAGCTTTGGAAGGCGAAGAAGGTCCTTTAGGTCAAGATGCAATCGTAGCACTAGGCGAAGCATTAGATACTTACATCCCAGAGCCAGAGCGTGCGGTAGACAAGCCATTCTTGTTACCGATTGAAGACGTCTTCTCAATTTCAGGTCGTGGTACAGTAGTAACAGGCCGTGTAGAGAGTGGTGTTGTAAAAGTTGGTGAAGAGATTGAAATCGTTGGTATCAAAGATACGACGAAGACAACAGTTACGGGCGTAGAGATGTTCCGTAAGTTGCTTGACCAAGGTGAAGCTGGCGACAACGTAGGTGTTTTATTACGTGGTACAAAGCGTGATGAAGTAGAGCGTGGTCAAGTATTGGCTCACACAGGTACGATTAATCCACACACACGTTTCGAAGCAGAAGTGTACGTATTGTCGAAAGATGAAGGTGGTCGTCACACGCCATTCTTCAAAGGCTACCGTCCACAGTTCTACTTCCGTACAACAGACGTAACGGGTGCTTGTGAGTTACCGGAAGGCGTAGAGATGGTTATGCCTGGCGATAACATCAAGATGGACGTTACTTTGATTGCACCGATTGCGATGGACGAAGGTTTACGCTTCGCGATTCGTGAAGGCGGCCGTACTGTAGGTGCGGGTGTTGTTTCTAAGATCCACGAGTAATCTTAAAGACAGCAGCTGAAAAGCTATCAAAAGGGGTCGCATTTGCGGCCCTTTTTTATGAAAGCCCTAGAATTTAATTTTAGGCCGTAGAACATAAACATTTTGACATGAAGTTTATGAGCTAACATACCGTTTTTTATACAGTTTCTCTGCAAAAGACTTTCTTTGCATAAATTGCCAAGAAATAATTGCAATTCGAATGAGACATTGTATAATTCACGGCCTTATTTTAGACAATCAGTTTAAAGGCCAGTAGTTCAATTGGTAGAGCGTCGGTCTCCAAAACCGAAAGTTGGGGGTTCGAGTCCCTCCTGGCCTGCCACTTCTTTCCTAGTAAGGCATTTTCAAGGTATAGAAGACGTCGGAAGTAAGTTAAGTGGCTGTTGATAAAGGTTTATTCCATGAGTGCACAAGCAAATACAGAACCATCAAAACTTGATTCTTTGAAATGGATCGCTGCATTCGCCATTTTATTTGGTGGCATTTATGCATTTAACATCCTAGTTGAAGAGTCTATCTTGGTTCGCGCTGGTATTGTTATTGCTTCGGTAGTAATTGCTATCGCAGTAGCTATGATGACTGCTAAAGGTAAAGCGCTATGGCAGTTTGTGAAAGGCGCTCGTACTGAATTGCGCAAAGTTATTTGGCCAAAAACCAATGAGACAACCCGTATGACTATCGTGGTGATTATCATGATTATCATTCTTGGTGCTTTCTTGTGGTTGTTGGACTGGTTGATTAATAGCTTTATAATACAGCCAATCTTAGGTTAGGAGACGTCTCATGGCATTACGCTGGTACGTAGTTCAGGCCTTTTCAGGCTATGAAAACAAAGTCAAAAACTTGCTTCAGGAGCGCATTGAGCTAGCTGGTCTGCAAGAAAGCTTTGGTGAAGTGCTAGTTCCGACAGAAGAAGTCGTTGAAATGCGAGCGGGACAAAAGCGTAAAAGTGAGCGCAAGTTCTTCCCGGGTTATGTTCTTGTCGAAATGGACATGAATGAAGAAACTTGGCAGGTGGTTCGCAATACGCCACGCGTTATGGGCTTTATTGGTGGAACATCTGATCGTCCGGCGCCTATCTCCAAGAAAGAAGCTGATGCTATCTTAAACCGTCTTGAAGACGGTGGTGATAAGCCAAAACCAAAAGTATTATTTGAAGCTGGTGAAATGGTTCGCGTTACAGACGGTCCATTTGCTGACTTTAACGGTGTCGTAGAGTCGGTGAACTACGAGAAAAGCCGTTTGCAGGTGTCTGTGTCTATCTTTGGACGCTCAACTCCTGTAGAATTGGAATTCAGTCAAGTCGAAAAAGGCTAGACGGTAAATTTAAACATAAAGCGATCTCTGTTTGGTCTACTTCAAGGTAGCCAAGTCTGGGGAGCGCTTTTTTGTCTTTGCAAAACGGGGAGCTAGCGATAGCGTTTGTACCCATATTGAGGTGAAACATGGCTAAGAAAGTCGAAGCTTATATCAAGCTACAAGTTGGTGCCGGAATGGCAAACCCAAGTCCACCAGTTGGTCCTGCTCTAGGTCAGCATGGTGTGAACATCATGGAATTCTGTAAAGCATTTAACGCTGAAACAGACAAGGTTGAAAAAGGCCTTCCAATTCCAGTTGTTATCACAGTTTATAACGATCGTAGTTTCACGTTCGTTACTAAAACTCCTCCAGCAGCAGTATTAATCCTTAAAGCGATTGGTGTTAAGTCTGGTAGTGGTACGCCGAACACTAAGAAAGTGGGCAAAATCACTCGTGAGCAATTAGAAGAAATTGCCAAGACTAAAGAACCTGATTTGACAGCGGCTGATATGGACGCTGCGGTTCGTACAATTGCTGGTACAGCGCGCTCTATGGGCGTTGACGCGGAGATTTAAGACGATGGCTAAGTTAAGTAAACGTATTCGCGCTATTAACGAGAAAGTTGGTGAGCGTACATTACTTCCTGCATCAGAAGCGATTACTTTGTTAAAAGACGTTTCTAGCGTGAAGTTTGATGAGAGCTTAGAAGTAGCAGTAAACCTTGGTATTGATCCTCGTAAATCTGACCAAGTGGTTCGTGGCGCTACAGTTCTTCCTAACGGTACTGGTAAAGACGTTCGCGTTGCAGTATTCACAACAAACGCTGACGCTGCTAAAGAAGCTGGCGCTGACGTTGTTGGTATGGAAGAACTTGCTGAAGAAGTTAAAAAAAGCAACATGGACTTTGACGTAGTAATCGCTAGCCCAGACGCAATGCGTGTGGTTGGTCAGCTAGGTCAAATCTTAGGCCCTAAAGGTCTTATGCCAAACCCTAAAGTGGGTACGGTAACTCCAGACGTTGCAACGGCAGTTAAAAATGCTAAAGCTGGTCAGGTGCAATACCGTGCAGACAAGAACGGCATCGTTCACGCTGCGATTGGTAAAATTAGCTTTGGTGCAGAGCAATTAGAAGAAAACTTAACATCGCTTCTTTTAGCTCTGAAAAAAGCTAAACCAGCTTCGTCAAAAGGTACTTACTTGAAGAAGATCTCTCTTTCTTCAACCATGGGTCCTGGTTTGACTTTAGATAAGTCTTCTATATCACTAAAAGACTAATCGATTCTGTTTAAGCAGGGACTGGCTTAAACATACTTGGAGTGAGCAAGTGTTTACTTCAATAACAAGGCTTTGGGTTTCCTGGGTTTTAAAAGCAATTCAGGGAACCGTCAAAGACCGTAGGTACTGGCGAATCGTCAGCTTATGCTTCTGCTTAGGCAGAAGGTGTAAGGACAACGATGAGTTGGTTTAATCCAGCTGACTTTATGGATGTAAAGACAGTAAGCCTACGCAGACGGTGAGACCTGATGAAACTTTTATAGTGGAATCGTTCACCGTGACTCAAAGGATAAGGCTTGCCTTATCAAAACTGTAACTCAAGCCAAGCTTCGGCAAGGTTTGAAACAATCGGAGGTGAACTAGTGGCACTTGGACTAGAAGGCAAAAAGGCTATTGTTACTGAGGTAAACGAAGTAGCAAAAACAGCCCTTTCAGCCGTTATTGCTGAGTACCGCGGTTTAACAGTAGAGCAGATGACTGCGCTTCGCGTGAAAGCACGTGAAAGCAACGTTTATGTACGTGTTGTTCGTAACACGTTAGCTCGTCGCGCTGTTGAAGATACAGAGTTCGCTTGTATGCAAGATGCATTAACTGGTCCTCTAGTTTATGCATTCTCTATCGACGCACCTGGTGCGGCTGCACGTCTTTTCAAAGACTTCGCAAAAGAGAATGACTTACTAGAAGTAACTGGTTTGTCAATTGCTGGTGAAATGCACGGTCCTGAGCGTCTAGACGCTATCGCTGCACTACCAACAAGAGACGAAGCACTTGCGTCGCTGATGAGCGTGATGATTGCACCTATTACGAAACTTGCTCGTACTTTCAACGAAGTACCAAGCAAAGTTACTCGTGCGGTGGCAGCTGTTCGCGATCAGAAGCAAGAAGCAGCTTAATATTTTCACTACGAATACTGTTAGATCGTAGTTTAAATTTTTTATTTATTTTTGAATTAAATACCCAGGAGACTGAAAATGGCTCTATCTAAAGATGATATCTTAAACGCTATTGCTGAAATGAGCGTAATGGACGTTGTTGAACTTGTTGAAGCAATGGAAGAAAAATTCGGCGTATCAGCAGCTGCAGCAGTTGCAGTAGCTGGTCCTGCAGCAGGCGGCGAAGCAGCTGCAGCTGAGCAGACTGAATTTGACGTAGTAATGAAAAGCTTCGGCGGTAACAAAGTAGCTGTAATTAAAGCTATCCGCGGCATCACTGGTCTTGGCTTGAAAGAAGCTAAAGACATGGTTGAAGGCGCTCCTGTTGCTGTTAAAGAAGGCGTTGAGAAAGACGAAGCTGAAGACGTTAAGAAGCAATTGGAAGAAGCTGGCGCTGAAGTTGAAATCAAGTAATAAGCAGTTATTGCTTGGTGTCAATTAACGACAGCAAAAGATCCAAAATGGCTGGTGACAATGTCACCGGCCTTTTTGCCGTTAAAAAACGGTACGTGGCGTAAGCCACTTTTTTGTCTCAAAAGAGACAAAACTAAAACGAGTTAAAGTTAGCGAGCCGAGGAACCCAAATGGCATATTCTTACACTGAGAAAAAACGAATCCGTAAGGATTTTGGTCGACGTTCAAAGATTCTCGATGTGCCTTATCTGTTGGCAATTCAATTGGATTCATACCGTGAATTCCTTGAGCCAAAAGGCGATAATGATTCTGGTTTGGACTCTGCGTTCAAATCAATCTTCCCTATCGAAAGCTATTCAGGTAATGCAGCTCTTGAGTACGTAAGTTACTCAATGGGAGAGCCAGTATTCAACGTTAAGGAATGTCAGATCCGTGGCATTACTTACTCTGCGCCATTGCGCGTAAAAATTCGCTTAGTTATCTATGATAAAGATTCTAAGACGAAAAAAGTTAAAGATATCCGTGAACAAGAAGTGTTCATGGGTGAGTTACCTTTGATGACAGGAAACGGTACTTTTGTTATCAACGGTACTGAGCGTGTTATCGTTTCTCAGTTACACCGTAGCCCAGGTGTTTTCTTCGACTCTGATCGTGGTAAAACGCATAGCTCCGGTAAACTATTGTATCAAGCTCGTGTGATTCCTTACCGTGGTTCATGGTTGGATTTCGAGTTCGATCCAAAAGATATGCTATACGTGCGAATCGACCGTCGCCGTAAATTACCAGCATCAATTATCTTGCGAGCACTTGAGTATTCTACGCAAGACATGCTGGATATGTTCTTCGAGCGTAACAACTTCTACATCACTAAAGATGGTGGCATCCAGCTTGAGCTAGTGCCGTCTCGTTTACGTGGTGAAACTGCAACCTTTGATATTAAAGCGAAGAGCAAAGTTGTGGTGGAAGAAGGCCGTCGTATTACGCCTCGTCACATTCAACAGTTAGAGAAAGCTGGTACGAAAAAACTAGATGTTCCGACTGAGTACATCTTAGGCCGTGCCCTTGCTACTGATATTATTGATAAAGATTCTGGTGAAGTAATTGCTGAAGCTAACGCAGAAATTACTGAGGAATTATTAGAGTCATTAATTGAAGCAAAAGTTACGGATGTTCCTACACTTTATACGAATGACTTGGACCATGGCCCTTACATGTCAGATACATTACGTATTGACCCAAGTAAGAGTGCGCTTGAAGCTAAAGTTGAAATCTACCGCATGATGCGTCCTGGTGAACCACCAACGCAAGAAGCGGCAGAAGGTTTGTTTGAAAACCTATTCTTCAATCAAGAACGTTATGACTTATCTCGCGTTGGACGTATGAAGTTCAACCGTCGTGTTGGTCGTGACGAGATTGAAGGTGAAGGTACGCTATCTAACCAAGATATCATTGATGTCATGAAAACATTGATCGATATTCGTAATGGTAATGGCACAGTTGATGATATTGACCACTTAGGTAACCGTCGGATTCGTTGCGTAGGTGAAATGGCTGAGAATCAATTCCGTGTTGGTTTGGTACGTGTTGAGCGTGCGGTAAAAGAACGTCTTTCACAAGCTGAAAGCGAAAACTTAATGCCACAAGATTTGATCAACGCTAAGCCTGTATCAGCAGCGGTTAAAGAGTTCTTTGGCTCAAGTCAGTTATCACAGTTCATGGACCAGAATAACCCGTTGTCAGAAATTACGCACAAGCGTCGTGTTTCTGCATTAGGCCCTGGTGGTTTGACGCGTGAGCGTGCAGGCTTTGAGGTTCGAGACGTACACCCAACTCACTATGGTCGTGTATGTCCGATTGAGACCCCAGAAGGTCCAAACATTGGTTTGATCAACTCGTTAGCGTGTTATGCACGTACTAACGAATATGGTTTCTTAGAGACACCTTACCGTCGAGTTAAAGATGGTAAGCCAACGGCAGATGTTGATTACCTATCAGCAATCGATGAAGGCAAGTTCATCATTGCACAGGCAAACGCAAACTTGAATAAAGACGGTACTTTCAGTGATGAATTAGTGCCTTCACGTAACATGGGCGAGTTCATGTTAGCGACACCTGATCAAGTTGAGTATATGGATGTCTCGCCACAGCAGATCGTATCGGTTGCGGCAAGTATGATTCCATTCCTTGAGCACGATGATGCGAACCGTGCATTGATGGGCTCCAACATGCAACGTCAGGCTGTTCCAACATTACGTGCTGAAAAGCCGTTAGTTGGTACCGGTATGGAGCGTGCTGTTGCCGTGGACTCAGGTGTAGTTGTAGCTGCTAAGCGTGGTGGTGTTGTAGACCAAGTTGATGCAAGCCGTGTGGTTATCCGTGTTCATGAAGATGAAGTGGGTGATAACGATTCTGGCGTAGATATTTACAACTTCACAAAATACACGCGTTCGAACCAGAACACTTGTATTAACCAACGACCTATCGTTAAACAAGGCGACATCATTGAGCGTGGCGATGTATTGGCTGACGGCCCTTCAACTGACTTAGGTGAGTTGGCGTTAGGTCAAAACATGCGTGTCGCATTCATGCCTTGGAATGGTTACAACTTTGAGGATTCGATCCTTATTTCTGAAAACGTGGTACAAGAAGATCGCTTCACTAGTATCCACATTCAGGAGCTAACCTGTATTTCTCGTGACACTAAGTTAGGCCCTGAAGAAATTACTTCAGATATTCCTAACGTGGGCGAAAGTGCACTAAGCAAACTTGACGAGTCAGGTATTGTTTATATCGGCGCAGAAGTGAAGCCGGGTGACATCTTAGTCGGTAAGGTAACGCCTAAAGGTGAAACTCAATTGACTCCGGAAGAAAAGCTTCTGAGAGCAATCTTCGGTGAGAAGGCTTCTGATGTTAAAGATACATCTTTACGCGTTGGCACTTCGACGCACGGAACGGTAATTGACGTACAAGTCTTTACTCGTGATGGTGTTGAGAAAGATGCTCGTGCTAAAGAAATTGAAAACAGTGAAGTGGCGCGTGCTAAGAAAGACATTAATGATGAGTTTCGTATTTTGGCGGAAAGCATCTATCAGCGTGCTCGCAACTTAATTACAGGTTGTGTTGCTGAGAAAGGCCCTAACAAGTTGAAAAAAGGCAGTAAAGTAACTGTTGATTACTTAGACGAATTAGAGCCAAAGCAATACTTAGACATTCAGTTGCGTGTTGAAGAAAAACAACAGGCGCTTGAGAATCTAGCGAACTACTTAGCTGAACAACGCAAAGAGTACGACAAGAAATTTGATATCCAGAAAATAAAAATCACTCAAGGTGATGATTTACAACCTGGTGTACAAAAAATTGTTAAGGTTTACCTAGCGGTTAAACGTCGTATTCAACCAGGAGATAAGATGGCCGGTCGTCACGGTAACAAGGGTGTTATTTCAAACATCGTTCCTGTGGAAGACATGCCATATGATGATCAAGGTGTACCAGTAGACATCGTGTTGAACCCTCTGGGTGTACCATCACGTATGAACATTGGTCAGGTTCTTGAAACGCACCTTGGTTGGGCGGCAAAAGGCGTTGGTGAAAAAATCGGTGAGCTATTAGACACTGGTAAAGCACCGAAAACAGTTAAAACGTTCTTGAATAAAGTTTATAACCACCGCGATGACAAAACTGTTGATTTATCAGAAATGACTGATGATGAAGTGATGAACATGGCTGGTAACTTACGTAACGGTGTGCCAATGGCAACGCCAGTATTCGATGGCGCAGCAGAAACAGACATTCATGCAATGTTTGATTTAGCTGAGTTACCGAAATCGGGCCAAACCTGGTTATACGACGGTCGTACCGGTGATAAGTTCGAACGTCCTGTGACGGTGGGTTACATGTACATGCTGAAACTGAACCACTTAGTTGACGACAAGATGCACGCCCGTTCTACTGGCTCGTACAGTCTTGTAACGCAACAGCCTCTGGGCGGTAAAGCTCAGTTCGGTGGTCAGCGTTTCGGTGAGATGGAAGTTTGGGCACTTGAAGCTTATGGCGCAGCTTACACGCTTCAAGAAATGCTTACGGTTAAATCGGATGACGTTAACGGTCGTACGCGCATGTACAAAAACATCGTTGATGGTAATCACCAGATGGAGCCAGGCATGCCAGAATCGTTCAATGTATTGACTAAAGAGATCAAATCTCTAGCGATCAACATTGAACTTGAGCATGACGAGTAAGGCATAGGCCTATATAAAGAACTCCATCGCCTCGGAGTGACGCTTAAGCAACACTCCGAGGCCTTTAGGATAAGGTTTTAACTCCAGCAGGAGAACGATTGTGAAAGACTTATTAAATTTAGTTAAGCAGCAGAGTCAGTCCGAAGAGTTTGATGCAATCCGAATTGGATTAGCATCACCGGATCAAATCCGCTCGTGGTCTTACGGCGAAGTTAAAAAGCCTGAGACCATTAACTATCGTACCTTTAAACCAGAGCGTGACGGTTTATTCTGTGCCAAAATTTTTGGTCCAGTAAAAGACTACGAATGTTTATGTGGTAAATATAAGCGTTTGAAGCACCGCGGTATTATCTGTGAAAAGTGTGGTGTAGAAGTTACTTTGACTAAAGTACGTCGTGAGCGTATGGGTCACATTGACCTAGCATGTCCAGTGGCGCACATCTGGTTCTTAAAATCACTGCCAAGCCGTATTGGTATGTTGATGGATATGACACTACGCGATATTGAGCGTGTGTTGTATTTTGAAGCATTCGTGGTTACTGACCCAGGCATGACAACTCTTGAGACTGGCCAGCTATTAAGCGAAGAAGGCTATCTTGACGCGTTGGAAGAGTTTGGTGATGACTTTGAAGCGAAGATGGGTGCGGAAGCGGTAAGTGAACTTCTTGACCATATCGATCTAAAAGAAGAAGCGCACCGTATTCGTGAAGAAGAAATTCCATCAACGAATTCTGAGACAAAACTTAAGAAATTAAGCAAACGTCTAAAACTACTAGAAGCTTTCCTTGAGTCGGGTAACGATCCTCAATGGATGATCATGAAGGTATTGCCAGTTCTTCCACCAGATTTGCGTCCGTTAGTACCGCTAGATGGTGGTCGTTTCGCAACATCGGATTTGAACGATTTATACCGTCGTGTAATTAACCGTAACAACCGTTTAAAGCGTTTATTAGATCTTAACGCTCCTGACATCATCGTTCGTAACGAAAAGCGTATGTTGCAGGAGTCTGTTGATGCGCTACTTGATAACGGTCGTCGTGGTCGTGCCATCACAGGCTCTAACAAGCGTCCATTGAAATCTTTGGCAGACATGATCAAAGGTAAGCAAGGTCGTTTCCGTCAGAACCTTCTTGGTAAGCGTGTTGACTACTCGGGTCGTTCGGTGATCGTTGTTGGTCCAACATTAAAATTACACCAGTGTGGTCTTCCGAAGAAGATGGCATTGGAGCTATTTAAGCCATTCATCTACAGCAAGCTTGAACTTCGTGGTCTAGCGACAACGATTAAAGCCGCTAAGAAAATGGTTGAGCGTGAAGAACCTATTGTTTGGGATATCCTAGAAGAAGTGATTCGTGAGCATCCGGTACTATTAAACCGTGCACCAACACTTCACCGTTTGGGTATCCAGGCGTTTGAGCCTGTACTGATTGAAGGTAAAGCGATTCAGCTTCACCCATTAGTTTGTACAGCCTACAACGCTGACTTTGATGGTGACCAAATGGCGGTCCACGTTCCTTTAACTATCGAAGCTCAGTTAGAGTCTCGTGCGTTAATGATGTCAACAAACAACATTCTTTCGCCTGCAAACGGTGAGCCAATTATCGTTCCTACTCAGGACGTGGTACTTGGTTTGTACTACTTAACACGTGACCGTGTTAATGCGAAAGGTGAAGGCATGGTCTTCGTTGATGCTGACGAAGTACAGCGTGCTTATGCAAACGGCGCTGTCGATTTGCACGCAAGAGTTAAAGTACGTCTACCAATGGTTCATTTCGATGAAGAAGGTAACCGTACAGAGTCATTAGACTTGGTGGAAACAACAGTGGGTCGCTCACTTCTTTGGGGCATCGTTCCTGAAGGTATTAGCTTCGACCTAGTGAACCAAGCAATGACGAAAAAAGCAATCTCGCGCATGGTCAACACGTGTTACCGTGAGCGTGGCCTTAAAGCGACTGTTATTTTTGCTGACCAATTAATGTATACCGGCTTCTCGTATGCGACTCGTTCAGGTACTTCGGTAGGTATCGAAGACATGGCGATTCCAGACGTTAAAGCAGGCATCATTGAATCAGCAGAAGCAGAAGTTGCTGAGATTCAAGACCAGTTTAACTCTGGTTTAGTTACTCAGGGCGAGCGTTATAACAAGGTTGTTGATATCTGGTCGCATACCAATGAAAAAGTTGCGAAAGCGATGATGGATCATATTGGTACAGACGATATTGAGAACAGCGACGGTGAAGTCGTATCCCAACCATCGTTTAACTCGATCTTTATGATGGCGGACTCAGGCGCTCGTGGTAGTGCTGCACAGATTCGTCAGCTAGCGGGTATGCGTGGTTTGATGGCGAAACCGGATGGCTCGATTATTGAAATGCCGATTACAGCGAACTTCCGTGAAGGTCTGGACGTATCGCAGTACTTTATTTCGACGCACGGTGCGCGTAAAGGTTTGGCCGATACCGCATTGAAAACAGCAAACTCGGGTTACTTAACTCGTCGTTTGGTGGATGTTGCACAAGATATGGTTATTACTACCGAAGACTGTGGCACTGAAAATGGTCTATACATGACGCCGCTGATTGAAGGTGGTGACGTTGTAGAACCTTTACGTGAGCGAGTTCTTGGTCGTGTTGTTGCTGAGCATGTTTATGTTCCTGGTAGCGACGACATTCTTGCTGAAGCAGGTACACTACTTGACGAGAAGTGGGTAGATATCCTTGAGCAGAACTCTGTTGATGAAGTAAAAGTTCGCTCGGTTATTACTTGTGAAACCCGTAACGGTGTTTGTGCTGCGTGTTATGGTCGTGATTTGGCTCGTGGTCATATTATCAACCATGGTGAGTCTGTTGGTGTTATCGCTGCTCAGTCTATTGGTGAGCCGGGTACACAGCTTACAATGCGTACGTTCCACATTGGTGGTGCGGCATCTCGTGCATCTGCAGATAACAATGTACAGATCAAAAACGACGGTACACTTCGTCTGAAAAATGCGAAAACGGTTGACCGTAAAGATGGTAAACAAGTTATCGTATCGCGTTCATCAGAGTTAAATGTTGTTGATGAGTTTGGTCGTGAGCGTGAGCGTTATAAGCTTCCTTACGGTGCTGTATTAGCGAAGAAAGAAGGTGAAGAAGCGAAAGGTGGCGACATCGTTGCTAACTGGGATCCGCACACGCACCCAATTATTACCGAGCTAGACGGTAAGATTCAATTTGTTGACATGGTTGAAGGTGTCAACATCGAGCGTCAAACGGATGAATTAACCGGTTTAAGCTCAATTGTTATTACTGAGAACAAGCAACGTTCAGGTAGTAAATCTTCTGACGTTAAACCAGCGATTAAGTTGTTAGACGCAAAAGGTAAAGAGTTGTGTATTCCGGGTACGGATATGCCAGCAGTTTACTTCTTGCCAGCCAACGCTATCGTAAGTTTGGAAGATGGTTCTGACGTAAGTATTGGTGATGCGATTGCTCGTATTCCTCAAGAAAGCTCGAAGACAAAAGATATTACGGGTGGTCTACCTCGAGTAGCCGACCTGTTCGAAGCTCGTAAACCTAAAGAGCCAGCAATTCTTGCTGAAATTTCGGGTACTGTAAGCTTTGGTAAAGAAACTAAAGGTAAGCGTCGTCTAGTGATAACTCCTCATGACAACGGTGATACCTATGAAGAATTGATTCCTAAATGGCGTCAGCTGAACATCTTTGAAGGTGAGAAAGTTGAGAAGGGTGAGGTTGTGTCTGACGGTGCAGATAATCCACACGACATTCTTCGTCTTAAAGGAATCACAGAACTTGCGCGTTACATCGTGAATGAAGTTCAAGAAGTTTATCGTCTCCAAGGTGTTGGAATTAACGATAAGCACATTGAAGTTGTTATTCGTCAGATGTTACGTAAGTGTATCGTAACTGAGCCAGGTGACTCTCGCTTCCTAAGAGGTGATCAAATGGAAGTCATTAGAGTGCTTGAAGCAAACGATAAGTTGATTGAAGAAGGTAAAGAACCAATCAAGTTCGAAAGAGTATTGATGGGTATTACTAAAGCTTCATTAGCAACTGAATCGTTTATCTCGGCGGCGTCATTCCAGGAAACGACTCGTGTCCTTACCGAAGCGGCTGTTAGCGGTAAGATGGATGACTTGAATGGCTTGAAAGAAAACGTGATTGTGGGACGTCTAATTCCAGCAGGTACTGGTTTGACATACCACGAAGAGCGTCGTCGCAAACGTGCTGCAGAACTACAAATTGAAGATGTTGTAGGTCCTTCAGCAGATGATGTTGAGCAAGCTCTTTCTGATGAGTTGAGCTCAATGGAAGATAGCGAGGCTTAAAGTGCTTGTGCCTGTTCAGTTTTTGATCATTGGGCAGGCTTGACAACCCATTAGGACCTCTTTAGAATAGCGCGCCCTAGGTACCATGTCCTGTAGAGGACGTCCTTCTAAAGGCGCGCTGTATAAAGCGTGAACCAGATATAGAGAATGAATTAATGGCTACTATTAATCAGCTTGTAAGAAAACCTCGCGTTAAGCAGGTTAAAAAGACAAACGTTCCTGCATTGGAAGCTTGTCCGCAGAAACGTGGTGTATGTACTCGTGTTTATACTACAACGCCTAAAAAGCCAAACTCGGCTTTGCGTAAAGTTGCTCGTGTACGTCTAACTAACGGTTATGAAGTTTCTTCATACATCGGTGGTGAAGGTCACAACCTTCAAGAGCACAGTGTTGTACTAATCCGTGGCGGTCGTGTAAAGGATTTGCCAGGTGTACGTTACCACTGTGTTCGCGGTACTTTAGACTTAGCTGGCGTTAAAGATCGTAAGCAAGGTCGTTCAAAATACGGCGCTAAACGTCCTAAGGGATAAAATTCCTGCTGCGGCGTTAATTGAGTTTTTGTTACTGCAATTCATTGGCTACTCGCCAATTTCACAGCACAAAAACTCAATTGCCTTGCACTAGAAATTTTTAATCTAGTCGGGCCGAGGTCTTAATGCAATTTAAATATTAAGGCTCTACAATTTAAAGAATAGTCTAGTAGCTGATCGTCCGATCGGCTATTTCACTATGTGAGTAAGGCCAGATAAGTGTCGTAACAGCTTATTCTGGATTGTCCTGAAGTTACACATGCATGAGGAAAATTTAACATGCCAAGAAGACGTATAATCGCAAAACGCGAGATCCTTCCTGATCCTAAATTCGGAAGTGAATTGTTGGCGAAGTTCATCAACGTATTAATGCTTGACGGTAAAAAGTCAGTTGCAGAAAAAATCGTTTATGGCGCGCTTGACATCATTTCTGAAAAGAAATCAGGTGAAGAACCATTAGAAATGTTTGAGAAAGGCTTAGAACACATCCGCCCAATGGTGGAAGTTAAGTCTCGCCGTGTTGGTGGTTCAACATACCAAGTACCAGTAGAAGTTCGTCCTGCTCGTCAGACTGCACTAGCCATGCGCTGGTTGACTGACGCTGCTCGTAAGCGTAGTGAAAAATCTATGCGTGAGCGTCTAGCTGGTGAAATTCTTGATGCTATCGAAAGTCGTGGTTCAGCTGTTAAGAAACGTGAAGACGTTCACCGTATGGCTGAAGCTAACAAAGCTTTCTCGCATTTCCGTTGGTAATCCAAGGAGTTTATTGTGGCACGTAAAACCCCAATTAAACGATACCGCAACATTGGTATCTGTGCGCACGTTGATGCCGGTAAAACGACAACAACTGAGCGTATTCTTTTCTACACTGGTCTTTCACATAAGATTGGTGAAGTACATGATGGCGCCGCGACAATGGATTGGATGGAGCAGGAGCAGGAGCGTGGTATTACCATTACTTCGGCTGCGACTACAACATTCTGGCGTGGTATGGATGCTCAATTCGACGAGCACCGTATTAACATCATCGACACCCCTGGACACGTTGACTTCACGATTGAAGTAGAGCGTTCACTACGTGTACTTGACGGTGCGGTAGTGGTTCTTTGTGGATCGTCTGGTGTACAGCCTCAAACTGAAACAGTATGGCGTCAAGCGAATAAGTACGAAGTTCCTCGTATGGTTTTCGTTAATAAGATGGACCGTGCTGGTGCTGATTTTGAGATGGTTGTTTCGCAACTTCGTGAGCGTTTAGGCGCGACTGCTGTTCCAATGCAAATGACAATTGGTGCTGAAGACGAGTTCAAAGGTGTTGTTGACTTAGTAAAGAACAAAGCAATTATCTGGAACGAAGAAGATAACGGCTTAACCTTCACTTATGAAGACATTCCTGCAGACATCGCTGACAAATGTGCTGAAATGCGTGAGTACATGGTAGAAGCAGCTGCTGAAGCTTCTGAAGAGATGATGGAAAAATATCTTGAAGGTGGCGAGCTTTCAGAAGAAGAAATCAAAGCGGGTATTCGTAAGCGTACGTTAGCTAACGAAATCATCCCTGTGTTTGGTGGTTCAGCATTTAAGAACAAAGGCGTACAAGCCGTTCTTGATGCAACTATCGAGTACATGCCTTCTCCTGTAGAAGTTAAAGCGATTCAAGGTACTGTTGACCTTGATGGTGAAGAAATCGAAACTCGTGAAGCTGATGACAATGCTCCTTTCGCTGCATTGGCATTTAAAATCGCGACTGACCCATTCGTGGGTACACTGACGTTCTTCCGTGTTTACTCAGGTGTTATCAACTCTGGTGATCACGTATACAACTCAGTAAAAGACAAGAAAGAGCGTATCGGTCGTATCGTACAGATGCACTCAAACAGCCGTGAAGAGATTAAAGAAGTTCGCGCAGGTGACATCGCCGCTGGTGTTGGTCTTAAAGACGTAACAACTGGTGATACTCTATGTGCCCTAGACAGCAAAATCATTCTAGAGCGTATGGAATTCCCTGAGCCAGTAATCGCGGTTGCTGTAGAGCCAAAAACTAAAGCTGACCAAGAGAAAATGGGTATTGCTTTAGGTAAACTGGCACAAGAAGATCCATCGTTCCGTGTACAAACGGATGAAGAGTCAGGCCAAACCATTATTTCTGGTATGGGTGAGCTACACTTGGACATTCTTGTTGACCGTATGAAGCGTGAGTTCAAAGTTGAAGCGAACATTGGTGCTCCTCAGGTAGCTTATCGTGAATCTATCCGTAACACGGTTGAAGTCGAAGGTAAGTTCGTACGTCAATCAGGTGGTCGCGGTCAGTATGGTCACGTTTGGGTAAAACTTGAGCCACAAGAAGCAGGTTCAGGCTTTGAGTTTGTTAACGAAATCGTTGGTGGTGTGGTACCGAAAGAATATATCGGTGCTGTACAAAAAGGTATCGAAGAGCAGCTTGAAAACGGTATTATTGCTGGTTACCCAGTACTAGACGTTAAAGCAACGCTTTATGATGGTTCTTACCACGATGTTGACTCGAATGAAATGGCATTTAAAATCGCTGGTAGTTTAGCGGTTAAAAATGCAGCTTCTACAGCGAATCCAGCATTGCTTGAGCCAATGATGAAAGTTGAAGTTGTAACTCCTGAAGAGTACATGGGTGACGTTATGGGTGACCTTAACCGTCGTCGTGGACTTGTTAAAGGTATGGGTGAAAACTCAACTGGTAAGGTGATTGACGCTGAAGTTCCACTTTCTGAAATGTTTGGTTACGCGACAGACGTACGTAGTTTGTCACAAGGTCGCGCAAGCTTTACGATGGAGTTTGCACACTATGCAGAAGCTCCAACGAACATTGCTGAAGAAGTGATTAGTAAGAATTCTTAATTTTAAATTTATAGTTCCAGAGAATTAGAGGAATTGAAAAATGGCTAAAGAGAAATTTGAACGTAATAAGCCGCACGTAAACGTAGGCACGATTGGTCACGTAGACCATGGTAAAACTACTTTGACGGCGGCGATTTGTACAGTATTGGCAAAAGTATACGGTGGTGCTGCACAAGCATTCGCAGACATTGACAATGCTCCAGAAGAGCGTGAGCGTGGTATTACTATTGCGACGTCACACGTTGAATATGAAACACCTTCACGTCACTACGCACACGTAGACTGCCCAGGCCACGCTGATTATGTGAAAAACATGATTACTGGTGCTGCACAGATGGACGGTGCTATCTTAGTATGTTCAGCAGCAGACGGCCCAATGCCACAAACACGTGAGCACATCTTGTTATCACGTCAGGTAGGTGTACCGAAGATTGTTGTATTCTTGAACAAATGCGACATGGTAGACGACGAAGAGTTACTAGAGTTGGTAGAGATGGAAGTGCGTGAACTTCTAGATCAATACGAATTCCCAGGTGACGACACGCCAATCATCCGTGGTTCAGCGTTGAAAGCTTTGGAAGGCGAAGAAGGTCCTTTAGGTCAAGATGCAATCGTAGCACTAGGCGAAGCATTAGATACTTACATCCCAGAGCCAGAGCGTGCGGTAGACAAGCCATTCTTGTTACCGATTGAAGACGTCTTCTCAATTTCAGGTCGTGGTACAGTAGTAACAGGCCGTGTAGAGAGTGGTGTTGTAAAAGTTGGTGAAGAGATTGAAATCGTTGGTATCAAAGATACGACGAAGACAACAGTTACGGGCGTAGAGATGTTCCGTAAGTTGCTTGACCAAGGTGAAGCTGGCGACAACGTAGGTGTTTTATTACGTGGTACAAAGCGTGATGAAGTAGAGCGTGGTCAAGTATTGGCTCACACAGGTACGATTAATCCACACACACGTTTCGAAGCAGAAGTGTACGTATTGTCGAAAGATGAAGGTGGTCGTCACACGCCATTCTTCAAAGGCTACCGTCCACAGTTCTACTTCCGTACAACAGACGTAACGGGTGCTTGTGAGTTACCGGAAGGCGTAGAGATGGTTATGCCTGGCGATAACATCAAGATGGACGTTACTTTGATTGCACCGATTGCGATGGACGAAGGTTTACGCTTCGCGATTCGTGAAGGTGGCCGTACTGTAGGTGCGGGTGTTGTTTCTAAAATCCACGAGTAATTTGGATTTAGTACGACATAAGCTGTAATAGCTTGTCAGGAAATAGCCTGTGCGAATTTCCTGCAAAAAACTTATCACTTAACTTGATAAGTTAGTTAGGGCCACTTTCTAGTGGCCCTTTCTTTTTTGTAACAAAATGTTACAAAACTCTTTCGCTGGGTCAGCGCCGTACCTAAAAGCTGTTTTCAACCCAATCTAGATTTTTATCTTGCATATCAAATACTTGTTTACATCTCTTCATATAAATCAATAGCTTAATCCGATAGTGTAAATTTCCCCAGTGCATTAAAAAAACTAATGTCGTAATTGTTTTTATTGCTTTTGCATATAATGAAATCCTTTGTTTATATGCATTTAATGCATTTTCGCATTAAAAAATATAATGGGGCTATTGTTGTGCCTGAAAAGGCATGCTAGTTTTAAAATAACACTGAAAGATTGTTGGGCTTTAGGAAACATTAGCAATGTAGCAACCCATTCCTAAAGTCTGTTCTGGATGCGTTATTGGAGAGAACTTAACTCTCTGAAGATATAGGTAATTACAAGGAGCTAGATAATGAATCCCCACAGATCGTTATTTGAAGCATTAATAGTTTACTCTGGCTTTGCCAAAAGACCTTTTAGTTTCAAGTGTTTTTTCTTAAGTTCCTTATTTCAAAACTTCCATCGACGACTTTATTCTTCCTGACTAAGTTAGCAGCATCGCTAAGATCAGTACGGTACTAATATAGGAACGCCATAAAAAAACACATGAAGCTGCTACCTAAAAAAAGTGTTAGCAGGTGGAGGAAAGAATGAAGAGTCTACAAAACAAGTTAAATCAACAGCTCATAATGCTGATCTCTTTAATCGTATTTGCAACGCCATTAATGGGTGCGGATGATGATGGTGACGGATTAGATGATGATACTGTCGATAATTGTCCCGCGATTTATAACCCTAACCAAGAAGACTCTGATGGTGATGGTTACGGTGATGCTTGTGATTCCGATGATGACAATGACGGTATTTTGGATTCAAGCGATAACTGTACGCTAATCGCTAACCCTGGTCAGGAAGATTCAGACGGAGATGGTATTGGCGATGTTTGTGACCCAGATATTGCAACTTGTGATGTTGGTGAGCGAATTGAGCCGATTATGACTCCTGACGCACAAGTTGCAAGTGGCGTGACAGGCGTGTGTTTACTTTGTGGTGTTAATGATGAAGGTAATGTCATTGATGCTGATCTGGATAACTTTGCAGAAATGTCTGTTACGGCGGGCGTATTAGCAGAAAGTTTTATCCGGGTAACCGATACTAGTCAGTCCTATATCGGCGATAATGTTGCAGGCTTTGTAGTAGAAGACCCTGGCACTCTTATTGATCTAACGCTTTTAGATTCAATCACGATTACAACCCTACTTAATGATACCCCACAAGAAAGTTTTAGTGGTAATAGCTTAGTGGCACTTAGTTTGTTAGCTGGCGGTAATAAAGCTTATGTGAGCTTCGATACCTCGCAAGAGTTTAACCAAGTGCAAATTGACTTAGGGAGTTTAGTCTCTGCGTTAAATGAAATTCAAGTATATTCAGCCTGTGTCGGACCTGCTTTAGATGATCAGGATGGTGACGGCATTGATGATAGTGTGGATAACTGTCCTGCGGTTCCTAACCCTGGTCAGGAAGACGTTGATGGTGATGGAATCGGGGATGCATGTGATTCGGATAATGATGATGATGGCATTGAAGACGGTGTGGATAATTGTCCAGTCGCCAATAACCCGCTACAAACCGATACTGATGGCGATGGCTTAGGTGATGCCTGTGACAACGATGATGATAATGATGGTGTTGATGATGATTTAGATAACTGTCCATTAATCAGTAACTCGGATCAAACTGACACCGATGGTGATGGTCAAGGCGATGCCTGTGATCTTGATGATGATAACGATGGTATTGATGATGGTGTTGATAACTGTCCATTAACAAATAACCCTGGCCAAGAGGATGCGGATGGTGACGGTGTTGGTGATGCCTGTGATGCCAATACGGATACTGATGGTGATGGTATTGATGACGGTGCCGATAATTGTCCTGCCGTGGCTAACCCAGGTCAGGAAGATTTAGACGGTGACGGTGTTGGCGATGCCTGTGATACCGATGACGATGGTGATGGTGTCGATGATGGCGTTGATAACTGTCCTGTGGACCCGAACACGGATCAGATAGACACCGATGGCGATGGCTTAGGTGATGCCTGTGATCCTGATGATGATAATGATGGTATTGATGATGGTGTTGATAACTGCCCATTAACGAATAACCCTGGCCAAGAGGATGCGGATGGTGACGGCGTTGGTGATGCCTGTGATGCCAATACGGATACTGATGGTGATGGTATTGATGACGGTGCCGATAACTGTCCTGCCGTGGCTAACCCTGGTCAGGAAGATTTAGATGGTGATGGTATTGGCGATGCTTGTGATACCGATGATGATGGTGATGGTGTCGATGATGGCGCTGATAATTGTCCTACCAACAGCAATCCAGGGCAAGAAGATCTGGATAACGATGGCATTGGTGATGCCTGTGATGCCGATGACGATGGCGATGGTGTTGATGATGGTGTTGATAACTGTCCAGTCACTAGCAACCCAGGCCAAGAGGACTTAGATGGTGATGGCATTGGTGATTCGTGTGATAACGACACTGATGGTGATGGTGTCGATGATGGTACTGATAATTGCCCTATCAATAGCAACCCGTTACAAGAAGACACCGATGGTGATGGCATCGGAGATGCTTGTGATACCAACAATGACTCGGATGGTGATGGCATTGATGATGGTGTTGATAACTGTCCAGCGGTTCCAAACCCGAATCAAGACGACCTAGACGGGGATGGTGCTGGTGACGCCTGCGATGATGATGATGACGGTGACACAATTGATGATGGTGTTGATAATTGCCCATTAGTCAGCAATACGGACCAGCATGACTCAGATGGCGACGGTTCGGGTGATGCTTGTGATACCGATGACGATGATGACGGTATCGATGATACTGCCGACAATTGCCCACTCATCAGCAACCCTAGCCAAGAAGACGCTGATGGTGATGGCTTAGGCGATGCTTGTGATACCGATAATGATTCTGATGGAGATGGTATCGACGATGGCGTTGATAACTGTCCTGCCATCGCAAATCCTGCTCAGCAAGATACTGATGGGGATGGTTTAGGTGATGCCTGTGATTCGGATGACGATAACGATGGCGTGGATGATGGTCCAGATAATTGCCAATTCGTTAGTAATACAGGGCAAGAGGATGCTGATGGCGATGGTGATGGTGATGTCTGTGACAACGACGACGATAACGACAGCGTTGAAGATGGCGTAGATAACTGCCCCTTAGTCAGCAACCCTACTCAAGTTGATACCGACGGTGATGGTGTCGGTGATGCCTGTGATAGCAATACAGACAGCGACGGTGACGGTATTGATGATGGTGCTGACAACTGTCCTGCAACTAGCAACTCGGATCAGAGTGATGTTGACGGAGATGGCGTGGGCGATGTCTGCGACAACGACGACGATAATGACGGCGTTGAAAATGACGCGGATAACTGCCCAGCAACTAGCAACCCCGGCCAAGAAGATAGCGATGGAGATGGCGCTGGAGATGCTTGTGATAACGACGATGACAACGATACAGTGGATGATACTGCTGATAATTGTCCTGTTATCTCCAACCCAGATCAGTTGGACTCTGACGGCGATGGTATAGGGGATGCCTGTGATACTGATGATGACAACGATGGCGTGGAAGATGACCTCGATAATTGCCCGTTAACAGGTAACCCAGGCCAAGTCGATACTGATGGCGATGGTATCGGTGACGCTTGTGATACCGATGATGACAATGATGGCTTAGATGATGGTGCTGACAACTGTCCTCTAGTAAATAACCCGTCTCAGATAGATACAGATGGAGACGGTGTGGGCAACGCTTGTGATACTGATGACGACGATGATGGCATTGAAGATAGTGATGATAACTGTCCGCTAGTCGTTAACGTAAACCAAGCCGATACCGATCAAGATGGCATGGGGGATGCTTGCGATGACACTTTGAGGACTTCCGTTTCAGGGGGTAGCAGCTCCGTCATCTTGTTAATTATGCTGATGACAATGTTAATTACACGTAGGTTAAAGAGAGGTTATATCAATGATTTCAAGTAAGAAATTGCAAGGCTTGACTGGCGGCTTTCTGTTACTAACATTTATGTTTGTCCCATTAAAAGCCTATGGCGATGCAGCTTCTAAATGGTATTGGGGCGTTGGTTATGGTGTTAGTGATCTCGAACCTGAAGGTGAGTCAGCTGGGTGGAGCGCCAGTGATAGCTCTGACAATGGTTTTAAGCTGTATGCAGGCCTAGATATCAATTCACATTGGGGTTTTGATATTTCTTATTATGATTTAGGAACCGCTGGGCTTGCTAATGAAGATCCCGCACTAAACCAGCAATATCCTAATGAAGGAATCAACTATAGAGTAATCTCTGGAGTTATGAACTACTTCCCTTGGTCACAGGAGGATAATGATATTGATATTTATGGCAAGCTAGGTGTTTCAGCGATAAGAAATACTGCCAACACGGCTGCTGATGGAACTAACAATATGTTCCTACCTTCATATGAAGAAGAAACATCTTTGCAGTTTGCTTTTGGATTAGGCCTAAAGTGGGACCTTGGAGAGAATCTATTTATGCGGGCTGAAGTAGAAAGCTTTGCCAGTGATGCGCACTTCTACAGCTTACAATTTGGTGGGTATTTTTAACCCCCCTGAAAGGCTCTCATTATCAGCCCCTCTTATTAAGAGGGGCTTTTTTTTATCTAAAGCACCTGGAGTTAAACTCAAGCACTTTTACGGTGTGGTTTTGAGACCTAGTTGATTTTTCAATGTGATACTGTCGAAAGATTTTACAGTCGGTCGCATTTAAGATGACAATCTATGTCACTTGGAGAGACTAGGCACTCATGAAAACAACGATACAGAGGCTGGCATTACTGGGGTTAATGTTTCTGATAGCCGCTTGTAGTGGTGGCTCAGACAGCGAAGAGCCGAATAATCCGCAGCCAGGCTCTGGAGAAGATCCTCCGGCCCATGTTGAACCTCCCACCTCAGGCAAAGCGTCGCGCTTCTTGCAGCAAGCTACTTTTGGTGCGACGACAAACTCAATTGATCGCGTAGTGGATATGGGCTATGCGGACTGGATTGATTGGCAGATGTCCTTATCACCAACAAAACACCTTCCTTACTACAACCAGTTTAGCTTTGATCCTGACAGTACCTGGAGTTTGTATGTTGATGCCTGGTGGCACCGAACTTTAAAAGCTGAAGATCAATTGCGCCAGCGTGTGGCATTTGCATTGAGTGAGATCTGGGTCGTTAGCCAGTATGGAGTTGACTCAGGTGGCGTTGATGGAAACAAATCCCTATCAAATTATTACGACATACTGCTTGAGCAAAGTTTCGGGAATTATCGTGACTTAATGCAAGATGTCACGCTTAGTCCGGTGATGGGTGAGTATTTGAGTATGTTGCGCAATCGTAAGCCGGATCTTGAGCGAAACATTCGCCCAGATGAAAACTATGCCCGTGAATTAATGCAGTTATTTACCGTCGGTTTAGTTGAGCTTAATTTGGATGGCACTCCAAAACGAGATGCTCAGGGCAAGACAATACCAACCTATGATCAAGATGACATTGAAGGGCTAGCGCATGTCTTTACGGGTTGGACTTGGCAAAATGCTGAGACGTTTTGGTGGTGGGGTGAAAACCGTGACTTGTTGAGCCCTATGAAAGCTTTTCCGGACTATCATGCTGAAGGTGAGAAGCGCATCATTAATGGTGGTGTGATTCCCGCGGGGCAAACGCCAGAACAAGATTTAAACCAAGCACTGGATCATATCTTTAATCACCCCAATGTGGGCCCTTTTATTGCGAAACAGCTGATCAAAAAATTAGTCACTAGCAATCCTTCGCCGGAGTACGTTGAGCGTGTCGCTACTGCATTCAATGATAATGGAAGTGGTGTACGAGGGGATATGAAGGCTGTGATTAAGTCGATACTTTTGGATGAAGAAGCGATAACGGGGGAGTCTGCTCATGACAAACCTTTTGGTAAGTTGAAAGAGCCCATTCTGAAATTAACAGCTTTCTGGCGTGCTTTTAATGCTAATACTGGGACAGGAACGTTTGAGTTCCGTTGGGTTGATAGTGACTTTGCGCAAGGGCCATTGAAATCGCCAAGTGTGTTTAATTTCTTTTCGCCTAACTATCAGCCTGCTGGTGCATTAAAAGACGCTGACATCAATGCACCAGAGTTTGAAATTCACACTGAGGGCACCATGGCAAAGATCACAAATCATCTTCATTGGAGGTCCTTGAGTATGAACAATTTAGAGCGTACTTCACCAAATGCAAAAGACATCATTGTAAACTACAACACTGAACGCAATTTGGCAGAGTCAAGCGATGAAGAGTTGATTGAACATCTGGATACGTTGTTGCTCGGCGGCACCATGAGTGAACATATGAAGTCAGTACTTACTGACTATTTGGCATCTTTTAATGCCGACAATCCTGAACGCAAAGCTATAGAAGCCGTGTCTATGGTCATCACTTCGCCAGAATTTGCGGTACAACGATAGGAGCCTGATGATGAATAGACGCGATTTTATAAAACTCGGTTCCGCTGCAATTGCGACCTCTGGGCTAATGAATGTGAGTCAGTCTGCACATGCGCTTAGTATTCCCACGGGGGATTATAAAGCGCTGGTATGCATATTTTTATTGGGAGGTAATGATGGGTTCAATATGGTGGTGCCGACCAGCGACTTTGATTACAACGAATATGCTGCCTCGCGCCAAAATATGGCGATAGCAAAAGCTGATTTATTGCCTGTTTCGCCTTTATCGCATGGAGGGAGTAGCTTCGGCTTTCACCCGCAGCTGTCTGAATTACAGGGGTTATTCAATAACGGTAAAGTGGCGGTGATGTCGAACGTTGGTAATTTAGTTGAACCTATAACACGACAACAATTTTTAGACCACAGTAAACCATTGCCTGATCAGTTGTTTTCACACAACGATCAGCAAGATCAGTGGCGCTATGTTGACCCACAAGTGCAAAAGTCAGGGCTTGGCGGTCGTGTGATGGATTTAGCTGTTGCGAATAACCAAGATCCTCTATTAACTGGTATTGCTATTGATGGCCGCACCAACTGGTTGAGTAGCCAGTTGAATTTAGATCTTTCTATTGGTCGTAATGGCTTTGATCAATATGGTTATGTCGCGCCCGACAAAAGCTGGACACAAAATCGTCGTGCCGCATTTAAAGAGTTATTAAGCAATAACTACAATGACCCTTTTACTGATGAATTTAAGGGGCTACAGTCTCGAACCATGGACTTAGTTGAACGTGTGGGTGCTCAGATTGATACAGTTCCTGAGTTTACGACTATCAAACCTGAAGGGAGCCTAGCGACCAAACTTGAGATGGTGGCTAAATTAATTGCCATTCGTGCTGAGTTAGGTATGGAGCGTCAGGTCTTTTACGTTGGCATGGGGGGATTCGATACTCACGATGCTCATATTAATACTCAACAACAGCTGTTCACTGAATTAAGCCAGAGTATGAACTATTTTTATGACGTAACCACCGAGCTAGGCGTGCAAAATAATGTGACGAGTTTTACCAGCTCAGAATTCGGTAGGACCTTGACCAGTAATGGTGATGGTACCGATCACGCTTGGGGCAACCATCAGTTGGTCATGGGGGGCGCTGTTCGCGGTGGAGATATTTATGGACAGGTACCAAGCTTAGAAATCGACGGTCCTGATGATGCCAATAACGATGGACGTATTATTCCTACCACTTCAGTGGAACAATTTATGGTAAGTCCGCTTCGCTGGTTCGGTTTAACTGATAGCGAGCTGAATAGCGTGATGCCAAATCTATCATCTTTCGATGCGAACGCTGTCGACTTTATGCTTTAGTTTAACTCTCTGTAACCTGTGTTAGTCTTTCAGCCCCTTGATTAGGGGCTTTTTTCTGCCTGTAACATTTGTCCATAATACCACTCTAATAAGGGTGAGGTTGTTCAAGGTGTAACAAGCTCATAATCCTTCCTAATACCCAAGCTACTGGAGGTGTCGATAATGAACTGGCATGAGGTGATTTCATATGCGAATAACGGTAACCCGAGCCCACCGCGTACAGTATCTAAAACAGAAGCCGAGTGGCAGCAAGCGCTATCTGCTGAAGAGTACCGCGTGATGCGCTTAAAAGGTACAGAGAGCGCATTTACTGGTGAGCACTGTAATGTGTTTGAGGCAGGAGTTTATGCCTGCTCCAGTTGCGATGAAAAATTATTCGATGCTAATCAGAAGTTCGAGTCGGGCAGTGGTTGGCCGAGCTTTACCGAGCCCTTGAAAAAGGGTGTGATACGGTATGATAGGGATAATAGCTATGGCATGACACGTATTGAGGTCAGCTGTAATGTTTGTGGTGGCCACTTGGGGCATGTATTCCCTGACGGCCCTGAGCCAAGTGGATTACGTTTTTGTATTAACTCGGTCTCGCTGAAACCGGTCTCTTAAAAGAGCCTCTTAAAAGAAGTTCTTATTAATAAAATGGAGGATAAAATGACTCATAAAGCAACATTTGGTGGCGGCTGCTTCTGGTGCGTTGAGGCGGTGATGCAGCAATTAAAAGGTGTTGAGTCGGTCGTTTCGGGCTATACCGCAGGCGATACGGATGATCCGACATACCGCGAGGTGTGCTCAGGACAGTCTGGTCATGCGGAAGTGGTGCAGGTCATATTCGATCCTGAGATCATTAGTTATCGAGATTTGGTAGAGGTTTTTCTGACCTCGCATGACCCAACGCAAGTTGATGGGCAGGGTGCGGATATTGGTACTCAGTACCGCTCAATGATCATGTATCACGATGATGAGCAGCGAGCAGTGGCGGAAACGGTGATGGACCAGATGGCGCCGTTGTTTGATGCACCCCTAGCAACCGAGTTAGTGGCTGAAGAAACCTTTTATCCTGCTGAAGATTACCATCAGGATTATTACGCCAATAATGCCATGCAACCCTACTGTATGGCGGTGATAAACCCAAAGCTGAGTAAGTTGCGACAAAAGCACGCCGAAAAGCTTAAAACATCCTAGTAACCATGCCCGCACTATTCTTTGGTGCGGTGCCATCGATAAGGAGCACCCATGAAAGCTATTTGGAATAATATTGTCATTGCAGAATCGGGCGATACGGTGGTGGTCGAGAATAATCACTACTTTCCACCAGAGTCGGTTAACTTTAATTATTTTAGCCCTTCAAACCACAAAACGACCTGTTCATGGAAGGGAGAGGCCCAATATTATAATATAACGGTAAGTGGGCAGACCAACAAAGACGCTGCCTGGTATTACCCTGAGCCATTGGAAAAGGCCAAGCCGATTAAAGGGTATCTCGCCTTTTGGCGCGGGGTAGACATTGAAGACTAAGACGTTACAGATCGACGGTTATGGTTAGAGCTGTCGAAATTAAGGAGGCATTAGTGACCTATCAAGCAATTCATCATCCGATGGAAAAAATGTTTACGGTTGTTTTGGACCAGGGTCATGAAGCAAAGGTAACTTATTCGCAACAGGGAATGGTGTTACACCTAGACTACTCTGAAGTCCCCGAAGCTCTGCGCGGCAAAGGTTATGGCGGCACCATGATGGAGGCGGTATTGCATGCCATTGAGCAGGAAGGCTTTAAAGTCGTCCCTGAGTGCTCTTACATTAAACACTATATGGATACCCATAAGGATTGGGCGCACTTACGAGCCAGCTAATCAGCTTTCACATAGTGAGCATATTGTTGCCTCAGGGTGGCTAGCTTTGGGTCAATGTAGGTTTTACAGAAAGGTTTATCAGCATGTTTGAGATAGTATTGCTGGTACTTTTCGTCATTCAGCTTAAAAGCTTTAAATGGCAATACTTGAGTCACGTACTCTTTGGCATTCTCGTCGGCAAGCTCGGCAAGAATATGCTTGGCCTGTGACATTTGCTCATTATTAAACGTATAGATGGCGCTTCGGTACTTTTGACGGAACTTATGCGCGGAACTGCTACTGTGAGTTAATAAGTGTATATGAACCAGATCCTTAAGAGAGATGTGTTCCGTATTAAAGGTCACGATGACCGCTTCAGAAAAGCTTTCTGCATCGCCCTCAGAAGCGATCCACCCTTGTTCAACTTTCGCCACACCCTTTAAGGACGCAAAGACCGCCTCGGTACACCAGTGGCAACCACCGCCAAAACCGATTTGTGTCAGTAACTCGTTTCTCATAGAATGCCCTTGTTTCGTGTGATCTGGGGGTTAGAGTCGGTTTGGACGAAATCGTTACACATCCCAAGTGTTTTTTCGCCTCTAACGCTTGAAATTATTTGCTTTTCTGCCTTGCAATCCCTATTGCGATCCCCTATAATTCGCGTCCCTTTGTAGGCGTAACGGCCACTATTAGGGTTGTTCTTGCGAAGCAATTTCAGACTTTAGTGTAAAGTAAGTTATTGATTTTGCTAACAACAGGCTCGATTTGAGTCTGAAACAAGTTTGGTAACCGCACCCCTCACGAGTAGTAGGGTGGAGCGGTTTTTTATGTTCTTTTAATTAATATAGTGGAGTTCTTTGCAATGGCAAAGCAACGTATTCGAATCAGATTGAAAGCGTTTGATCACAAGTTGATTGATATTTCGACTTCAGAGATCGTAAACACCGCTAAGCGTACTGGTGCTCAGGTTAAGGGTCCTATTCCTTTACCGACGCGTAAAGAACGCTTCACCATCTTGACTTCACCACACGTGAATAAAGATGCGCGTGATCAGTATGAAATTCGTACGCACAAGCGTTTAGTGGACATCATCGAGCCAACAGAAAAAACAGTTGATGCTTTGATGAAGTTGGATTTGGCAGCTGGTGTTGATGTTCAAATTAGTCTTACTTAAGACTAGTGACATCAGTAGCAAGGTTATAACCATTTCGGTTGAGGTTTAAAACATGGCTATCGGAATAGTAGGTATAAAACGAGGAATGACTCGTGTCTTCACTGAAGACGGCGTGTCTATCCCGGTTACCGTAGTAGAAGCCGACCCAAATCGCATCACTCAGCTTAAAACAGCTGATGTTGACGGTTATGAAGCGGTTCAAGTGACTACAGGAAGCCGTAAGGCAAACCGTATCAGTAAAGCGGAAGCTGGACATTATAAGAAAGCTAACGTAGAAGCTGGTCGTGGTTTGTGGGAGTTCCGTGTGGACTCTTTAGAAGGTTTCGAAATTGGCGGTGAAGTCAAAGTTGAAGTTTTCGAAGAAGGTCAAAAAGTTGACGTAACTGGTACCTCTAAAGGTAAAGGTTACGCTGGCGTAATTAAGCGTTGGAACTTCCGTGGTCAAGATACAACGCACGGTAACTCATTAGCGCACCGTGCTCCTGGTTCTATTGGTCAAAACCAAACTCCAGGTCGCGTATTTAAAGGCAAGAAAATGTCTGGCCACATGGGTGCTGAGCGAGTCACTGTACAAACTCTAGAAGTTGTACGTGTAGACGCTGAGCGCAATTTGTTATTAATCAAAGGTGCCGTCCCAGGCGCTACCGGCGGTGATGTGATTGTACATCCTGCTGAGAAAGCCTAGGCCAAGAGGAGTTGACTATGGAACTTAGTTTGACATCTGGCGGCGCAATAAAGGTTTCTGAGGTAGCTTTTGGCCGTGAATTTAACGAGTCATTAGTTCACCAAGTAGTAGTTGCTTATATGGCTGCTGCTCGTGCCGGTACTCGCGCACAAAAGAACCGTAGCGCTGTAAGCGGTGGTGGTAAGAAGCCATGGCGTCAAAAAGGTACAGGTCGTGCCCGTGCAGGTACTATCCGTAGCCCATTATGGCGCAAAGGTGGTGTAACTTTCGCTGCGCAACCACAAGACTACACTCAAAAAGTTAACCGCAAAATGTACCGCGGTGCGATCCAAAGCATTCTTAGTGAATTGGTTCGTCAAGAGCGTTTGATTGTAGTAGAAGAATTTGCTGTTTCAGCTCCGAAAACTAAAGAGTTGGTTGGCAAGTTGAAAGAACTAGATGCTAAAGAAGCGTTGATCGTGACTGAAGAAGTTAACGAAAACCTATTCTTAGCGTCTCGTAACTTACACAAAGTTGACGTTCGTGACGTTCAAGCTATCGACCCTGTAAGCCTAATCGGTTTTGACAAGGTTGTGATGACTGTCGCGGCTGTTAAGAAAGTAGAGGAGATGTTGGGATGAACCAAGAGAGACTCTTAAAAGTTCTTCTAGCGCCTCACGTTTCTGAAAAAGCGACGATTTTGGCTGAAAACGACAACCAATTCGTTTTCAAAGTAGCTAAAGACGCTAACAAGCGTGAAATCAAAAAAGCTGTAGAAACTTTGTTTGAAGTTGAAGTCGATTCAGTTCGTACTTTAAACATGAAAGGTAAACGTAAGCGTTTTGGTCTACAAGAAGGCCGTCGTCCAAACTGGAAAAAAGCTTACGTCTCATTGAAGCCAGGTCAAGACCTTGACTTCGTTGGCGGCGAGTAACAAGGAGATTAGTAATGGCAATTGTAAAAGCTAAACCAACTTCTCCAGGACGCCGCTTTGTAGTCAAAGTGGTGAATTCTGACCTGCATAAGGGTAAACCTCATGCAGCTTTATTAGAGAAGAAATCAAGAAATGGTGGTCGTAATAATAACGGTCGCATTACGACTCGTCACGTTGGTGGCGGTCATAAGCAACATTACCGTTTAATCGACTTCAAACGTAATAAAGACGATATTACTGGTACCGTTGAGCGTCTTGAGTACGATCCGAACCGTAGTGCACACATTGCACTAATCTGCTACGCAGACGGTGAGCGTCGTTACATCATTGCTCCTCGTAACTTAAATGCTGGTGATTCTATCGTTTCTGGTGAGCGCGCTCCGATTCGTGTCGGTAATGCCTTGCCAATGCGTAACATCCCTGTAGGTTCTACCGTTCATAACATCGAACTTAAGCCTGGCAAGGGTGCGCAAATAGCTCGTAGTGCGGGT
This sequence comes from Kangiella geojedonensis, assembly GCF_000981765.1. Classification (GTDB taxonomy): domain Bacteria; phylum Pseudomonadota; class Gammaproteobacteria; order Enterobacterales; family Kangiellaceae; genus Kangiella; species Kangiella geojedonensis. The sequence continues at coordinate 2,120,373 of NZ_CP010975.1, read as the reverse complement.
GCTTATGCTCAGATTGTTGCACGTGAAGGTAACTATGTGACCTTGCGTTTACGTTCAGGCGAAACACGTAAAGTGTTGTCTGAAGGTCGCGCGACTATCGGTCAGGTAGGTAACTCAGAGCACATGCTACGTAGCTTGGGTAAAGCTGGTGCCACTCGCTGGCGCGGTATTCGCCCGACGGTTCGTGGTGTGGCTATGAACCCAGTTGACCACCCACATGGTGGTGGTGAAGGACGTACCTCTGGTGGTCGTCATCCTGTGTCTCCATGGGGTACGCCTACTAAAGGTAAGAAAACTCGTAGCAACAAGCGCACAGACAAATTAATTGTCCGTCGCCGTAATAAACGATAGAGGATAGCACAGTGGCACGTTCGTTAAAGAAAGGCCCATTCATTGACCTTCATTTATTGAAGAAGGTTGAAGAAGCTGCGGCCTCTGGTTCTAAGAAACCAATTAAAACATGGTCTCGTCGTTCAACCGTTTTCCCGGAAATGGTTGGTCTGACGATTGCCGTTCACAATGGTCGTCAACACGTACCAGTCTTCGTTTCTGAAGACATGGTTGGCCACAAGTTAGGTGAGTTTGTATTAACTCGTACCTATCATGGTCACGATGTTGATAAGAAAGCCAAGAAGCGATAAGGCGAGGAGTGGAAGATGGAAGTAGCAGCTAAATTGCGTAACGCCGCCATCTCGGCACAAAAAATGCGTCTTGTTGCCGATCAGATTCGTGGCTTACCAGTAGAAAAAGCGTTGAACACTCTTGAATTCAGCCCAAAGAAAGCGGCTCGTCTAATCAAGAAGGTTCTTGAGTCTGCGATTGCAAATGCTGAGCATAATGAAGGCGCTGATATCGACGAGTTGAAAGTTTCAACTATTTTCGTTGATGAAGCGGCGACAGCTAAGCGTATGCGTCCGCGCGCGAAAGGTCGTGGCGACCGCATTTTAAAGCGTAATAGCCACGTCACCGTTAAAGTATCGGATAACTAGGAGAAGGTAATGGGTCAAAAAGTTCATCCTACCGGTATCCGCTTAGGTATCGTAAAAAAGCATACTGCAACTTGGTATGCTGAGCGCGGCGATTTTGCGGATAACTTGGAAAGTGATATCAACATCCGTAACTGGTTGTTAAAAGAATTGAAGCATGCTTCAGTATCTCGCATCGAGATAGAGCGTCCAGCGAAAGCGATTCGTGTGACTATTCACACAGCGCGTCCTGGTATCGTTATCGGTAAAAAAGGTGAAGATATTGAGAAGTTGCGTGGCAAGATCGCCAAAATGGCGGGTGTTACTGCGCAAGTTTCTGTTGAGCAAGTTCGCAAGCCTGAGTTAGATGCTCAATTGGTTGGTGACAATGTTGCACAACAGCTAGAGCGTCGTGTGATGTTCCGTCGTGCGATGAAGCGTGCCGTTCAAAATGCTATGCGCCTTGGTGCTCAAGGTATCAAGATTGAAGTAAGTGGTCGTTTAGGTGGTGCTGAGATTGCTCGTACTGAGTGGTACCGTGAAGGTCGTGTACCTTTGCATACGCTTCGTGCGAACATCGATTACGCGACATCTGAAGCGAATACTACTTACGGTATCATCGGCATTAAAGTATGGATTTTCAAAGGTGAAGTTCTTCCTGGCCAAGAGATTGAAGAGCCAAAAGAAGAGAAGAAACCTCGCCGTAGAAAACCTGCTCCTAAAGCTAAGAAATAGGGGTAAGTATTATGTTATTGCCAAAAAGAACGAAATATCGTAAGCAGCATAAACTGCGTAACCGCGGCTCTCAAGCTCATAACGTAAGCTTTGGTGAGTTCGGTTTAAAAGCGACGGGTCGTGGTCGTATGACAGCGCGCCAAATCGAGGCAGCTCGTCGTGCAATGACTCGTCACATGAAACGTGCGGGTAAAGTATACATTCGTGTATTCCCTGACAAACCAATCACTAAAAAGCCTTTAGAAGTACGTATGGGTAAAGGTAAAGGTAGTGTTGAATATTGGGTTGCTCAGGTTCAACCAGGTCGTATGTTATATGAAGTAGAAGGTATCTCTGAAGATTTAGCGCGTGAAGCGTTTGCTTTAGCGGCAGCAAAACTACCTTTCAAAACGACCTTTGTTAAGCGGACGGTGATCTAATGAAAGCGACAGAATTGAAAGATAAGAGCGTTGAAGAGCTCAACGTAACTTTGAACGAGCTTTTGCAAGATCAATTTAAGTTACGTATGGAAAAGGCTACGGGCCAAGTGACAGAAACACACAAGTTGCGTGAAGTTCGTCGTGATATCGCCCGTGTTAAAACCATTATCAACCAAAAGGCAGGTTCATAATGAGCACTGAAACAATTCAACGCACATTACAGGGCAAAGTCGTCAGCGACAAAATGGATAAATCCATTACTGTTTTGGTTGAGCGTCACGTGAAGCACCCTTTATATGGGAAGTTCATCAAACGTTCAACTAAAATCCACGCTCATGACGAAGCTAACGAGTGCAAATTGGGTGATGTGGTGAGAATTGCTGAGTGTCGTCCTCTATCAAAAACTAAGTCTTTTAAGCTAGTTGAGATAGTCGAGAGCGCTCGCTAATTGAACCATAGCTAACCCTGATGTGATTAATTTCGCTTCGGGGTTAGGATTTTTACTAATTTAATGGTATACTCCTGCGCCTTTTAGCGCGGGATTAAGCGGAGAAAACCATGATCCAGATGCAATCAGTACTAGACGTAGCCGATAATTCAGGTGCGCGTCGTGTAATGTGTATTAAGGTACTGGGTGGTTCGCATCGTCGTTACGCCAATATTGGTGACATCATCAAGGTGAGCGTAAAAGAAGCGATCCCACGCGGTAAGGTAAAAAAAGGTGACGTTCTAAACGCAGTTGTAGTTCGTACCCGTAAAGGTGTACGTCGTCCAGACGGATCTTTGATCAAGTTTGACGGTAACGCAGCGGTAATTCTGAACAGTAACCTACAGCCGATTGGTACTCGTATCTTTGGGCCTGTTACACGTGAACTACGTGGTGACAAGTTCATGAAGATCGTGTCTTTGGCACCAGAAGTACTTTAAGAGAGACGAGAATCATGCAAAAGATTAAAAGCGGCGACGAAGTCATCGTAATCGCGGGCAAAGACAAAGGTAAGCGTGGTAATGTCGACCGCGTTCTTGCTGATGGTCGCGTGATTGTGAGTGGCGTAAACATTATTAAGAAGCACACAAAGCCAAGCCAAAATCCTGACGGTTCTATCAATGAAGGTGGAATCATCGAGAAAGAAGCAGCTTTCGACGCTTCAAATATTGCGATTTACAACCCTTCAACGGGTAAAGCTGACCGTGTTGGTTTTAAAGTTGAAGACGGTAAGAAAACGCGCTTCTTCAAGAAAACTGGCGAAGCGATTTAATAGTTAACATTTAGGTAATAAATGATGGCGAAACTGCACAACTTTTACAAAGATACTGTTGTACAGGAGCTTCAAGAGAAGTTTGAGTACAAATCAGTTATGCAAGTCCCACGCATTACCAAGATCACATTGAACATGGGTCTGGGTGAAGCTCTTGCGGACAAGAAGATCCTTGAGCACGCAGTCAATGATATGACTGCTATCTCAGGCCAAAAGCCTATCATCACGAAAGCACGCAAATCTGTTGCGGGCTTTAAAATTCGTGATGGCTATCCTATTGGCTGTAAAGTGACTCTTCGTGGCGAGCGTATGTGGGAATTCTTAGAAAGATTTATTTCAATCGCGGTGCCACGTATTCGTGACTTCCGTGGTTTGAACCCGAAATCTTTCGACGGCCGTGGTAACTACTCTGTAGGTATCAAAGAGCAAATCATTTTCCCAGAAATTGATTATGACAAGGTCGATAAGGTTCGTGGTATGGATATTACTATCACCACTACGGCAAACAGCAATGAGGAAGGTCGCGCGTTATTGAGTGCGTTCAACTTCCCATTGAAATCATAAGAGGCACGCTATGGCTAAGAAATCTATGATAGAGCGTGAGTTGAAGCGTGCGAAAACAGTTGAAAAGTACGCTGCAAAACGCGCAGAGCTAAAAGCAATCATCAACAACCCAGAGTCTTCTGAAGAAGAAGTTTGGGAAGCTCAGGTGAAGCTACAAAAGCTACCACGTAATGCAAACCCTGTACGCCAACGTAATCGTTGTCGCGTGACTGGTCGTCCACACGGTTACCTTCGTAAGTTCGGTATGTGCCGCAATAAATTGCGTGAACATGCGATGAAAGGTGACGTGCCTGGTTTAGTAAAAGCTAGCTGGTAAGCTGTTGGAGAATCACACATGAGTATGCAAGATCCTATAGCAGATATGTTGACTCGTATTCGTAACGGCCAAACTGCTGCGAAGAAAACTGTCGAAATACCTGCTTCAAAAATTAAGAAAGCAATCGCTGAAGTACTAGTTGATGAAGGTTTCATCCAGAGCTACAGCGTTGGTGAAGGCGCTATTCCATCAATGACGGTAGAACTTAAATACTATCAAGGTCGTCCTGTAATTGATGAATTAAAGCGTGTCAGCCGTCCTGGTTTGCGTATCTATAAGAAAGTTGATGAGCTTCCAAAAGTCATCGGCGGTCTAGGTATCGCAGTTGTTTCAACTTCAAAAGGTGTGATGACCGACCGTGCCGCTCGTAAAGCGGGTCATGGTGGCGAGATCATCTGCACTGTATCGTAAGGGAGTATTGAGATGTCACGTGTAGCAAAAGCCACTGTATCTATCCCTTCAGGTGTTGAAGTAAACATCAAAGATGGCGTGATCAGTGTAAAAGGTTCTAAAGGTCAGCTTGAACAAAATATGCATGACGACGTAAAAATTACTGTCGAAGATGGTGCAGTTTCATTTGCTCCTTCTGCTGCAAACTTAAGCTGGGCTATGGCAGGTACTTACCGCGCATTGGTTAATAATATGGTAACTGGCGTTACCGAAGGTTTCGAAAAGAAATTGAAACTTATCGGTGTTGGTTATCGTGCGCAGGTTCAAGGTAAGACTTTGAACTTAACTCTAGGCTTTTCTCACCCAATTGCGTTTGAGATTCCAGAAGGCGTTACAATTGAAGCTCCTTCTCAAACTGATCTTATCGTTAAGGGTCCGAGCAAACAAATCGTCGGTCAAGTTGCGGCAAACATCCGTAGCTATCGTCCACCAGAGCCATATAAAGGTAAAGGTGTTCGCTATGTTGACGAATATATTGTTCGTAAAGAAGCCAAGAAGAAATAGTAGGGCAGGGTCATGAAAAAGAAAATTCAACGTTTGCGTCGTGCGACTAAAAGTCGCTCAAAAATGCAGGAACTAGGTGTAACGCGCCTGGTTGTGAATAGAACCCCTCGCCACATTTACGCTCAAGTAATCAGCGGTGAGAACGGTAATATAATCGCAAGTGCTTCGACTGTGGAAAAGGCCGTTCGTGGTGACGTTAAGTACACGGGTAACCTAGATGCTGCTAAGCACGTAGGTACTTTGGTTGCTGAGCGCGCTATCGAGGCGGGAATAAAGCAAGTAGCTTTCGACCGCAGTGGATTCAAATATCATGGTCGCGTGGCAGCATTAGCTGACGCCGCTCGTGAAAAAGGCTTACAGTTCTAAGGTGTGAAGCATGGCAAAAGATATGAATAACCAAGAAGGTTTAGTTGAGAAGTTAGTCAACGTAAACCGCGTTGCTAAAGTAGTTAAAGGTGGTCGTATTTTCGGTTTCACGGCTTTAACTGTTGTAGGCGACGGTAAGGGTAAAGTGGGTTTTGGTCGTGGTAAATCGAAAGAAGTACCAGTAGCGATTCAAAAGGCTATGGAACAAGCTCGTCGTAACATGATTCAAGTTGAGCTTAAAGATGGTCACACTTTACAACATGCATTGAATGCCCGTCATGGCGCATCAAAAGTTTACATGCAACCAGCATCTGAAGGTACAGGTATTATCGCCGGTGGTGCAATGCGTGCAGTTTTTGAAGTGCTAGGTATCCAAAACGTATTGGCAAAGAGTGTTGGTTCTACAAACCCAATTAACATCGTTCGTGCAACGATTAATGGTTTGACCCAAATGACTTCGCCAGAAGCTATGGCTGCCAAGCGTGGTAAATCAGTAGAAGAGATTTTGGACTAAGACGATGGCAAAGAAAATGATGAAAGTAACGCAGACGCGTTCTAGCATTAGCCGCTTAGAAGCTCACAAAGCTTGTTTGCGTGGTCTAGGTTTGCGTCGCATTGGTCATACTGTTGAAGTTGAAGATACAGCATCAACTCGCGGTATGGTAAACAAAGTTTACTACATGGTTAGTGTTGAGGAGTAAATCATGCGTTTAAATACATTGATGCCAGCTCCTGGTAGTAAAAAGGATCGCAAACGTGTAGGCCGTGGTATCGGTTCAACTGACGGTAAGACTGCTGGTCGCGGTCATAAAGGTCAGAAGTCGCGTTCAGGCGGTTTTAACAAGATTGGTTTTGAAGGTGGTCAGATGCCTTTGAAACAGCGTTTACCTAAATTTGGTTTTAACTCGCGTAAAGCCTTGGTAACTGCTGAAGTTCGTTTAAATGAACTTTCAAAAGTAGACGGTGAAGTTGTTGATTTACTGACTTTGAAAAAAGCAGGTATCATCGGTGACAGCATCGAAAACGCTAAAATTATCTTGTCAGGCGAAATCGATCGTGCAGTAACCGTTTCTGGTGGCGTTCGCGTCACGAAAGGTGCACAGAAAGCTATCGAAGCAGCTGGCGGTAAGGTTGAAGCATAATGGCATTATCACCACAGCAATTAGCTAAAAGCGGTGGTTTAGGTGAGCTCAAACAACGTTTGTTGTTTGTGCTCATTGCTATTGTGGTCTTCCGTCTTGGTTCTTTTATTCCAGTTCCTGGGGTTGATCCTAAAGCGCTAGCAGACTTTTTAAGTCAGGATACAATATTTTCATTATTTAATGTATTCTCTGGCGGTGCGATGGAGCGTGCTTCGGTTCTTGCATTAGGTATCATGCCGTATATCTCGGCATCGATTATCATGCAGATCTTAAGTTATGTTGATCCTCGATTAAAAGAGATCAAGAAGGAAGGCGAGAGTGGTCGCCGCAAAATCAATCAGTACACCCGTTACTTAACAGTGGCCTTAGCTACTGTACAAGCATTTGGTATGGCTACACAGTTACCAAGCATGATTCCGGGACTGGTTGAGAATCCTAACTTTTCGTTCTATTTTGTCGCTATCGCTACATTGGTAACAGGTACTATGTTCCTAATGTGGTTAGGTGAACAAATTACGGAACGAGGTATCGGTAACGGTATCTCAATTATTATTTTGGTGGGTATCGTTGCAGGTTTCCCACAGGCGATTAAGCAAGTATTCTCACAAGCTTATGATGGCCAGCGTGATGTACTAGGTATTCTAGTATTCGCGGTGTTCGCATTAGCAGTGATTTACTTCATTGTTTGGTTTGAAACGGCTCAACGTCGTATAACGATCAACTACGCAAAACGCCAGCAAGGTAATAAAGTTTTTGCAGCTCAAAGTAGCTTCTTACCAATGAAGTTGAATATGGCAGGTGTAATTCCAGCTATTTTCGCATCGAGTATTGTTCTATTCCCTGGCACCTTGCTGTCTTGGTTTGGTAATGCTGGAGAAGTTAGTTGGTTAAGCACTCTAGCTCAGAATTTACAACCTGGTAACCCTGTATATATGTTGCTATATGCAGCGGGTATTATCTTCTTCGCTTTCTTCTATACAGCGTTGACTCAGAATCCTCGTGATACTGCAGACAATTTGAAGAAATCAGGAGCATTTATTCCAGGTATTCGTCCTGGCCAACAAACGGCTAGCTACCTTGATAAAGTAACCACTAGACTTACGTTCTGGGGCGCGCTTTACATGACCGCTGTATGTTTGTTACCAGAGTTCTTGATTTTGCTATTTGAATATCCGTTCTACTTCGGTGGTACGTCACTATTGATTATTGTAGTTGTTGCTATGGACTTTATGGCTCAAGTACAAGCGCATTTAATGTCGCAGCAATATGACTCGGTATTAAAAAAAGCAAATCTTAAAAAGCATGGCCCATCCGGTCGTGTTCGTCGCTAAGCATGTTGGAGTAACAAATGAAAGTTCGTGCTTCTGTTAAGAAAATGTGCCGTAACTGCAAAGTGATTCGTCGTCACGGCAGTGTTCGCGTTATCTGTGTTGACCCTCGCCATAAACAGCGTCAAGGTTAATTCGATAATTGTTTGATTTTTAGGCGTGATGTGGCTAAAATAGCCGCCCTTTCACGCCTGCTTATTTAATTTAGGAGATATTGTTAAATGGCTCGTATAGCTGGTATTAACATTCCGGTACATAAGCATGCTGATGTCGCACTGACCGCTATCTATGGTATCGGTCGTCCTCGTGCACAGATTATCTGTGCTGATGCAGGGGTTGAACCTACTGCAAAGATCAAAGATTTGAACGAAGACCAAATTGAGAATCTACGAAACGAGGTGAGCAAGTTTACCGTTGAAGGTGATTTGCGTCGCGAAATCAACATGAATATTAAACGTTTGATGGACTTGGGTTGTTTCCGAGGTATTCGTCATCGTCGTAACCTACCATTGCGTGGTCAACGTACGAAGACAAATGCTCGCACCCGTAAAGGTCCTCGCAAACCGATTAAGAAATAGTTTGGTGGAACATAATGGCTAAAACACCTCGTACTAGTAGTAAGAAAAAAGTTAAAAAGACCGTAGTTGATGGTATGGCGCATATCCATGCGTCGTTTAACAACACCATCATTACGATCACAGACCGTCAAGGTAATGCTCTTGCATGGGCAACATCTGGTGGTTCTGGCTTCCGTGGTTCACGTAAGTCTACTCCTTTCGCTGCACAGGTAGCTGCTGATCGCGCTGCTCAGGTAGTAAAAGAGATGGGCATGAAGAATGTTGAAGTTTTCGTTAAGGGTCCTGGACCAGGTCGTGAATCAGCGGTTCGCGCACTTAACGCAGCTGGCTTTAAAGTCACCAACATTACTGACGTGACACCGATTCCACACAATGGTTGTCGCCCGCCTAAAAAGCGTCGTGTGTAACAATAACGGGAGTTTAAAATGGCTAGATATCTAGGTCCTAAACTTAAATTGTCACGTCGTGAAGGTGTTGATCTTGGACACAAATCAGGCGTTCGTGCAATTGAGACCAAATGTAAAATTGAAGTTGTTCCAGGACAGCATGGCGCGCGTCGTAGCCGTCTTTCTGACTATGGTTTACAGCTTCGTGAAAAGCAAAAAGTTCGTCGTATCTACGGTGTTCTTGAGCGTCAATTCCGTAACTACTACAAAGAAGCTGACCGTCTTAAAGGCGCGACTGGTTCAAACTTGTTGCAATTATTGGAGTCACGCTTAGATAACGTAGTTTATCGTATGGGTTACGCTTCTACTCGTGGCGAAGCTCGTCAACTTGTTAGCCACAAAGCAATCATGGTTAACGGTGAGTCGGTGAACATTCCTTCTTACTCAGTAAAAGCTGAAGATGTGATTTCTGTTCGTGAAAAATCACAGAAGCAAGCGCGTATTGTTGCAGCTCTAGAGCTTGCAGCACAACGTGACAAGCCTGAGTGGATTGAAGTCGATGCTACAAAAATGGAAGGTCAGTTCAAACGTCTTCCAGAGCGTACTGAATTGGACGCTAGCATCAACGAAAACCTAATTGTAGAGCTTTACTCTAAGTAATTTTTAATCCTTGAGAGGGATAGTATGTCAGCAACTGAATTTCTGACTCCGCGTCAAATTAAGGTCGAATCAGACGAGGGCACAAAAGCTCGCGTTATCTTGGAACCTTTTGAGCGTGGATTTGGACACACTTTGGGTAACTCATTGCGTCGCATCTTGTTGTCTTCAATGCCAGGTGCCGCAGTGACAGAAGTAGAAATCGACGGCGTCCTTCACGAATACTCAGCGATTGAGGGTGTTCAAGAAGACGTAATCGATATCCTTTTGAACTTAAAAGGGTTGGCAGTTCGCCTGGAAGATAAAGAAGAGGTGACTCTTACTTTACAAAAGAAAGGCGAAGGCGTCGTGACTGCTGCTGACATTGAAGAAGTGAATGGTGCTGAAGTAGTGAACAAAGATCACTACATCGCTACTTTGAATAAAGGTGGCGCCTTAACAATGCGTATCAAGATTGTACTTGGTCGTGGTTATGAGGCATCAAATACTCGTAAACTACCTGAAGGTGAAGATAAGCCAATTGGTGTTTTACAAGTAGATTCTTCTTTCAGCCCAATGAAGAAAGTATCTTACACCGTAGAATCTGCGCGTGTAGAGCAGCGTACAAACTTAGACAAGCTGGTTCTTGATCTTGAAACAAATGGTACTATTGACCCTGAAGAAGCGATTCGCCGTAGCGCAACTATTCTTCAGCAACAATTAGCAGCATTCGTTGACTTAAAAGATGAAAAACAAGCTGAGCCTGAGAAAGAAGAGCCAGAAATCGATCCGATTCTATTGCGTCCGGTTGATGACCTGGAGCTTACAGTACGTTCTGCAAACTGTTTGAAAACTGAGAATATCCATTACATTGGTGACTTGGTTCAGCGTACCGAAGTTGAGTTACTTAAGACTCCAAACCTAGGTAAGAAATCTTTGACTGAAATTAAAGACGTTCTTGCTTCACGTGGTTTGTCATTAGGTATGCGTCTAGAGAACTGGCCTCCATCAAGCATTCTTGGTGAGTAATCACTAAGTAAGCTTTAGCAAGCTAAGTTTTCTGTATCAAATTAAGCGCAAGGGTCTCCTTGCGCTTTTTTACTAAGTTAGTCATTGTTGAAAGTTTTGACTTAACCAAAATTTTGAATGAGAAGCTGATTTAAATTTACCGTTTTTCCAGTACTACAGTAGGCTGGAATTAAATAGAGTGAGGAACTCAATATGCGTCATCAAAAATCAGGTCGTAAATTAAACCGTAACAGTTCACACCGTAAAGCTATGTTCCGTAACATGACTGCGTCATTGATCGAACATGAATTGATTCGTACGACTTTGCCAAAAGCAAAAGAACTACGTCGTGTGGCTGAGCCGTTAATCACTTTAGCGAAAAATGACACTGTCGCTAATCGTCGTTTAGCTTTTGCCCGTATTCGTAGCAACGAAGCTGTCGCAAAGTTATTCAGCGAGCTAGGTGTTCGTTATCAAGATCGTCCAGGTGGTTACCTGCGTATCTTAAAGTGTGGCAACCGTCCAGGCGACAATGCTCCTATGGCATACGTTGAATTGGTTGACCGCCCAATCGTTGAAGAAGAAGACGATTTGGACATCGAAGAGACTGAAGAATAGTTTCTAGATCGTGATAATAAAAAAAGCCAGCATTAGCTGGCTTTTTTTATACGTAAAGGTTCACAAAATATAAAAAACAATCAAGAACAACTTGAGATATATCATGGATCGATGCTATGAATAGGTTTCATTTACAGAAGGAGAAAAAAATGAAGGTTATATTACCCACCATAGCGTTAGGATTAGCTGCACAGCTTTTAGCAGTTACTGCAATTGCAAAATCGCAAAATACTGATATGCGCACTGCAAGTTGTAAGTCCTCAGTTGAAATAGCTCAACCAAAGTATGAAGGGTTCGCAGTTTGCTCAACGGCTAAGACTGAAGAAAGTGAGGAAGAGTTGTTAAAGCAATTCGTTCCTATAACTGGTAAATCGCAAGTAGAACTAAAGTCGCCTACTACTGGTAATTCTTGTATTGCAAATGTTCCGTACTCCTATAGCGAGTCTAAGTTAGGCTCAAGCTGTAAAATGGGGACTCAAAGCGTTACGGATATTGACTATTTCCATTATGAGTATGGCGCCTGCAATTATTATACACGACAAGGAAGTATGTGGTGGGAGCACATCTCAGGGGCTAGTTATTTATTACAAGAAAAAAATGGTTCGTCTTGGTATACGGTCTATTCCGGAAGTAGTTCAGCAACCATGTTTAACAAGGTTCCAGGACCTAACGGCAAAAGTTACCAATTGAGACTACGTGCAACCGTTAACGGCCAAACAGGAAGCTGGCATAATTACAGTGTTTATGTGCCTGGTTGTTGGAACGGGGGAGGACCTGAACCTAAATAGTTAATTTAAAAAGCCAGCTTACGCTGGCTTTTTTATTGTGCCTCTTTTGTCCTGTCTAACCAAGATTCCTCATCGGTTAAGGCTAGAATATAGGAACCAATTTTATAGATATTGGTTCCGTATCTCGGTGTATTTATACTGTATTCTTTATTCATTTCAACATCCCTAATATCCCTATACGCTTCAACTGCCCAATGAGTGCCATGCAAGATAAAGAACTTTTTTGGAGGGTGTAGTTCATTATCTTCACTCCAAAACTTTGCTTTATTTAGTAGCAACTTGAAGTGATCCCACTCTGCTTTTGAGATTTGCTTGTTCGAAATCTTAGAATAGCTTGTTGGTGGACAGTTATATATATTTTCAGTTTTTGCATCCCTAATACACTCGGATACATGATAACTATTTCGTTTACGTTTCTTTACTGAAATAGAGTAGCTATCACTCCAAGCCCAGTGATTTATCCTTATAATTAAGTCTGGTTCATAATCACCTGTAAAGGTGAAACGATAACTCTCTTTAATGCCCTGCAAATAGTTTAGATAACTAGGTTCTTGCATATCGTGATAATATCGAAAGGCTAAATACTCAATTCGTTCAGTCGTATTGACCTGTTCTTCATCGATCATTTCAACTTGTGCAAAAGGGTCGTAAACAACGTCTGACTTCGGAGAGCAACCACTAATGGCGGTTAATAGAGCTAGTAGTATAATTATCGGCATTTAACTATCACTTGAGTTTTTGATATGCAGAATATCAGCTTCAAAGTACTCAGGTTCACTGGCGTACCAATCAATAAGCTCGCACTCCTCGAAAAACTCTAAACACTTTTCAGCAAGCGCATAGAATGGCTCGCGGCCTGGATCGGCTATGATAACTTCTTTGACTCCAGCTTGGAAAGCTCGTTTGATAAGGTTAAAGTGAATGCCTGTCAACTTATCCCAAAAGCAAATATCCGCACCAATCAGAATGTCATAGTTAGACAACTCTTTCTTAGTCAGTTTTTCAAAACTTGCTTGTTTGGTTGTAACGTCGACTTCATTTAACGCTGCTTGGACCTCTAAAAAAGGAAAAACTTCATCGTCACGATCAACACCAGTTACTTTAGCTGAGGCATGTTGTGCGCAGAATATGCTGGCAGGACCCCAACCGCAGCCAAGCTCCATGATGCTTTGTTCATACTCAAGGGTTTCATTGTGTAAGAAGTAGTCCATCAGTACGAAGCTACTGTTCCATGTTTTGTGGCCGTGTATGGAAGGGGTGTAATGCTTTTTAAGTTTGCGCACAAAACGATGATTATTCTGAAGTAGCAGTATACCGTATGCTTGAAAAATGTTTTTCTCGGGCAATTCCTGTAGTAGTGGCATCTGATTGTATTGTTAACAGTTTTCTACAGTTTAGGCTTTGTTCGACAGTTTGTTAAGTTTGTGGCGAGCTTTTTCGATGTGTGTCTCATTGATAGCGCCAGTCACTTTGGCAACGGCTAAGGCTAAACCCCCTAAATCATCGGTCCAGCCACCGGGTAGAATGTCAGGGATTAGATCAAAAGGCATGATAAAATAGCCTAAAGCTCCAAGTATGACTCCTTTCTCTTTGTTCGGCGTACTTGGGTCTTGGAAACAATAGTAGAGAATCAGTAATTTCTCAAGCGCTTCTTTGCCAATAGCCTGAGGGGCTTTCTTGAGTTTTAACCAGAAGTTTTGATCGGAATAGTATTTCTTTGCTTTTGATAGGTTCTCTTCGCTACCAGAAGGAGTCTGTGTCATGTGGAATACCTACTTGGATAATGCACTGTTTTTACAAAACAAGTGATTGGCTGATATAGTTAAGACCTAAAATTCACTAAGGAGTTTTATGCATCACCACGGTCATTCCCATGCCAATGATGATGAAAATCATGAGCACCCAGTAGCCAGTCGTAAGCAAATGTTGTGGGCCGTTATTCTAACTAGCTCTTTTATGTTAGTAGAGGTTGTAGGTGGCATCATATCGGGATCGCTAGCGTTGTTAGCGGATGCAGGACATATGCTTACGGATTCCGCAGCGTTACTGTTAGCTTTTTACGCGATGACTCTAAGTGCTAAGCCTGCAGATAGCCAGAGAACATTTGGTTATGGACGGCTGCAAGTTTTGGCAGCTTATACCAATGGGATTTTCTTAATAGGCCTCACGATATGGATTGTGTGGGAAAGTATTCAGCGTTTTTATGAGCCGAACCCTATTCAAAGCACGACCATGCTGTTCGTCGCGATACTCGGCTTAATCGTTAATATTGTGGTATTCAAAGTCTTACATAGCGCCAGTGGCTCGAATATTAATGTTCGCAGTGCTTTGCTGCACGTGATCGGGGATCTGTTAGGCTCAGTCGGTGCAATAGTAGCGGCACTGATCATTTGGCAGTGGGGGCTTTTATGGGTAGATCCGCTGTTATCAATTGTTGTCTCAATGTTGATTCTTCGTAGTGCTTACCATGTTATTAAAGACTCCTCGCATATATTACTCGAGGGTAAGCCACAGGAATTGGATACTCTGAAAATTCGAGAGGACTTGATGGCTTTAGAAGGTGTGGTTGATATCCACCATATGCATTTGTGGAGTATCAGTGAGCAAGAGCCATTGATGACGTTTCACGCTCTGATCAAGGACGACTATGAAGGTGATACCATGATTGATGTGATGTTGGAGCAACTTCGAGTCAAGCATGGGCTTGTGCATGCTACCATTCAAATTGAGCGCACAAGTTGTTTAGAAAATACCGATGCTGTGACCTGTGTGGATACCGCGGTAAAGTAAGATTATCGCTTTATTTTTGAACGTCGATTAAAAAACGTCGTTGGTTTTCAATGCCTTCTAACTTACGGGCTAGCTTGTGTTGCAACTCTTGCAAGCTTTTTGAGTGAGGTGCCGTAGACTTCACTAAGCTCTCTGCTTGGTCGGTATACTTTGACAGAATTTTAGCAAGCTTGTTGAGTTGTTGGTGAGTAAAAAACTGTCCTTTACTGAATAGCGTGCGCTTAATGCGATTGAAAAGTTGCAACTCTTCAATATCGTGTTTGAAGAAATAGGGGACATTGTGCTTCTTTACCCAAGTGGAGATGGCACCATCGCTGTCTTTGGAGTAGACGATGATGGTCGCTCGATCAGACATTAGCGCTTGCAGTTTGCGCATGACTGGGTAGCCTAGGGAGTTATTTAAGGTTATAACAACAATCTGAATGGATGGTCGCGACAATCTAAGGAAATTAAGCGCTGTTTTATAATCGTCGACATAGTCATATTTATAGCCTGACTGCTCCAAGTGTTTGGCAGTGTTTGCTAAAATGTTGCTATTGTCATCGACTAATAAAATTGTGCTCATACGTCAGCTGCTTAATATTGTATTCCAGTAGTTGAATATCCCTCGTTAGTCGTGGAGACTAACCTGATGTCAGTGAAGCCTTATTTTCGCGGGCATTTTAGCATTGTTCCAGTGATGATAAATTCATTTATCAAAAAAACTTGTTAGAAATTGTGAAAGGATACGTTTTTGATTAAGAAAGTGTTAATAATACTGACAATAACCAGTCTGTTAAGTTCGTGCGCGACCTATAAGCCGAGTAATGTTAATGACTTATGCAGCATCTTGTCGGAAGAGGATTGGTACGAATCTGCTTTGGACTCGCAGGAGGAGTGGGGCACGCCACTCCATGTTCAACTTGCGATCATGCATCAAGAATCAAAGTTTAACCGCACCATTCGTCCGGATATGGAGTGGTTCCTCGGGTTTATTCCAATCGGACGTCCGTCGGACGCTTATGGCTATGCCCAAGCGCTAGAAAGTACGTGGGAAACCTACATTCGTTCGACCGGCAACTGGAACGCAAAGCGTGATGAGTTTGATGACGCGATACACTTTATAGGTTGGTATACCTTCCAGTCTCATAAAAAGCTGGGGATTTCTAAGTGGGATGCTAAAGCTCAATATCTTGCTTACCACGAGGGTTGGGGTGGTTATAAGCGCGGTACATACCGCAGTAAATCATGGTTATTGCGAGTGTCTGAGAAGGTTAAGAGGCGCTCATTGGAGTATGCTCGGCAATATAAACGCTGCCGTCCTCAGCTTGATGATAACATCCGAGGCTGGTTCTGAGCTCAGCCTTGGGTTGTGGATATAGTGTTAGGTTATATATAGGACGATAAGTGGTAAGATATGCGGTCTAATTATGGCGCATTTCGCTATGGAATCAGTTAGAATGAGCCCAATTTTTAAAACTAACACCAGAGGAATTTAGGTATGTTGGGTAATACTACTTCTCTAAGAGATTTTGACCCAGAATTGGTTGCTTCAATTGATGCTGAAGAAAAGCGTCAAGAAGAGCATATTGAGTTGATTGCATCAGAAAATTACACCAGTAAACGTGTCATGGAAGCACAAGGTTCTGTTTTAACGAACAAGTATGCCGAAGGCTACCCAGATAAGCGCTATTACGGCGGCTGTGAATACGTTGATGTTGCTGAGAAATTAGCCATTGAGCGTGTTAAAGAGTTGTTTGGCGCCGATTATGCCAACGTTCAGCCACACTCAGGCTCTCAGGCGAACGCTGCTGTATACATGGCGTTGATTAAGCCAGGCGATACGATTTTGGGCATGAGCCTATCTGACGGTGGTCACCTAACTCACGGCTCGAAAGTGAGCTTCTCCGGTAAAATTTATAATTCCGTTGAGTATGGCGTTGATGAAAATGGCTATATCGATTACGACGAAGTAGAAAGCTTGGCGCTTGAGCACAAGCCAAAAATGTTGGTGGCTGGCTTCTCTGCGTACTCTCGTACGGTGGATTGGTCAAAGTTCCGCGAGATTGCCGACAAAGTAGGTGCTTACTTATTTGTTGATATGGCGCACGTTGCTGGATTAATCGCAGCTGGTGAATATCCTAACCCAGTGCCACATGCTCACGTTGTAACGTCGACCACGCACAAAACGTTAGCGGGTCCTCGAGGCGGTGTGATTCTAGCTCAAGCCAACCCTGAGTTAGAGAAGAAGCTTAACTCAGCAGTGTTCCCTGGCGGTCAGGGCGGTCCTTTGATGCACGTTATTGCGGCGAAAGCAGTTGCGTTCAAAGAGGCCTTGAGTGATGAATTTAAAGCGATGCAAAAGCAGGTTAAAGCAAATGCTCAGGCCATGACAAAAGTGTTCGTTGAGCGTGGTGTAGACATTGTTTCGGGTGGTACTGAAAACCACTTGTTCCTGGTCAACTTGATCAGCAAAGACATTACCGGTAAAGACGCCGAAGCTGCTTTAGGTAAAGCGAATATCACGGTAAACAAAAACACGGTTCCAAACGAGCCACGTTCACCATTTGTTACTAGTGGCTTACGTTTAGGAACGCCAGCAGTAACCACTCGTGGTTTCAAAGAAGCAGAAGTCACAGAGCTTGCAGGATGGATTTGTGATATTCTTGACGACATTAATAACGAGCAGGTTATTAGCGACGTTAAAGCTAAAGTGATGGAGTTAACCAAGCGATTCCCTGTTTACAAATAATTGATTAGGAAGGATTAGCGGCTATGTATTGCCCTTTTTGTGCTCATACGGATACCAAAGTGATTGATTCGCGGTTAGTGGCTGATGGTAGTCAAGTTAGACGCCGTCGTGAATGTTTATCTTGCGGTGAACGTTATACGACCTTTGAGAGTGCAGAGTTGGTTATGCCTAAAATCATCAAGTCGGACGGCACTCGTGAGCCGTTCGATGAGCTAAAGATGCGAACGGGACTAGCGAAAGCTGTAGAAAAGCGTCCTGTTAGCGTTGAAGATTTAGAAGCCGCTATCAACAAAATTCTTTCTAACCTTCGAGCACTGGGTGAGCGTGAAGTGTCAGCTAGTGTTGTGGGTGAAGAAATCATGAAGGCATTACGCGCACTAGACGATGTTGCCTATGTGCGCTTTGCTTCAGTATATCGCCGCTTCCAGGATGTCCAGGCGTTCCGTGAGGAAATTGATAAGTTACAGAGCGATAAGTAACTCGCTCGGAATTTATGGGTTTTAATTCAAACGATGCGCGCTTTATGGCGCGAGCCATTCAATTAGCTCGAAAGGGCTGGTTTACCACACGCTCGAATCCTCGGGTCGGCTGCGTATTAGTCAAAACAATCAATAATGAACTTCAAATTATCGGCGAAGGCTGGCACCAAAAGCCTGGTCTTGCCCACGCAGAAGTGAATGCTATCAATGCTGCTCAAGCCAATGGCCATGACACTAGTGGCGCTACCGCCTATGTGACTTTAGAGCCTTGCTCACACGTTGGGAAAACGCCACCCTGTGCTCAGGGCTTGATCGACGCCGGTGTAAGCAAAGTCATTTGCGCGATGACTGACCCAAACCCTCAAGTTTCGGGGCGAGGCATTGATATGTTACGGGAGTCTGAGGTGCTTGTTGAGTGTGGATTGATGGAGCAAGAAGCGCTTGATTTAAATGCAGGTTTTGTTAAACGCATGACAACAGGCTTACCAAGGGTTACCGCTAAAGCGGCGATAAGTTTGGACGGTAGGACTGCGATGGCCAGTGGTGAAAGCCAATGGATTACTGGCCCAGAAGCTCGGGCAGACGTACAGCGGTTAAGGGCGCAAAGTGGAGCCGTTATTACCGGTTCGGGCACAGTGATGTTTGATGATCCTTCAATGAACGTCCGAGATGAGGCTATTATTCCTGACCCTTATTTTGAGCAACCGGTTCGAGTGGTGGTTGACTCTAAACACCAAGTTAACCCCAGCGCAAAAATTTTCAAGGGCCAAGGGCAATGTTGGTTAGTGTCTGGAACAAAAAGAGAGAGTGACTCATTCAGTCACAATGTTTCGTTGCAAAACCTGGAAGCATGCGACTCCGGTTATGTTAACCTTGAAAGACTTTTACGGAGGTTGGCGGAAGACGGGGTAAATGACGTCTTGATCGAAGCTGGAAGTGAGCTGCTTGGTGCTTTCTTAATAAAAGGTCTGGTTGATGAATTGCAGGTGTTTATGGCACCAAAATTACTAGGTAATACTGCCAAAGCCATGGCTAAGTTACCGCTGGACAGCATGAGCCAAGCGATAAATTTAGAACTTAGGGACGTACGACAAATCGGAAAGGACTTAAAATTAACTTACAACCGAGTGGACTAAACTGTGTTTACTGGAATTATTGAAGCGACTGGATTTATTGAGTCGATCGAAGCAAAGGGTGGCGACGCTCGCTATGTTTTTAATACCGGCAAGTTAGCGCTTGGTGATGTGGCGTTGGGCGACAGTATTGCCTGCAATGGCGTTTGTTTGACGGTCATAGAGCTGTTACCTCAGGGGTTTGCGGCTGACGTTTCTGTTGAGACGATTGAGGTCACCTGCATGAAAAATTACCAAGCAAAAGACCCTGTTAATTTTGAGAAGGCGATGTTACCGACGACACGATTTGGTGGGCATATGGTCAGTGGTCATGTTGATGCCATTGGTGAAGTGGTGTCGATTGAAGAAGCTGCACGGTCGATCCAGTATAAAATTAGAGCGCCTAAAGAGGTGCTTAAATATATCGCCACAAAAGGCTCAATTACGGTTGATGGTACCAGTTTAACGGTGAATGACCTTGAAAAAGACCAGTTTAGCCTTAATTTAGTACCTCACACATTACAGGAAACTATCGCCGATAGTTATCAAGTAGGGACGCAGGTTAATTTAGAGATTGATCTCATCGCGCGCTACCTTGAGCGCTTAATGAACGCAGATAAAGCCGAGTAGG
The DNA here is from genome assembly GCF_000981765.1 of Kangiella geojedonensis. Classification (GTDB taxonomy): domain Bacteria; phylum Pseudomonadota; class Gammaproteobacteria; order Enterobacterales; family Kangiellaceae; genus Kangiella; species Kangiella geojedonensis. Next base: position 2,100,568 of record NZ_CP010975.1, on the reverse strand, counting down.
CCACCGTTATGAAGCTAAATAGTATTGAAGAAATCATCGAAGATATCCGTCAGGGCAAAATGGTCATTTTGATGGACGATGAAGATCGTGAAAATGAAGGCGATTTGGTTATGGCAGCAAGCCAAGTGCGTCCTGAAGATATTAACTTTATGGCGCGCTATGGTCGTGGCCTGATTTGTTTACCCATGACGCGTGAGCGCTGTGAGCAAATCAATCTGCCGTTGATGTCAGCCAGTAATGGTGCAAAGTTTAGCACCAACTTTACGGTGTCCATTGAGGCTGCAACTGGCGTAACGACTGGCATTTCTGCGGCAGATCGTGCGAGAACGGTACAAGCTGCCGTGGCTCCTAATGCTAAGCCCGAAGATATTGTGCAGCCAGGCCACATTTTTCCAATTATGGCGCAAGAGGGTGGAGTCTTAAACCGTGCTGGTCATACTGAAGCGAGCTGTGACTTGGCGCGTTTAGCAGGATTTGACCCTGCGGCTGTGATTGTTGAGATTTTGAATGAAGACGGCACCATGGCTCGTCGACCTGATTTAGAAGTGTTTGCCCAAGAGCATGGGTTAAAGATGGGCACTATTGCTGACTTAATCGAATACCGCACTGAAAAAGAGCAAACGGTTGAAAAAATCAGCGAGTGTCACTGGCCAACGGAGCATGGTGATTTTAGGCTTCATACGTTCAAGGACACCATCGATGAGCAGATACACTTTGCTTTAGTTAAAGGTAACCCTACCAACGATAAATCGACGTTAGTACGTGTTCACTTAACCGACAGCCTTTCTGATTTATTGGAGTCTCAGCGAGGCAAGAGCCAAAGCTGGACGGTGAGTGACTCGATTGAAAAGATTTCTGAAGAGGGTGAAGGCGTTCTGGTTCTTATTGCGAAAAAAGAGTCGAGCGATGAACTTTTGGATCGTGTTCGACAGTTTGAGCGTGAAGACCATGGCGAGACACTGACTCAAGAGCAGCAGCGTAAGAAGAAGCGCACGGTCGGTATTGGCTCTCAGATCTTAGTCAATTTAGGCGTAAGAAAAATGCGCTTATTGAGCTCAGGAACCCAGTATACCGCTCTTGGTGGCTACGGCTTAGAGATTGTCGAGCACATTACGCCACAAAAATAGGCTGAAAAATAGCTCGAATCATTAGTGATTATGCCACGGTTATAATACAATACGCGCTTATAACCGTGGTCAAGCCTTATTTGATCACACATTAGTTCATACCTACGTTAAGAGCCTAATGTCACATGAGCGACTTTAAATTAGACTTTTCCAAGACCCAGTATCAGGGTGGCAAAATTGCTATTGTGCATGCCCGCTTCAATCAACCGATTATCGATATGATGATTGACGGGGTTGAGCAGAAGTTTGCGGAGCTTGAAGTGCCTGCTGATAAGGTCTCGCGCTTTGATGTTGCCGGTGCTTATGAGTTACCGTACGCGACACAACAAGTTGCTCTAAGTGGTGAATATGATGCCGTGATTGCAATTGGCGTGGTTATTCGTGGTGACACACCACACTTTGACTATGTTTGTGCGGAGTCCAGTCGTGGTTTGATGGATGTTTCGATAAAGCATAACTTGCCGGTTATATTCGGCATTTTAACGGTTAATACTGATGAACAGGCTGAAGAGCGCGCTAACCCAAAGAAAATGAATAAGGGTGGTGAAGCTGCAGCAACCGCAATAGAGATGATTAATTTAACTCGTAAACTAGGTTAAACCTAAGCTAACTGAGAGTAAGAGCGTTTATTATGGAACAAAATTTTAAACCAGCAGCACGCCGTAAAGCACGAGAATATGCTATGCAGGCAATTTATCAGTGGCAAATGACGGGTAATGCTTTGAATGAAATCGAAGCGCAGTATCTCGCAACCATGAACAGCAAGAAAGTAGACATTGTGTATTTTCAGGAATTGTTTAATGGTGTTTTAACCAGTTTGCACGATATTGATGAAGCTGTTTCTCCGGCGATTGACCGTGAGATGGAACATATTGATCCTGTTGAGCGTGCGATTATTCGTTTATCTGCGTTTGAACTTAAAAACCGTATAGACATTCCGCGCCGCGTAGTGATTAACGAAGGTATTGAGTTAGCTAAAACGTTTGGCGCCACTGACGGGCATAAATTTATTAATGGTGTCTTGGATAAAATTAGCAAAGAGCTACGTCCTCACGAATAAACTGCAGTACGTAAGTAAAGGATTTGAGTTAATGGTGTATGGCCGAATTTGATCTCATAAAACAATACTTCACTTTCGAGTATGATTTTGATCAAAACTTGAAAGGGAATATTGATGCTGAGCAGGCCAGTTCCAAGTCTTCCAAAAACACAGCCAAGCCACGCGTCGTCAAAGGAGTTGGTGATGACTGTGCTGTTTTCGACATTCCCAATAACTATCAACTGGTCACCTCGACTGACACATTGGTCGATGGCGTTCATTTTTTTTCCAAACTACCTCCTGAGCTGATCGCCCATAAAGCTTTAGCTGCTAATGTCAGCGACCTGGCAGCCATGGGGGCTAAACCTTTGGCCTTTACCTTGTCCATTAGCTTGCCTGAAATAAACGAGCATTGGCTAGCGAGTTTTAGCAAAGGTCTACAGAAAGTAAGTAAACTGTTCAAAATACCGCTAGTGGGTGGTGATACCACGCAAGGACCGCTGAATATTAATATCACTGCTTATGGAGTGGTTAAAAAAGGACGCTTGCTAGAGCGCAATCAAGCCGTCAGCGGAGATGATATCTGGGTTACGGGTTATTTAGGAGAGGCGGCTGCAGCGCTCGAGTTAGAGAAAAAAGCTTTAGGTAGCCGTAACAATCTTACTGATGCAGAACAAGTTTTGTGGAGTGCTTTGACGCAACCAATTCCGCCCTTAAAGTTCGCTCGTAAGCTCACTAAACTATCGTGCTGTGGTTTGGATATTTCTGACGGCTTAGCCGCTGACTTAGGGCATGTACTGTCTCAAAGTCAGTGTGGCGCCAAGATTTTCGTGGAGTCTCTGCCGCTATCTGACGCGCTAGTGAATAGCGTCGGTATTGATCAAGCAAGGCAATATGCAGTCAATGGCGGTGATGATTACGAGCTATGCTTTACAGCTCTATCTAATGTTAGAAACAAAGTGCTTAACTTAGCTGAGCAGTGTGGCGTTAACGTCACTCGTATTGGCAAAATCATAGGAAGTGGCTTAGAGTTAACACTCTATGGTCAGCCGTTCCAAAGTAGTCGCTCAAGCTGGCAGCATTTCAACTAATAAATAACGGATATCATAATAACGCTATGACGATACCTCTGGCCGATAAAGCCCTTGTCAGCAGAATGGTTTTTACCAACCCTGCACACTTTTTGTCATTCGGTTTTGGCTCCGGGCTGATGCCTAAAGCGCCGGGTACTTGGGGAACTCTCGCCGCAATACCCCTCTGGTACGGATTATCTTTCTTAACCTTGCCCTACTATTTAATCGTGACATTGGCGCTATCGATTATCGGCATCGGCCTGTGCCACTACACTGCCAAAAAACTCGGCGTACACGATCACCCCGGTATTGTCTGGGACGAAATCTGTGGCTACCTCGTCACCATGTTCGCTATACCAACAGCATGGCATTGGGCGCTTGCTGGCTTTATTCTCTTTCGCTTCTTCGACATTCTAAAACCATGGCCGATTAAATGGCTCGACAAAAAAGTCCATGGTGGCTTTGGGATTATGGTGGATGATTTATTAGCTGGGGTGTTTGCTCTGGGAGTTTTGCACTTAGCTCTTCTTTATTTTAGTTAGTCATATTTCCGTATTAGTTTCGCTTTTTTAGCGAGTTTCTTTTTTTTTGCTTGTTCAAGAAAAGAAACCAAAAGAAAGGCACCCTGATATTGAGGTCATGTAAACATGACTTCCTTCTCTATTTCCAACATACTTAACGCACCAGAGTTTACAACACTTCCTTGTGCTGAAAACTCTTAGCAAAATCGTCCTGATTTTACTAGCAATATTTTGGAAATTGAACACCTCAATATAAGGGGATACTTGGTTCAAGCCTATAGGCTCGTGCTTTTAAATCTGAGCTGATTGAGGAAAAGTTATAGCGTAAATTAGGCAGGATGCCTAATTTAGTCAAAGCGAGACAGGAGGTCGAGTTTGACGGCGCGTGGGTAACTTTTTGGAGCGAGGGGAGTGAGGACCTAACGTCTGGGGCGAAATAGGAAGTTAAATTAAGATTCCAGTCTAAGTTTGGAATGACAAAGCACAAACAACAAGTAATGTTGGGTTACGCCTATCGGCTAACCCAACCTACAAAAAAACTAAGAAACAACCTTAACAAGATCGTCTGCGGTTAAATGAATTCTTTCCAGCAAATCTCCAGTGCTGCCATGCTCAACAAAGCGATCCGGTAGCCCTAGGTTTTTGACTTTAACTTGAATGTCGTTGTTAAGGATAAATTCGTTAATGGCGCTTCCAGCCCCGCCTTGTACGGCGTTTTCTTCGATGGTAATAAACTGGTCGTGAGTTTCCGCTAACTCACGGATGAGTTGTTCATCGAGGGGTTTGACGAAACGCATGTCAGCGACAGTGGCGTTGATTTTTTCGGCGGCTTCGAGAGCGGTTGCGACCATAGAACCGAAGGCTAGGATAGCGATCGTTTCGCCTTGATGCTTCACTTCACCTTTACCAATTTCAAACGGAGTGAAAGATTTTTCAGCTTCGATACCCGAGCCCATACCTCGCGGATAACGCACGGCGACAGGGCCTTCGTATAAGTAGCCTGTATATAAGCATTGGCGACATTCGTTTTCGTCGCTTGGAGCCATGATGACCATGTTTGGAATACAGCGGAGATAACTTAAGTCGAAAGCACCATTGTGCGTTGCACCGTCGCCACCGACTAGGCCACCACGGTCAATCGCAAACAGAACATCTAGGTTTTGCAACGCAACGTCATGAATCAGCTGGTCATAGCCGCGCTGCAGGAATGTCGAGTAAATCGCACATACTGGCTTCAGGCCTTCACAGGCAAGCCCAGCAGATACGGTAACCGCATGCTGTTCGGCGATGCCGACATCATAATAACGATCTGGAAATTCTTTCGAGAAGCGAATCAGATCAGAGCCTTCTCTCATGGCCGGCGTAATACCGACAACACGTTCGTCTTTGGCGGCGATATCACACATAAAGTCACCAAAAATATTGGAGTAAGTTTTTGGTTTGACACCTTTCGGTAATTCGCTGGTTTTTGGATCAAAGATAGGAACGCCATGATATGCGATCGGATCATTTTCCGCCGGTGCGTAGCCTTTGCCTTTTCGCGTGACCACATGCAAAAACTGTGGGCCCTTTAATTGTTTGATGTTATTGAGGGTGCTGAGTAACGTCGGAAGGTCATGACCGTCGATAGGCCCATTGTAGTTAAAGCCAAGCTCTTCAAATAAAGTACCAGGCAAAACCATACCTTTCATATGCTCTTCGGCACGACTCACAAATTCGGATAATGGCTTGATGCCATGCAAAGCTTTTTTACCTGTTTCGCGAACCCGTTGGTAAAAGCGACCGGCAAGGAGTTTGGCTAAATAACGATTCATACCGCCGACATTTTCCGAAATCGACATTTCGTTGTCGTTGAGGATGACCAATAGGTTAGCATCCGTATCGGCAGCATGATTCATGGCTTCAAACGCCATGCCACCGGTTAGAGCACCGTCGCCAATAACTGCGACACATTGGCGGTCTTCACCGCGCTGTTTTGCAGCCAATGCCATGCCTAGCGCAGCGCTGATAGAGGTACTGGAATGTCCTACAGCAAAAGTGTCGTACTTGGACTCTGAGCGTACTGGGAAAGGATGCAAGCCATCGGTTTGGCGGATCGTGTGAAGTTGCTCACGGCGCTCAGTCAAGACTTTGTGCGGATAAGCTTGATGGCCCACATCCCACACAATTCGGTCTTCCGGCGTTTCGAACATATAATGCAGTGCCACCGTTAGCTCTACTGTTCCTAAGCCTGCGGCAAAGTGACCGCCACATTGACTGATCGTATTAATGAGGTATTGGCGAAGCTCATCAGCCACGTCAACCAATTGACTTTTATCAAGTTTTCTTAGGTCGTGTGGGTTATTGATGTGCGTCAATAGTGGGTAAAGATCAGTGCTCATAGGTTTAGATAGATGCCATTAGGATTTTCGATGGACAATAAATTCAGCCAAATCGGCTAATAACTGCGTATTGTAGGGTAACTGGGCCAAAGCTTGTAGCGCTAATTGTAATAAATCGTCGAGTTTTTGACATGAGCCCTCAATACCGAGTAAAGCGGGATAGGTGTTTTTTTCCTTCTCAAGGTCTGAGCCTTGCGGCTTACCCAGTGTTTCGGTGTCCGACTCAATGTCTAAAATATCGTCTTTGACTTGAAATGCCAAGCCGATGGCATCGGCATAGTCGACCAGTGCTTGACGTTCTTCTTCCTTTAAAGGGCCTGCACTCAAAGCACCCAGTAAAACACTCGCCTTAATTAAGGCACCGGTTTTCATGCGATGCATGTTTTCCAACATCGGCAAGTCGATCACTTTCTGGGTAGACTCAAGATCAATCGCCTGGCCGCCACCCATACCCAAAGAGCCACTAGCTTCTGCTAGCACGCGAATCATTTCCAGCTGTTGGGGCTGTGCTTGAGGGCTAAATTCAAAGGAGGATAGCTCCTGAAAGGCTTGCGTGTGAAGAGCATCGCCAGCAAGAATGGCGGTAGCTTCATTAAACTGAATGTGACAGGTTGGTTTGCCGCGACGTAAATCATCGTCATCCATGGCAGGTAAGTCGTCATGCACCAGAGAGTAGCAATGGATTAGCTCGACGGCCAATGCTGGAGAGCTAAGGTCATGGAGAGTTGCACCTAAAGCTTCGCCTGTTGCAAACACCAGAATCGGTCTTATACGCTTGCCACCATTTAACGCACCGTAGCGCATGGCTTGGTGTAACGTATGCGGAACCGAGGCGCTTTGCGGTAAGCGAGCTTCGAGCAACTGTGCGACTTGCTCTTGCCATTGCTGCAAGTGTTGTTCAATGGTCATGGTCGTGGTTTAGGCTTCGTCAGGAGCGTCGAATTCTTGCTCTTGGTTATCCATCAAAATAGTAACTTTCTGCTCAGCTTCAGATAGTAGTTGTTGGCATTGTCGAGATAGCTTGACCCCTTTCTCAAAGACTTTTAAGGCATCTTCCAGTGGCAATTCGCCGGACTCTAACTGTTCGACGATTGACTCTAACTCCGTGAGCTGAGTTTCGAAGTTAGTTGTAGAAGATGGTTTTGCAGGCGCTTTTTTTGCAGACATAGGTCTTCACGAAGAATTCATTAAGGCTTGCTATTGTCCTATATTGTGGCTGAAAAGAAAAGCAACTCGCCTTGTTGATGCATACAAGCTTGTGAAGTTGCGGCTTCCCCCTTCCTTGGCTACTATGGATGAAGTGCAGCTAGAAAAATTATTATCATCAACAACTTAGGCTCATAATTGAACAAAGACTTGGGAATAAACACAAGCCGGTATCAGATTAGTGATGACAATGGCCAGAAAGTTTTGAAGCTTTGTGGTGACTGGACGATTCGCCATGATGGTCGTGATGCTGAGGCTATCCTAGACCATTTCCGGCAGACTCCGTTTGTCTCGGTTGATGGTGGTGCTATTACTCATTGGGACAGCTCGCTAATCAGTCTATTGTTACGACTGGATAATTTGAGCAAGGAACAGGCGCGAGACGTCCGATTCCAGTCCTTGCCAAATGGTGCTCTGGAGTTAGTTGAGTTAGCTAAAAAGGTGCCGGAGCGTCAAGGCGCAGGCAAAGAAAAGCCACAGCCAACATTACTTGCGCACATAGGGGATAAGGTTATAACCGATTATCGTGAAGCCCTGAGTTTCTTCTTCTTTCTCGGAGAAAGCGTTAAAAGTTTTTATCGCCTGATTAGGGGGCGAGCTCGATTCCGCGCCCGCGATCTAAGAGAAATCCTGTCTGACACAGGCCCCGAAGCACTACCCATTGTGACGCTTATTAGTGTTCTCATCGGTATCATTTTAGCTTTTGTCGGAGCGGTACAATTAAAGCAATTTGGCGCAGAAGTGTATGTCGCGGATCTTGTGGGAATTGCCATGGTGCGTGAAATGGGCTGTATGATGACAGGTATCATCATGGCGGGCCGTACAGGGGCTGCTTTTGCCGCTCGAATCGGCACCATGCAGGTTAATGAAGAAATCGATGCCTATAAGACTTTGGGCATCTCACCCATGGACTTTATTGTGTTACCACGAATTTTGGCGCTGATTATCATGATGCCATTGCTCTGTATGTACGCTAATGTTCTGGGAATTCTAGGCGGTGCAATGATCAGTATTGGTGCCATGGGATTGAGTTTTACCGAATACTGGACACAAACGGTCAATGCCATTGATATGACCGATATTAGCTTGGGGCTTATCAAAGCGTTTATATTCGGTGTCGTCATTGCCATCACGGGCTGCATGAACGGCATGTTATCGGGACGAAGTGCTTCTGCTGTCGGTAATGCAGCGACCTCAGCTGTCGTGGCAGGGGTGGTATTTATTATTGTTATTGATGGTTTGTTCGCCATCGTCACCAGTTTGTTAGGGATTTAATCATGATTGATAAATCATCAAGCAATAGCATTATCAAGGCTGATGATATAACGATGGCTTATGGCGACTATGTGGTGCAAAAGAACCTATCCTTCGATATTAAGCCACAAGATATTTTTATCATTATGGGGGGCAGTGGTTGTGGTAAAAGTACTCTATTGAAGCACTTTATTGGCTTAAAGCAGCCCGCAGAAGGGCGTGTGTTATTTCACGCAGACCCCAGTGAGGTCCAGTCCGCTCCTGATTACATCGACTTTTGGCAGTCCACAGAAAGCCAAAAGCAGCGGTTAATGCAGCGATGCGGAGTCTTATATCAAAGCGGTGCCTTGTGGAGTTCAATGACATTAGCGGAAAACATAGCGTTGCCGCTTGGTGAGTTTACCGACTTATCGGAAAAAGATATTTCACACTTGGCATCTCTGAAACTGGCTTTGGTTGGTTTAAATGGTTTTGAGGATTACTACCCTGCTGAAATCAGTGGCGGTATGCGTAAGCGTGCCGGTTTAGCGAGAGCGCTAGCGCTAGAGCCGGATATATTATTTTTAGATGAGCCATCAGCGGGGCTCGACCCGATTAGCGCTCGACTGTTGGATGATCTGATATTACAGTTAAGAGATAATTTGGGCTGTACTTTGGTGGTAGTAACTCACGAGTTAGCGAGTATTTTTACCATTGGTAATAACTCGGTGTTCTTAGATGCGGAAACCAAAACCATGCTGACCACTGGCGATCCCAACGAATTAGTGAAGCATTCAGAGCACGACACCGTTAGACGGTTTTTAACTCGCGGCGAAAGCGAGTAAGGGTAAGGAATAACAAGCGATGAGTAATAAATCACAATCCACAGCTATTGGCGGTTTTGTTTTAGGCGCCATTGTACTGCTCGTGGGAGCTATTTTGTTCTTTGCAAAAGCACGGTTCAATGAACCTGTGAATCATTTTGTGATGTTTTTTGATGGCTCCCTTGCGGGGTTGGATGAAGGTTCTCCGGTGGTGTTCAAGGGCGTTAAAGTTGGCTCAGTGAAGAAAATTGAAGTGGTTTCTGATCGTGAAAACTTGGATATTTATACCCCAGTCTACGTCAATATCTACCCTGATAGCTTTAAAGGCTTAAATGGGCATGATGGCGAAGCCGACATGAAAGACATCACCAACCGAATTGTTGAGAAAGGGTTAAAAGGTACTTTAGAAACGCAAAGTCTGGTCACAGGTAAAATGCGTATCGCGTTAGAGTTTCGTCCGGAAGTACCTATTAAAAGGAAAGGGATCATTAACGACGTGACTGAATTTCCAACGGCTCCTAGTGCTTTAAGTGTCTTTGCGGATGAGGTGTCGAAGCTACCATTAGCCGATATCGCAGAAAATATGAATACCCTGCTGGAAAATGGCAACAGCCTTATCACCAGCACCGATTTAGACAGTAGCCTGGCTAATTTAAATGAAACCATTAATCGTTATCGCGAGGTGGCGGAGACTTTTAATACAGAAATCAAGCCAGTTGCTGATGAATTTAAGCAAACCATGGACGAGTACGAAGCCTTAGCAAAGAACTTAAATAGCAAAGTGCCAAACCTAGTGGGCAGCATGGAGAACAGTTTTAATGGGCTTGAAAAGGTTTTGACTGATACGCAACAGCTAGTAGCCTCGATTAATCATTCCTATGGGCAGGATTCTGAGTTGCAATATCAACTGAATCAAACGCTTGAAGAGTTATCCAAAGCAGCTCACTCCATACGCGTATTGACGGATTACTTAGAGCGTCATCCAGAAGCATTGATTTATGGTAAGGATAAACAATGAAATATGTACTGATTAGTTTGTTGTCATCAGCTTTACTATTAGTAAATGCTTGCTCAAGCCGCTCCCCAAACTCCAACTTTTATTTATTGGAAAATGAGCTAAATCAAGTTGAAAATACGGGCAATCTTCGCATTGGCCTTGGTCCGGTAAAGGTTGCTGATTATTTGCAAAAACCGCAAATTGCGATTCGTACCAAAACCAGCCAAATTATATTTTCTGAGTTTGAGCGCTGGGCGTCGGACCTGAGAGGCTTGATTATCAATTCTTTACAGTATGATTTAGGCAATGAATTAAAGACTGACAATGTTTTTGAATACCCTTGGCGTAAGTCCGATCAGGTTGATTATGCCATCCAGCTCGATATTCATCGTTTTGACGCCAGCTTTGATGAATCATCCGCTTATATAGAGGCCAAAATGGTGCTGACGAGTCCGCAAGGACAGTCCGTTGCCCGTGCTTTTGCTACCACTGAAAGCTTGAGCAGTAATACTTATGTGGCTGTGGTATCGGCTGAACGTCGGTTGTTGCAACAACTGGCTAAACAGATCGCCGAAATTGTCCAGCAGCAATAGTCTTGCATTTTTACCTAAAGCCCCCATTTTAGGCTAATAGCTATCGCATTAGCCTTTAAATCCCGTTAAAATCACTGGCTTGTGAAATGAATTTGCCTGTTCTAACTAGGATGGGCGGACAAGCCTGTGGCTTGATTGAATCAACTTGATACTGTGTGAGCAATTCCTATATGTCTGAGACTAACTCAACGGAAAAAACCACTGAAAATTCAACACCAACGAACTTTATCCGCAATAAGATCAATCAAGATCTAGCCGACGGTAAAAACGATGGTCGAGTGCATACGCGTTTCCCACCTGAGCCGAACGGCTACTTACACGTAGGTCATGCGAAATCCATCTGTTTAAACTTTGGAATTGCTGAAGATTATCAGGCGCCATGTAACTTGCGCTTTGATGATACGAATCCCGCTAAAGAAAGCGAAGAGTTCGCGCGTTCAATTGAAGATGACGTTCGCTGGCTAGGCTTTGAGTGGGATGGTGACGTGCGCCATTCTTCGGACTATTTTGATGATTTATATGGCTTTGCTGAAGATTTGATTCGCAAAGGCTTGGCGTATGTTGATGAGCAACCGGCTGAAGACATTGCTAAAAACCGAGGTAACTTCCAAACCCCGGGTAAAAATAGCCCTTATCGTGAGCGCCCAGCGGAAGAAAGCTTGGAGCAGTTCCGCAAGATGAAGGCGGGCGAGTACGCTGATGGGCAAATGGTATTACGTGCTAAAATTGATATGTCGCATCCCAATATGCTGATGCGCGATCCGGTTTTGTATCGCATTCGTCGTTTACATCATATTCGCACCGGTGATAAGTGGTGCATTTATCCCATGTATGACTTTACTCATTGTATTTCTGATGCAATAGAAAACATTACGCACTCACTGTGTACTCTTGAGTTTGAAGTGAATCGCCCTCTTTACGACTGGGTGTTGGACCATATTGATGCGCCTTCAAGGCCACAGCAAATTGAATTTTCGCGCTTAAATTTAGCTTACACTATTACTTCGAAACGCAAACTGACACAGTTGGTCGATGAAGGTAAAGTTGATGGCTGGGATGACCCTCGTATGCCAACCATTGCAGGTATGCGTCGTCGCGGTTACACGCCACAGTCGATTCGAAATTTCTGTAAAGCTGTTGGAATCAGTAAAGTGAATAGCGTCAGTGACATGACTCTACTCGAAGATGCTGTTCGAAACGATCTAAACGATACGGCAGAGCGTCGAATGGCGGTGCTTGACCCGATAAAGGTGATTATTACCAATTACCCTGAAGATAAAGAAGAAATGCTTCAGGGAATGAATCATCCTAAAATCGAAGAAATGGGCACGCGTGACTTACCATTTACTCGTGAGCTGTACATTGACCGTGCCGACTATCGTGAAAGTGCCAATAAAAAGTACAAGCGTTTGGTTAAAGATGGCGAGGTACGATTGCGCAACGCTTACGTGATCCGCGCTGATGAGGCGATTCTAGACGATAATGGCGAGGTTAAAGAGCTACACTGCACTTATGATCCTGATACCTTGGGTAAGAACCCAGAAGGTCGTAAGGTTCGAGGTGTGATTCACTGGGTTTCAGCGAAATACGCCAAAGAAGCGACTGTGCGGCTGTATGATCGCTTATTCAATGTGCCAAACCCTGGTGCTATGGACGACTTTAATCAAGCTTTAAACCCTGACTCGTTATCAGTGATCAAAGCGATGGTAGAGCCAAGCGTTGCAGATGCGGAGCCTGAGACTCGCTTTCAGTTTGAGCGAGAAGGTTATTTTACCACCGATCGTTATGAGAATAGCTCGGACAACTTGGTGTTGAACCGTACAGTAACGCTACGAGATTCTTGGAACGGTTAGTATATTGATTTTGTTGGTAAAATAACGAAAGAATAAAACACTCGGGCAAAAGAAAGGCCAACCCTTGGGTTGGCCTGATTCTTTATGACTAACAACTCTTTAAAACACTCTTAAACACTTACAAAGAAAATTTACACGACAAAACTTTGTAGCACTTTCAATAACTTGTATCTTAAAACTTGCTTCTTAAAACTCTTCTTTCGAAGAACAACAACAAAGAAATCTTATCCTTTCACTAGATTAGTCATCAGTTTTTACAAATAGTTCAAACAAATAGTGATAAATTCGGTTGGAACATTTATTTAAGGCATGTACTCTAATCTGTATTATCCAAGTTATTGATATTGTGAGTGATTATGAAGCGAATATTTAAATGGATTTTAGGTCTACTTGGCACTTTGGTAGCTTTAATCCTAGTTTTAGGCATCGTAGCCGTCATATTTTTCAACAGTGATGAGCTTAAAAATCAAATAGTTAAGACAGTAAAAGCTGAAACCACGGCAGATCTTGTGATTGAGCAGGAACTTTCACTAGGTTTCTTTCCTTGGTTACAGGTGGAAACCGGCGGTGTAACTTTATCCCAACCTGCTACTTTTAAGAGTGATAAGCAATTACTCAAAGTGGAACAAGTGTCAGCGAGTATTAAGTTAATGCCACTGTTGAGCGGTGATATTGAGGTGGGCTCGGTAGAGTTATCAGGAGCCGAACTGAATTTGCTACGCGACAAGAGTGGCCGTTCCAATATCGAAGCTTTAGTGAATGCAAAAGACAAGAAGCCAGCCGCGAATGAAGGCGAGACGGATAGCTCGAGTCAGCCTGGCGCTTTAAGTCTTGATAGTTTATCGCTAAAAGATTTCACGCTTAATCAATATGACTACAACCAACAGTTGAGTCAGAGCTTTCGTCTTACCAGTCTGGAAGTCAGTGACTTTGAACCTGAGACGCTAACACCAGTAACTGCTGAAGGCAGTTTACAAGCTGGAAATTCACAATCAGAATGGGGTTTATCAGGTGATTTGTGGGTTGGCTCGAACTTCAAGCAGTTTAAAGTCAGTCAATTAGATGCTGAGCTGGAAGGGCTGAGTAAGCAATTGCAAAACATTGGCCTAACGGGTGATCTTGAGTTAAGCATGGAGGATAAAACCACCAAACTTAGCCATAAAGGAAAGATCGACCTTAATGGTCAGCCGATCGATTTTCAATTAAACGCCGGATTTAGCACCTTTAAAGATATCGACGTTAAGCTTAGCACTGAGCGTTTGCAGTTAGAAAACTTCTTGGCGGCTACTGGTGGTGAGAAAGCACCAACACAATCTGGAGGTTTAGACTTATCGCCTGTCGCGGATTTCTTAAAACGCGCTCGAGTAAAAGGTCAGCTAGATGTTGGTGAACTGATACTTAAAAACGCGACTTTTAGTAATGTGTCTGCAAACTTGCGCAATAAAGGCAGCACGCTTTTCTTAGACCCTTTTAAAGCTGATGCTTTCCAAGGACACATGGAAACGATTGCCAGTGTTAATTTTGCGTCACAACCGCTCGCGCTTTCGGTACAACCTGACTTCGATAATATTCAGATTGGTGATTTGTTGGTGGCATTCTTTGAGCTGGATAAATTATCGGGTCTGGGTGAGTTAGACTTGAATATGAAAACTAAGGGTGCTGACGTTAAGCAGATGCTTCAGAACCTTAACGGTACAGGGAATCTGACATTAAGCGATGGTGCCTTTAACGGTATTGATATTGAGAAGCTGATTCAGTCAGGGTTGAGCTTACAGTCTTTGAATAAAGACAATTATAGTGGGAAAACCAGTTTCGCTAACCTGAGTAGTAATATTAAAGCCAATCAGGGATTCATAGAAATGCCTGACTTTAAGTTAAATTCCCCGGTGTTTGATTTGACTGGTAAAGCCTCGACCAATGCCAACAAAGAGACATTAGCGGGAAATTTCCAGCTAGTGTTAAAAGGGAAGATTAAAGAAGCAATGGAAGCAAAATATCCAAAGCTCAAAGGCAAAAAACTACCATTTGAGCTGAAAGGGACTTGGACGGAGCCGAAAGCGAGCATCGATATTGAAGCCTTACTAAAAGCAGAGTACCAGGGAAAGATTGATGAGAAGAAAAAAGAGTTAGAAGATAAGGCCAAGGATGAGTTGAAAGATAAGCTTGGTGACCTCTTCAATCGAAAAAAAGATACAGACCAGTAAACCCTTTGGCTATCGTTTGCATCAAAGGAGTAAATGGTAGCAATAATTGAGGTATGTTATGAAAACAGTAAATAAATGGCTAGGTGTGGCCTCAGCGGTGGCGCTAGGGATTTCTTCCTTGGCTGTGTTGGCGGATGAAACTAAAAAGTTCTCTAAAACTTACGAGTTCTCTCAGAACGGCAGCATTAACCTAGATAACATCAATGGCAATGTTGAAGTCACTGGCTGGGACAAGGATGAAATTCTTTTGGAGTATACTATCACTGCTGATAGTGCCGATGACATTGAAAATGTCAAAGTTGAGGTAGACCACAGTAAGCAGGACTTTGATGTAGACGTTGATATAGAGTCTAGTGATTTTATGAACTGGGGCGGTAGTTCTGGCGAAGTTTCCTTTTCTTTAAAGGTGCCTAAAGGCTCGCGCTTAGATTCCATAGAGTCGGTTAATGGCAATATTAAAATTGCCAGTGTTTCAGGTGAAATTAAAGCTGAAACCGTGAACGGTAAAATTGTTATTAAAAACGCTGCACAAGATGTGAAGTTCGGCACCGTGAATGGTAGTGTTGAAGTGCATCTTGACGAATTACATAGCTCAAATCGTATTAAAGGTGACAGCGTAAATGGTGATATTGAAGTTTACTTGCCTGAGAACGATGGCTTTGAGCTGCGCTCAGAAACGGTGAATGGCGATTTAACTAATGACTTCGGAATTGAAGTGGATGAAGGTGAGTACGTGGGTGCGGAAATGGATGGCAGCTACAAAAATGGTGGTGCCAGCCTGAAGTTCGATACCGTAAATGGCGATATTGACGTTCGTAAAAAGTAGTATTTTAGCCTTTAGCTAAACTTTAAAAAGCGGCCATTATGGTCGCTTTTTTTGTGTTTAAAAATAAATACTACGGCTTTCGCAGGATAGCGGTGTCTTTGCCGGGAAACTCAAGGCTGTAACCTAACCAGTCAGCAATCCATTGGAAAGTCTCTTCTGAGAAAAAGCAGATGTGCGTCTGATCGTTTTTATAGTGCCAGTTAGCAAAGGCTTCTTTCCCAGTTGATCGTTTGGTCATAAAGCCCAGAACGCCTTGTGGTTTAAGTAGGGAGTCCATTAACATCAATTCTTTACGTGGTTGGTTAAAGTGTTCAATAGCCTCGGTGCACGTTATAAAATCGTAGTGGCTTTGAAGGGCCCCTTCATCGCTTGGGTAATAGAGGTCGTAATTGCTAACGTGATAACCTTTTGATTCGAGCATCGGCTTAATTGTCGGTCCTGGGCCACACCCAAAGTCGAGTCCTTTAGCTGCGGTAGGGAGCTTTGATGTTAATGGAATCAGTAACTTGTTGAGGAACTGTTGATAGCCGAAATCTTCGGGGGAGTTCTGGTGGAAGTCATAGATTGCTTTTTCTTGAAGGTTGTCTAGGTGGTATTTTTCTGGGACAAAAATTAAATAGCAGCTACTACAGGCAAGATAAGACCTTATTTTGTCTTGAAAATAGCCCTCAGTCTGAACTGATAGGCAAAGAGGGCAAGCGATAGTCATGGTTTTGCGTTAAAATGTCCCAAAATTTTGATGATGTATTTTAATGTCTTTAGTTACCTTACAACAAGTCGAGGTTGGCTACGGTGGTCCAGCACTACTGAATAAAGTCGATTTCACCATAGAACCAGGCGAAAGAATTTGTATTATCGGGCGTAATGGCGTCGGTAAATCCACACTGCTTAAAGTCGTGAACCGAGAAATTATTCCTGATGATGGCTCTTTGCGTTTTCAAGAAGGCGTCAAAGTCGCCAAGTTAACGCAGGAAGTACCGTCCGATACAACCGGCTCTGTGTTTCAAGTGGTGTCTTCTGGCTTAGGCCATGTCGGAGAGCTACTGCAGCAATTCAGAGAACTCAGTGTCAGTACCGAGGCGTCGGCATTGGACAGAATGGCTCAAGTGCAGCAAAAAATCGAAGCCGAAGATGGTTGGGCGATGGACCAGAGGGTACAGTCTGTGATCAACCGGCTAGGATTAGAAGCCGACGCTGACTTTAAAGCTTTGTCAGGCGGTATGAAGCGCCGAGTATTACTAGCGCAAGCGTTAGTTGAGCAACCTGACGTCTTGTTGTTGGATGAGCCAACCAACCATTTGGATATTGAGTCTATCGAATGGCTAGAGGGCTTCTTGAAAGCTTACAAAGGTAGCATTTTATTTATTACGCACGATCGTCGCTTCCTAAAAAGCTTGGCCACACGAATCGTTGAAATTGACCGAGGTGAATTAACGTCGTGGCCAGGAGATTATAGTAATTATCTGCGCCGAAAAGAGGAGCGCTTAGCCGCTGAGGAAAAGCAAAACGCTGAGTTCGATAAAAAACTGGCACAAGAAGAAACCTGGATCCGACAAGGCATTAAAGCCCGACGTACTCGTAATGAAGGGCGTGTAAGGCGTTTAGAAGCGGCTCGCAAAGAACGGTCGGAGCGACGTAATCTGATTGGTAATGTTGACATGAAGGCGCAACAAGCTGAGCTTTCTGGAAAGAAAGTGATTGAAGCCACTAGCGTCAGCATCAACTACCAAGGGCGCCAACTGATTGATGATTTTTCTACGCTGATTATGCGTGGTGACAAAATTGGTATCGTCGGACCTAACGGTTGTGGCAAATCGACCTTGATCAAAATTTTATTGGGCGACTTGAAGCCGGACCAAGGAGCGGTCACTTTAGGCACTAAGCTAGATATTGCGTACTTTGATCAACACCGAGCACAGCTCGATGAAACGAAGTCGGCAATGGATAATGTGTCCGAAGGCAAGGACATGATGATGATTAATGGAAAAGAACGTCATGTTATCAGCTATATGCAGGACTTTTTATTCACACCAGAAAGAGCGCGAGCGCCGATTACGGCACTGTCGGGCGGTGAGCGCAACCGTTTACTACTAGCTAAGATTTTAGCGAGACCTTCTAATTTGCTCATTCTGGATGAGCCGACCAACGATCTTGATATTGAAACCTTAGAGTTACTCGAAGATATGCTAGAGAACTATGGCGGTACCATGTTACTGGTGTCGCATGACCGTGACTTTATTAACAACGTTGTTACTAGCAGTATTGTGTTTGAAGGTGAGGGACAAGTAAAAGAGTATATTGGTGGCTATGATGATTGGTTGCGTCAGAGGAAGTCTCCGCAAAAAACATCCAGCAATGATAAAGCTCATAAAGACCAATCTGCGAAAGTTAAGCCTCGTCAGAAATCTGCTAAGCTGAGTTATAAAGACCAGCGTGAGCTGGATAAGTTGCCCTCAGATATTGCAGACGTCGAGAAAAAGATTGAGGCGGTACAAGCAGATATGGCGTCTCCAGAGTTTTACCAACAGGATAAGGATACGATTGCTGAGGTAAATGCGGAGTTAGAAAATTTGGAGCAAAAGCTAGAGCGTTGCTTTGAACGTTGGGAAGAGTTGGAAGCTAAGAAAGAAACGCTT
Source organism: Kangiella geojedonensis (assembly GCF_000981765.1). Classification (GTDB taxonomy): domain Bacteria; phylum Pseudomonadota; class Gammaproteobacteria; order Enterobacterales; family Kangiellaceae; genus Kangiella; species Kangiella geojedonensis. The sequence goes on along the minus strand of NZ_CP010975.1, from coordinate 2,082,055 downwards.
GAAACGGGTGGTTAAGACCAAGATCGTCAATGATGACGGTAACCACTATTGGAATTAAGTTGGTGATGTTATGGCACAAGATGATTTAGACTTATTTAAAAAAGTACTTGGCGATGTTAAGCGGATCAAGAATGATCGTGTCAACTTGCATCAGCCAAGTGATGAGCCTTCTCTATCACAGCTGGCACGACAAGAGTCAGCTGTAGGGCGTAAACCGAGTCATGACCCCAACTACTTAAGCACTGATTTTGTCGAGCCTGTTGAGCCAAATACCTGGTTGGAATATAAACGTTCGGGAGTTCAAGAAGGCGTTTACAAAAAATTGAGGTTGGGTAAGTATGATATACAAGCTCATACCGATTTGCACCGCTTGACCGTTAAGGAGGCGCGAGATGAAGTTTTTTATTTCATTAAAGCCTGCGTTAAACGGGGTAAGCGAATGGTATTGATTACTCACGGCAAGGGTGAAAGAAGTGTGCCTCAGGCTGTATTAAAGAGTCATGTTAATCACTGGTTGCAGCAACATGATTTAGTGATGGCTTTCCACAGTGCGCAACAAAAGCACGGTGGTTTAGGCTCGGTTTATGTACTGCTTAAGAAAAATGAATTGGATAAGCAGTTAAATCGTGAAGTCTATAATAAAACGACTTAAGGATTAACTATGTCACAGAAAGAGAAGGTGCTGGTATTGACTCAAGAAGAGTCGTCGAGCACTTGGCGCAAGACACGTAATTTATTGCTATTACAACTTAAGCTTTGGATTGATGCGCTACGAGACTTTGCTTTAATGCCAATAGGACTCGTGTGTTACTTATTGGATCTCGTGAGTGATAAAAAAGAAGATTACTACTGGAATCGATTAATGAAGTGGGGGCGTCAAAGCGACCATCACATTAACTTGTTCCAACACAAGTCATTCGGTCAAAAGAAGTCGGTAACTGTGGATGACTTAGCTGATATCGTGGAAGACGTCTTGAAAAAAGATGTTAAGCAATCGCAAAGTACTCAGCAGTTAGTTGAAACCATTAAACAACGTGTTAAAACACAGTTTCGTCACGATGCGTCTTTTCATGATAACTCTCGTCAAGATAAGTCTCGTCAAGATTAATATAAGGAAACCCCAGATGCGGTATCTTGTAGTAGCATTCGGTTTAACAGTATTACCTATAATGGTATTAAAAGCAGAACCAAAAGAAGAAGCTTTCACAGGCGAAGAGCCAGGCGTTGGGGCTTTTGCTACATTAACCTTGGAGAATGATCTTTTCGCGGGCAAAGATGGTGGTTATACCAACGGTATTGGTTATAGCTGGGGTTACGGACCTTATGATGATTATGCTGATACCAGCGCTCCGGATTGGTTTATTGGCATGAGCGACTTATTGTTCATTGAGCGCGATGACCCCCGCGAAAAAGCAGTGAGCTTTAGTATTTTTCAGGGAATGCAAACACCTGAGGATATTCAGGCGGAGGGACTGATTGAAGACGACTTACCCTATGCAGGATTACTCGGATGGCGCAGTACCTTGTATGCTTGGGACAACGATGTTGCTGATCAGTTTTCTATTATTCTAGGTATCGTTGGCCCAGCGTCTTTAGCAGAAGATACGCAGAAGGTCGTGCATAGATTGACAGGGTCGAAGAAACCGCAAGGATGGGATAACCAGCTGCATAATGAATTAGTGTTTAGTATTACAGGCCAGCGTAGCTGGCGGTTCGATATGAGCAATGGGGAAGGTTTTGGTACTGACTTTCTCACCTTTGTTAGCGGTAGTGTTGGCACTTATAATTCTGAAGTGGCTACTTCTGCCATGGTTCGCTTTGGCTCTGGCTTGGAAGAAACATTCCCAGCGGTAAGCATTTTGCCCGGTCGCGATATCAATCCTTTAGCAGGCTCTGCAGGCGATCATTTTTATATGTTTTTAGGAGCGCAAGCTCGTTATGTGTTTAATGATATCTTTGTTGATGGAAACACTTATCGGGATAGTCACTCAGTCACTCTAAAACACGAAGGGTTTACGGTTTCTGCCGGAGCCGTGTGGAATTGGGAGCAGTGGGGAATGCTGTTTTCGGTTGCTGAAACAAGTTCTCCTTTTGAAGAAAGGGAAGGTAAAGGGCGCTTTGGATCACTGAGTATTACTTATCGCTTTTAGAGGTCTTTAGCAACTTTACTCATGAGGGCTTGGGTAGTGTAAATCCACTATCCATAACCTCTTTGTCTCCTCGGGAAGTTTGACGATAACTTCATCATCCAATTCTTTGCCCAGCAATGCCCGAGCCATTGGCGAGTCGACACTAATATATTCGGGGTGCGCATCAAACTCATCCGAGCCGACAATCCGATAAACGGTTTCGTTGTTATGGTCATCGGACACAGTTACTTGAGCGCCAAAGAACACTTTATTCTGGTTGCTTGGCGTATGTTCTATAACTTGCATTTCAGCCGTTCGTTTTTGTAAGTATCGGACCCGGCGATCAATCTCTCTGAGTTGTTTTTTACGGTAAATATATTCGGCGTTCTCGCTGCGATCACCTTCGGCGGCTGCGACGTTAATTGCACGAGTAACTTCTGGTCGTAAGTTTTTCCACAGATGGGCTAATTCATTGCGTAAGCGAACAGCTCCTGCCGCTGTAATCAGGTTCGATCGTTTCATGATATAGAATTACTGTGTGTCGTCGTCTTTTTCTTGGTTCTGTGGTTCTAGTTGCTTATTGATAGTATCAACTCGCTTATTCATCTCATCTTCGACGGCTTTGGCTTTGTCTAGTTGACGTTCTTTGTAATCGCTCAAGGTGGTGTTTTCTTCTGGCTCGGAACTGCACCCAGATATTGTCAGAAAGACACTCGCGAGGATTAAATAGCTGTAGTACTTCATGATTCACCTGCTTGTGATTTAAACCCTTATTATAGAAGGTAAGCAGATAACAACAACCATTTGCGATAGGACTGTGAGCTTAGGTCAAAAGTTAATAATGACAAAAAAAAGCTGGCCTAGGGCCAGCAATGGTAGTGGAGACTTGTCTTATTGTAATTGAACTATAGGGGAATGATTGATCTCTTGAGTGTGATGCTAATTAAAACAAGTACTGCCAACCGAATGTTGCGCTCCAATCACGACCGAGCTGTGGGCCTTCTAAGTTCTGGTGAACCGTTTTCGCCAAGTCAATGGCAATTCGGTGGTGTGAATTAACTTTTATATTGGCACCAATACCAAGATCCCAAAAGTAACCACTGCGTAGGTCCGTACGAGCTGTCGGTACCATCATAGGGTTCAGTGAGTCATCTTGACCTTTGATATCTCTTTGGTTGGTGTAAGCAACCGTTGTATTTAGCGATACGCTCTGGTTTAAATTATGCGCATACCAGCTATTGACGTTAAAACGGTTACCTAAACGGTAGTCTAAGTCATTATAGCCCGTCCTAAATAGCTGTTTAGCTTGTATTCCCCAAGAAGATTGTTCAAAGAATTCCGTATGAGTCGCGCCAACTTCTATGTCGTAAGTACCTGAACCAAGCTGCATGGGGTAGGGGAGACGAGTGTAGCCCATTGGCGTTTGATCTTGCTCTTTGACACTTCCCGTGGGTATCGACAAGGCTAGGTTGATATGACTCGAAGAGTGCTCACTTTGGTTAATATTCAGTAGCGCGCCTAACTTAGTGTCTGATACTCCAGATGTTTCAGTGGTGAAGTTCATGCCCATACGCGTGACATGGTCCATGGAAGTACTGAGATAGTTTGCCATTAACATGAGTGTCACATCATCGCTGGGCGCGTACATAGCGCCGATCATGTGCATATCCATGTCCATAGTTTCGGGAGCAACCATAAAGTCTTGCAAGATCTGCTCAGTGCTCACTTCGTTACTACCTATGTAGTTATCAGCCATATTCATACGCATAAAACGATAAGACACCATCCATTCGCCTTCGCTATGGGTATGATCGCCCATAATGGAAATCGGTGCGTGACTGTCTGGTCGTGAACTGTTATCTGCTAGGGCTGTGGCAGTTAATAGGGTCGTTGATAACGCAAATAATGCTTTAAGTGGAGTATTCATTGTGTCGTGGGGTGGTTAATTAAACTGAGGTGATTTTAGTGTCTTATGGACCATCTGAACATGCGACAAATTGTCGCACCAAACCATAAAGTGAGGGCTAGCTATAGGGAATAGGGCTTGCTTGAATTATAATCAGTCAGAATAACTGCCGTATTAACTGCGAGTGCAAACCACCGTGATCGATCATAAGAAATTTACACAAAGCATTTTAATTTCCTTGAGTTGGATCAGGGCGATCGCGCTTATCATGCAAGTGGTTTACATGCTGTGGTTTGTCAACCCTATCCACATGATGGTGTGGGTGCTGATCGTGGTGCAGGTTTGTCTGCTATTGTCGGGGTGGATTAACCAAAAATTACGGCTAAGTCAAAAGGCACTGTTAATTAACTTACTATTAGATGTCGCGCTTCTTGGTGGTTATGTTTATTTGACTGGTGGCGCATCCAACCCACTGATTTCTTTATTATTACTACCGATTGTTACCGCTTCGGTGGCTTTAAAGCGCTATTTGGCGGTGGTGGTGCTTGTCGCGGCCGGACTGGTGTACTCTTTATTGTATGTTATCGACCAACCACAACATCATCATGCCAGTAACTTCTCATCCCACCTTCTAGGTATGTGGCTGGTATTTATCGCCAGTGCGGGCTTGATTTTTTATGTCGCAAGTTACTTATCTAATGCCATTCGGCAACAACAAAAGCGAATTCAGCAACACGAGCAGCGCCAGTTGCGAGACGATTACCTGATGGCTCTTGGATTATCAGCAGCAGATGCAGCTCATCAGTTAAATACGCCTTTGTCGTCTTTGACGGTGTTACTCGCTGACATGATGGAAAGTGATCGCCACGACAAACAAGACATGCAACTCATGCAACAGCAGGTTCAGCGGTGCCATCAGATTACGCAATCGATACAGCAACAATTTGACGAGCTTAAATCCGGCCAGTTTAGAACTATCGCGATTAAAGAATTGATAGGTATTGTGTCTCGAAACTTCCGATTACTCTACCCTGACATTCAGCTGGTGATAGATGACCAAGCCATACAGGGCTGGGTGCACAGCCATATTGGCTTGCACAGTGCGCTACTGAATTTACTGGACAACGCTGCTAAAGCATCAAAAGATTCGGGCAAACATGAGGTCCACTTGCAACTCAGTGAAGATGGACATTATTGCTGTATTGATATCGTCGATCAGGGAGCAGGGTTAGCAGAAGATGTTATAGAACACTATGGGTGGCGTCCTCGTGATGAACGCACTGGTCCTAGCGGTATGGGAATTGGCACTTTGATTTCTAATGCCAGTATAGAGCAGGTCGGTGGGCACTTAAGAGTTATGCCACACAAGCCCGGAGCTAAGGTTCGCGTTGCTTTACCGCTACAGACTCAGAGTCACGGCAAAGACGAGGGAGACCAGTCTTGAGCGAGAATAAACAACTGTTATTGGTTGAAGATGATGAAGTCTTTGCCCAGGTGTTAAGTCGATCTTTGTCTACAAAAGCCATCAGTGTCGTCGTGTGTCACTCGGTTGAGGAAGCAAAACAGCGACATCAAACGCTTCAACTGGATTACATCATTTTAGATCTCTTTCTAGGAGATGACTCAGGACTTTCAATATTAACAGAGCTACGAGAGCATCACCCCAGCAGTAACATCCTTGTTTTAACCGGATACGCCAGTATTGCCACTACGGTACAGGCGATTAAGCTTGGTGCAGATAATTACCTGCCAAAACCCGCCACAACGAAGCAAATACTGCAAGCTCTTGAAGAGGCACCAACAGCAACCGATAAGGAGCATGAGGCAGAACCTTTATCAGTTGATAGGCTTGAGTGGGAGCATATCCAAACTGTACTGGCCCAGCATGAGGGCAATGTTTCTGCCACCGCTAGAGCTTTAGGAATGCATCGACGAACCCTGCAACGAAAGCTAGCTAAGAAACCGTCAAAAAAATAAAATATGTGATGGTAATCATTATCATTTAGATTTATAATCTCACCCGAAAGTCATATTCTATAGATAACCAGTTAGGTAATAACATGAAAGCTCCTTTTCATTTTAGTATCGTGGCCTCTGCCGTGGTATTGGGGATGGCAACTGCATCACCTGCAATTGCTGAAGAAAAACAAAAGGAAGATTTAGAGACGATCACTATTATTGGTGATAGTTCTAGCGCAAAAAAAGTTGCGGGCTCTGCACATATTGTAACGGAAGCTGAGTTAGAGCAATTCAAGTATAGCGACGTCAATCGTGCTGTTCGTCAAGTTCCTGGTGTGTATGTCCAGCTAGAAGATGGTTTAGGACTACGTCCTAATATTGGTTTACGTGGTACGGGTACGAGTCGTACTGGTCGTGTTAGCTTGATGGAAGATGGTGTACTCATCGCGCCAGCGCCTTATGCAGCATCATCGGCTTATTACTTCCCAACCTTTGATCGCATTACCGGCATCGAAGTCTTAAAAGGCCCAGCCAATATTAAGTATGGTCCATTTACCGTAGGCGGCGCAGTTAACTTGATTTCTCGTCAGATCCCACAAGATGGCGAAGGTCAGTTGAAGTTAGAAAAAGGCCAGCATGAAGAGCTTCATGGCTACTTCTATTATGGCGACAGCTTCGATAACTTTGGTTACTTACTCGAAGTGAATGATCATCAGTCTGACGGCTTTAAAACAATTGACCGCATTGGTCAGGACACAGGCTTCGAAAAGTCTGATCAAATCGTAAAGTTACGTTTTAACACAGATTCTGATGCCAACGTTTACCAGCAACTTGATATTAAATTGCAGAACTCTTATGAAGAGTCAGATCAGTCTTACATGGGTTTGACTGACGTTGATTATGCGGCGGATCCATACAGAATGTATGGCGTTTCAGCTGGCGATAACTTCAAGGGTAAGCATCAGCAAGTGGTATTGAGCTACTTTGCTGACCTAAGCGATAGCTTTGATTTGAACATTACTGCTTATCAGAATGATTTTGCGCGTAACTGGTATAAAACGGGTAAGTTTTATGTAGAAGATACGGCTAACCCTGGTAGCTATAACAGTGTTAGTTGGTCGTCGGTGATTGGTGAAATTAATACTAACCGAGGCAGTTCGTTAGCGAATTATTACCAGTCAATCCTTAATGGCGCAGATAGCGGCAATGACTTAATTGATAAAGTTGACGGTAACCGCTCTTATTTAAGTGAAGGTATTCAGGCTCGCCTAGACTGGAACTTTATGACGGGTGATGCAGACCACTACATGCAGCTAGGTATTCGCGTACACGAAGACGAAGCGGATCGATTCCAACGTCAAGGCTTCTTCGCACAAGAAAACGGTCAGCTAGTCGTCGTCGATGCAGGTGTGTGGGGTGATGCGGGTAACCGTATTGATTCGGCAGAAGCTAACTCTTACTACTTAACAGACACCATTACATGGGGTGACTGGACGTTAACACCAGGCGTGCGTTATGAAGACGTTGAGCTAAAGCGTGAAGATTGGAGTTCTGCGCCAGACCGCTCAGCGGCAGCAAGCATTCGTACTAATAGCGTTTCAGAAGTCCTTCCAGGCTTCGGTGCTGTGTGGGCAATCAATGATACAACGAGCGTATTGTTCGGTGCACACAAAGGTTTTGCACCTCCAGGAAGTAGCGCTAGTGACAAGCCTGAAGAAAGCTGGAACTATGAGATGGGGCTACGCTTTAGTGGTTCTCAGTACTCAAGTGAGTTGATCGCATTTTTCAGTGACTACGAGAACTTACTTGGCGAGTGTACTTTAGCTAACAGTGGTTGTGACATTAACAACGAAGGTGACAAATTTAACGGCGGTAAAGCTGAAGTTAAAGGTGTTGAGCTGTTGGTTACGGGTGAGTTAGCTGAAAACTGGCCTGCACGTTTAAGCTATACATTTACGGATACTGAGTTCGGTAGCTCGTTCGACAGTAACGTTTGGGGCGATGTCACAGCGGGTCAACCGATTCCTTACATCCCTGAAAACCAAGCGCAGTTGATGCTTGGCTACGATAACTCTGAGTGGAGTGTGTTAGCTAGCATTAACTATTTTGACTCGCTTTGCACTAAGCCTGCATGCGGTGAGTTTGAACGCACAGATGAACGCACTTTAATTGATCTATCTGGTGAAATTCAAGCGAATGAGAATGTCGCTTTCTACGCGACTATTGAGAATATCACTGATGAAGACTCAATCGTTGCTCGTGAGCCTTATGGCGCACGTCCAGACAAGCCAAGAACAGCGAAAGTTGGTGTTAAGCTATCTTTCTAAGCGTGTTCAATAGCGTCAGAAGCCCGTCTTATGGCGGGCTTTTTTTATGCCTAGTGGTTAGTAACCGAATCTGAAATTATGAGTCAAATGGTGTAAAATTGGTTTTAATACAAGAAGGTTAGTGATACGGATGAAACAGATAGATTGGTTTGATGAATATTTAAAAGTGTTCGATACGATCGAAAAGCGACTGATGGAATTGGGTTTGTGGTCACAAAAGCGACCTGCGCCTGAGGCTCTGGAAAGCTCCATGCCTTTTTGTGTGGATACCTTAAAGCTGGAGCAATGGTTGCAGTTTGTATTCTTACCAAGAATGCGCCGTAGCGTTGAGCGTAAGCAACTACCGCCGGGACCTGCGCAAATAGCACCAATAGCACAAGAAGCGTTTAAAGAAAATCCAGACTCTGACAAGTTGATTGGTGCGATACGAAAGTTTGATGAAGTGTCTCACTTGAGTCATTTACACTAGAATTCATTGATGAAAAAGTCTCAAGTTCAAAAATACTCAAAAGATTTAATTCAGCTAGAAGCAGAATTGATGGAGTTTTTAGGCTTGTCATCTGAAGCCAGTCAAGCAGTTGAGTTGGATCAGGCGCGCATGGGAAGAGTATCCAGAGGTGATGCTATGCAGCAGCAAGCGATGGTTAGTGCGGCCCATCAGCGTGACGAAAAGCGTTTGATTGCTGTAAGAAAAGCTCTGAAGCGAACTGAGACTGATGATTTTGGTTTCTGTTTAGAGTGTGGCGAAGCTATTAACCTTAAGCGTCTTGATGTGGCCCCAGAAACGGAGCTTTGTCTTGACTGCCAGTCGTTACAGGAGCAACGCCAACCGCTTTAATTTCTTCACGTTATCTAAAGAACTCCTCAGCCTGCATGCCGTTCTCACCTTTTGATGAGCTGGCTTTCTCCATAAGTGGATGCTCCCAAGCATATTGTTTTAGATCCACTTTACCTTTTACCACTTTAACGCCTTCTTGTTCTAATAAAGTTTGCTGGATAGCAAAGTGCTCGCTATCGGGATTAAAGGCTATTTTACCATCCGCACCAATGACTCGTTGCCATGGAAGCTGCTTTCGGTTGGGGGCAGACCCCAATGCTTTACTGACATGGCGAGCATGTCGAGGGAAACCGGACAACTTTGCTATAGCACCATAACTGGTGACTTTACCTTTCGGTATTTTGCTGACCCAGTAATACACTTGTTGCTTGAAATGCTCCATCCGATCGCTCATAGAACTTCTCTCTATCGTCTTTAGTCGGTACCTAATGATAATGAGGTATCAATAAAAAAAGTAAATAAAGTTAAAACTTAGGATAGCACTTTTGCCAACAATTTCATCTGGGGGTATAGTTATTTTTTGTATGGAATCTTAGGAGCGGGTATGCAGGATTTAGTGAATATGGTTTTAGGGTCACAAAACTCAGGGGCTGTAGAGCAAATAGCGAAACAGTTTAATTTAGACAAACAACAAACCAGTAACGCCTTAGAGCAACTGTTACCCTCTTTAAAGAAAGGGATACAACATAATACGCAACAACAGGGTGGACTCGAGTCATTACTAGGCGCCTTGTCCAATAGCAAGAATCAAGAATACATTGAGCAGCCACAGCGCTTAACCGAACCACAAGCTGTTGATAATGGTAACGCAATATTAGGTCACTTGCTGGGGAGCAAAGAAACCAGTCGCCAAGTAGCTGAGCAAGCTTCAAGCAAAACTGGGATTGATAGCGGTATTTTAAAGCAAATCTTACCTTTGGCTGCCAATATGCTGATGGGCTCACTCACTAAAGAAACGAACAGCCAGCAAAGTCAGCAAGGTTTGCTCGATTCAGATAATGACGGCTCTGTACTGGATGACGTCGCAGGTATGGCGAGCAAGCTATTTCGTTAATTGAAATAAAGCCCTAATGCATATTAGGGCTTTTTTTATTCTGAGCGAGTGTTTTCAGTGGTTGTTATAACATTCGCTTTAAAACGTCAGTATTCTTACCTTTATCTAGGAAGCGGTGTTTTAAAGAACCAAGCAGGTGCAGTGCGATTAATCCTAATAAGATGTAGGGTAAAATGCCGTGAGCATCGAGAGCACTCTGGGAGTTGTCCATGTTGTCCTCAACAAAACCAGGGATTTCAATACCGAACCATTCTACCGGGAAGCCAGCGAAGTCAGACATCATATAGCCAGAGATCGGTACTAATATCATTAATAGATAAAGCAGGAAGTGCACGGTTTTAGTTAAAACTTTTTCCCAGCCTGACAGTTCTCGTGGCAGCTTGGGGATTGGGCTGAAAAACCTAACCAGTAAACGGATAACGACTAACCCCAATAAGGTGATGCCAATGGATTTGTGGATGGGGTAGATGTCGTATTTAGTTGGGTGCTCATCAGGCAATCCCGCCATGTACCAGCCAACCCCAATCATGCCCAAAATTAGGACGGCGATGAGCCAGTGCAGGATACGCATTAATAAGGTGTATTTGGTGCTCTCTGTGGCCATAGTCTTGACTCCAATTGTTTTAATTATCAATTGCTTGGATAAGAATGGCAGAGATGTATGATAAAGGCAAGTCGGTGCTAAGTCGTCTTAGCACCGATTGAGGGGCTGTTATTAGGAGCGACTTTCTTTGGGACTAACTTTTGCGAGCTAACGCAGTGCCCATGACGGTTGGAGCATTAGCTTTCATGGAGTCTTCCCAAGTCATGGTGTCTTTAGGGAATAATAAAATCACCGTAGAGCCCAGCTTAAAGCGGCCCATTTCAGCCCCTTTCTCAAGAGTTATGTTTTGATCTTGATAGTCCCACACTTTGACATCATCACGCGTCGGTGGCGTGATAGTGCCTTCCCAAACGGTTTCGATGCTGCCAACAATGGTTGCGCCGACCAACACCATCGCCATTGGACCTAAGTCCGTGTCAAACATGGCGACTACGCGTTCATTGCGCGCAAATAGGTTAGGAACATTGCGTGCGGTTAAAGGATTGACGCTGAATAGCTTGCCTGGCACATGAAGCATTTTCGTCAGCTTGCCTGTCATCGGCATGTGCACGCGGTGGTAATCTTTCGGGGACAAATAAATAGTCGCAAACTCGCCATTCTCAAAGGGCTTCGCAAGTTCAGCATCGCCACCTAATAACGTCTTGGCGCTATAACGATGGCCTTTCGCTTGAAATATAAAGTCATTATCAATAGGACCCAGCTGGCTCACATTACCGTCAGCAGGGTTGACGATAACCGAGTCACCTTCTGCAATCGGACGAACACCGTCTTTTAAGCTGCGCGTAAAAAAATCATTAAAGGTTTCATAATCTTCAGGATTTTCGCGCTCGGCAATACTCATGTCGATGCCGTACTTTTTGATGAACCATTTGGCAAAAGTATTTTTGATGGTAGCGTTTTTACTCTCAGCAACCTTCCCCATTAAAAGAGAAATTCCGTGCTGGGGAATTAGGTATTGTAATAAGACTTTAAGTTTGTCAGCCATGGTGGTTTCAATCGTTACTTTAGATGAATGGATTGTAACTTAAATTATTCAAACAGACTAATGGTAAGGATGGTTACACATTCGTCTGTTTGTGAGCTTTTCTTATCGCTTAACTAAACTGCTGATCGTAGTTTTGAATTAGGTGGTGGTAGTTTTTCATACGTGATTCTGCGATCTCGCCGTTTTTAGCAGCAGCGAGTACTGCGCAGCCAGGCTCTTTGATGTGTTTACAGTCACGGAATTTGCAGTTTTCGGCGAGCTTATAAATTTCCACAAAACCTTGCTGGATGTCGTGATCTTCGAGGTGCCACAAACCAAACTCACGAACCCCTGGCGAGTCGACGAGATAAGTCTCATCGTCGAGTTTGTAGAGTCTTGAGGCGGTGGTGGTGTGAGTGCCAAGACCTGAGGTTTCTGAAATATCAGCGGTGGCGACTTCGAGCTCTGGAAATAAATACTTAATCAGAGTGGATTTACCCACGCCAGATTGTCCTGCCAATAAGAGTTGTTTACCACGTAAGTCCTTAACCAGCTCATCTACTTGATCGCCATGCTTGGCGCTGATGTAGTAAATCGGGTAACCGATATCTTGGTAGGTTTTCAAGCGTTGTTGTATGTCGGCACGCTCTTCGTCGTTTAAAAGGTCCCACTTATTAAATACCAACCAAACGGGGATATTACTTGATTCGGCTGCGACCAAATAACGATCGAGTAGCATTTCGGAAAAACCAAGCTCTGGTGCTAAAAGTAGGGCCACTAAGTCAATATTGGCCGCCACAGGTTTAATGCCATGGTGTGGGGTTGGGCGTTTTAATAGTGATGTGCGCTCTTCAAATCTAACCAGAACACCCGTATCAAGCTTCTCTTGGCGCTGAAAAGTTGCTTTATCGCCCACAACGGGAACTTCTTTGGCGCGTCTTAGAAAACAACGAATGGTCTCGAAGTTTTGGTCAGCAATATCGACCTGCTGACCAAAGCGACTGATCACGATCCCTTGTTCTTCAGGCCCAAGCTCTTCGGAGTTGATATTGACCTCGTCAGAAGCTTCCTGACGCTGTTTTTTATTGTGCTTACGTTTTTTTCCCAATGCTCAGGCCTTGTGTGATATTAGTCTTGAAAGTTCGGACCGAATGAACCGTTATTGTCTAACGCATCAATATGCGCAGCACAAATCAGGTCGTTGAGACACAAGCTATTGCCAGCGTCATGTGTGGTGTAACGTACAAGACAGTGACCATAGCTCACTTCGAGATCAGGGTGGTGTGCTTGTTTATTGGCAATCCAAGCCACCGCATTAACGAAAGCCATGGTGTGATAATAGTTTTTAAACTTGAATTTACGCGATACTTCGCCTTTATCAGCATCGTAATTCCACTCAGGAAGCTGTTCTTTTAATAGTGTATCGCGAGTGTCATCACCCAATGGCTTTTTTGAGTCGTCGTTATGTACACACTCCTGTTTAGAGAGTTGCACTGATGCTAACTGTTCCATAAATACTCCAAAATAGGTTGCTTTGATCTGCATGTATTTTAAATTGTGTCTATAATAACTGAAGTGACACCATATTTTTAGCAAAACTCAACGAACAGGAGTGTTTTGTGGCACAAAACGCAGATAATTTAATTTGGCTGGATCTCGAAATGACGGGATTGGATCCTGAAACCGATAAAGTGATTGAAATCGCCACCATCGTAACCGATAAGGATTTGAACATATTGGCCGAAGGCCCAGTGTTGGCCATTCATCAGGACGACGATACGCTGGCTAACATGAATGAGTGGTGCGTTGAGCAACATGGTAAGTCAGGACTTACTCAACGTGTTAAGGATAGCACCGTTAGTGAGGCCGAAGCGTCTCGCCAAACCATCGAGTTTTTGAAACAGTGGGTGCCGGAAGGTAAGTCGCCAATGTGTGGTAACTCGATCTGCCAAGATCGCCGCTTTATGGTGAAGCATATGCCGGAACTTGAACGCTATTTTCATTACCGTCATTTGGACGTAAGCACCTTAAAGGAGCTGGCACGTCGCTGGAAGCCAGGGATTCTGCCAGGGTTTAAAAAGAGTGCGACGCATTTAGCGCTGGACGATATTCGTGAGTCTATTGCTGAATGTGCCTATTATCGTGAGCACCTTATTGATCTGACGGAATCGAATTAAGCTTACTATGCAACCTTTGTTCTCCGTTGACAGTATCAAGCAGATTGAGCAAGCCTTTGTCGATGAGCAAGGTATTGAGCTGTATGAATTGATGCAAAGAGCAGGCGCCAGCGCTTTTGAGCGGGCTCGCCGGCTGTGGCCACAAGCCCAGCATTGGCTGATTGCGACTGGAGCAGGTAACAACGCTGGCGATGGTTTAGTCGTTGCTAAACATGCGCTTCAAGCGGGATTTAACGTCACTCTGGTAGCACTTAAAGCTTATTCGGAGTTTAGCGGTGATCCTCAAAAGGCGTGGCAAGATCTGCTTTCGATAAAAAAAGAATCCCATCAAACGTTTGATATTTTAGGTATTGAAGAAGCTAAAACGCAGGAGTTGTCTTTCGCTGATGTGATCGTTGATGCTTTGTTGGGAACTGGCGTTACCGGAGAGCTTAAGGATGACTATTGTCAGCTGATTGACCTGCTTAATGGGATCAAAGCTGCAAAGTTGGCGTCGCTAACGGCAGGCGCCGAGGTTTACTGGCCTCAGAAGTGATTGATGAATTAGTAATTTGGCTCAAGCAGCTGGAGCAATCTTCGAACTAGGGAGTTTGGGGTGGAAAATACGGTATTAGACAAACCACAATTAAGTTTTTTTTTAGAGAATGACACTGAAACGGTAGGCCTCGGCTTGGCTTTATCAGAGTTGTTACCGCGACCTTTTACCATCTATATGTATGGCGATTTGGGGGCTGGTAAAACGACGTTTGTCCGCGGTCTGTTGCAGGGCCTTGGCCATACAGGGGCAGTGAAAAGCCCGACGTATACGCTGGTTGAACCTTATGAATTAAACGGTCACAGTGTTTATCACTTTGATTTATACCGCTTGGCAGACCCAGAAGAGCTTGAGTTTATCGGTATTCGGGAATATCAAGATGAGGACTCTTTACTGGTTTTTGAGTGGCCAGACAAAGGCGACGGTATGATCCCTAAAGCTGACTTGGTAATAGAACTGACGTATCAAGACTTAGGGCGAAAAGCAGAGTTGGCTTTTACCGATTCGGTGTTAGGGCAAGATCTGGCACAGAAAATACGTCAAAAGTTAGCCAAAAACTAGCCAAGTGACGCTAATTTGTGCCAAAATCAAATGGAGCAGTAACTGCAAAGTGACAATGATAAAAAAGCATTTTACAAAAACATTATTCGCCGCTACCTTGATGTTCGGCTTTGCAGCCCAAGCTGCGGTCATCAAAAGCATGAGGTTTTGGCAATCTCCAGAATCGACACGGGTTGTTTTCGACCTGACCTCTCCTGTCGAGCACGAATTAACTGTCCTTACCAATCCTGACCGAATTGTGGTCGATATCCCTGAGTCCCGCGTCTCTGTTGACTTGAATCAGCTAGACATTAAAAGTGATCTAGTAAAGCGTGTGCGCCAAAGCAAGCCACCGAGAGAAGGGGTCCTAAGGTTAGTACTTGATTTAAATAAAAGTGCGGAACCCAAGAGTTTTTCTTTAAAACCTTATCAAGAGTACAGCGATCGTCTGGTTATCGACTTGCTGGATAAGAAACGCGAAGTCATCAAGCCACCCGAGTCTGCTATTGGTGCGGAGCGAGATATTGTGATTGCCGTGGATGCGGGGCATGGTGGTGAAGACCCCGGTGCCATGGGCCCCAGCGGTACCCGCGAAAAAGATATTGTGCTTAAGTTGTCTAGAGATTTGGTCGATGCTATTAACTCGGTGAACGGCTTAAAGGCTATTATGGTGCGTGAGGGAGATTATTATATTCCACATCGTAAACGTACCGACATTGCACGAAAACACCGTGCGGATTTATTTGTATCGGTGCATGCGGACGGTTTTAAAAGCCCTAAAGCCAGAGGGGCATCGGTTTGGGTCTTGAACCTCTACGGCGCTAAATCTGAAGTAGCTCGCTGGATGAAGTTGCAGGAAGAAAAATCAGAGCTGTTGGGCGGTGTCGACAGTACTGTGGTCTTATCCGAGTATGATAATTCGGTGCGTTCGGTGTTGTTAGATTTGCAGATGGAAAGTTCGATTGCGGAAAGCTTTAAAGTTGGCAAAGAAGTCCATTCAGCGATGAAGCGCGTTGCCCCAAAGATGCACAAGCACTATGTGGAAGAAAACTCGCTACTCGTGCTTAAAAACCCTGATATCCCATCGATTTTGGTGGAGTCTGGATTTATTTCTAATCCCGGTGAAGAGCGCTTGCTTAAAACCTCATCGTATCGCCGCAAACTTGCAGGCGCGGTTAGAGACGGCATCGTTGATTATTTTAAGAATCATGCGCCGGATGGTACTAAGTTTGCCAGCTTATACCGAAAGAACATTTACCATGTAAAGCGAGGCGATAATCTTATTAAGGTTGCGAAGCGCTTTAATACTAGCGTTAATGAAATCAAAAGAGCTAATAAAATGACCTCGAATACGGTTCGAATTGGTCAAAAGTTAGTGATCCCTCGTAGCTAACAGCTACCCAGACAGATATGCACATTAAAAAGCTTTCCCCACTGTTAGCGAACCAGATTGCTGCTGGTGAAGTCGTCGAGCGACCTTCGTCGGTAGTGAAAGAACTGCTGGAAAATGCGGTTGATGCTGGTGCTACTCGAATTCAGCTGGATGTCGAGCGCGGGGGAACGCGACTGATTCGGATTACAGACGATGGTCATGGTATTGAGCGTGAAGAGCTTGGGTTAGCTCTGGCGCGACATGCCACCAGTAAAATCGAACGCACGGAAGATCTAAAGGCTATTCATACACTGGGGTTTCGCGGAGAGGCTTTAGCCAGTATTAGTTCCGTAGCTCGATTAACGTTAAGTTCTAAAGCAAGTACTGCAAGTGATAATTCCACCGGTTGGTCGGCCATCGCTCAGGGACAAGATATGGCGGTAGACATCCAGCCTCGACCAATGCCCGTAGGGACTATCGTTGAGGTCAGGGATTTATTTTTTAATACGCCAGCTCGACAAAAGTTTTTGCGCGCTGAACGTACTGAGTATGTTCATATCGAAGAAACCATGAAGCGAGTCGCCTTGGCTTCGCCGCAGGTAGCTTTCACTTTAAAACATAATGGCAAAGTCACAAAACGAATCCCTGCCGCACAGTCTGAGGAGCAACAAAAACAGCGTATTGGCTCGATTGTTAGCAATAACTTCCTAAGTCAGTCGTTGGTTTTAGACGCCAGTATTGACCACTTACGTTTATGGGGGTGGCTATCTCACCCAGATTTTCACCAAAATTCGAACATGAGCCAGTATGTATTCGTCAACGGTCGTGCTGTTCGAGACCGCACCCTGAACCATGCCATTCGGCAAGCCTATCAAGACTTGCTACCCACGGGGCGAGTTCCTGCATACGTTCTTTACCTTGAGTTGGATGCTGAGAAGGTGGATGTCAACGTTCATCCGACTAAGCATGAGGTCCGGTTTTCTGATGCGAGACAAGTTCATGATTTTATTTCTAGGGCTGTGTCAGACTGCTTGCTGTCCCAAGGTGAGGTATTGCACGCGGAAGATTTAAGGCGGGTGGAAGAAGTCCATAGAGCCTACATACCGCAAAACCACGAACTTAAGGATGAGTATTATCACCCGAGGTTGGAGGCTGGAGTTTCTGTCGAGCAGGAGCCAATGGTGCGCCCCGATGACAATAAGTCACGACAACTTACGGGAAAAGAGCGTCACTTTCAGTCCTATGCTCCAAAAGGGGCTGGTCAGGTCGGGAATTTTATTTTAGTCGCTGATCGTTTTCTAATACAGCCCAAAGATAAGGGACTTCAGGTACTTGATGTTCGAGGCTTTTGGTTGGATTACACCGCTCAGCTTTTGCATAAAGAGTGGCAGAGTTGTGATGTGAAACAACGGCCTTTGTTAATTCCTGAACGTTTAGGTATTCCAGCGGATACGCTTTCTGATGAAAGCATTTCAAATTGGGCAAAACTTGGGTTTGATTTAAACGTTACAGGGCCGCAGTCGGTAGCTTTAAGAAAAGTCCCAGCTTCAATACTTCATGTTGATATTAAGCAATTAACGCAAAATGTACTTTATGAGACGGCACAAGCAGATACTCATGAAACTGCGGTTGTGAGCTTAGAACAACTAAAGACTCGACTGATTAAAGCCCTTGATGATTACTGGCAGGTGGATACAAAGCAATCTTGGACAGATTTTCTGACGCCGCATAACTGGCAGCAGTCACCCTATTGCCAGTTTGTATTAGCAGAAGAGCTGGCTGGTTGGCTGGCATTGAAGCAAAAATCTGAGTCACAGGCGGGGTGATGGTGTGAGCTCAAACAGCGAGAGAAAACCAAAAGCGTTTTTTATTATGGGGCCAACCGCTTCGGGTAAAACGGAACTAGCTATTCGCCTTGTGCAGGAGCATCAATGTGACATTATCAGTGTTGACTCTGCCATGGTCTATAAGGGGATGGACATTGGTTCTGCGAAACCATCCGCGGAAGAACTGGCGCTAGCACCACACCGACTGATCGATATTTGTGATCCGGCCGAACCTTATTCTGCCGCGCAATTCAGAGACGATGCATTGCGTGAAATGCAGGATATTACCAACAAAGGGCGCACTCCATTGTTGGTCGGTGGCACAATGCTTTACTACAAAGCATTGTTAGAAGGCATGAATAACCTGCCTGATACCGACCCCATTATTCGTCAGCAGCTTCAGAAGCGCTTAGATGCCAAGGGGCTTTCAGTTTTACATCAAGAACTGGCCTCGATTGACCCCATTTCCGCGAAGCGCATTCATGAGAATGATCCGCAACGAACCTTGCGAGCACTTGAGGTTTATCATATTACCGGGAAACCCTTATCGAAACTGCACCAAGAACAAGAACAGGAAGAGTTTCCCTATGATGTCACGCAGATAGCGATCGCCCCTGAAGACCGTGCTTTTTTACATCAAAGAATTGAGACACGGTTCCGTTTAATGATGGAACAAGGATTTTTAGATGAGGTCAAACGGTTGCACCAAAGAGCAGAGCTTAATGCTGACTTACCGGCTATTCGTTCGGTAGGTTATCGCCAGATGTGGCAGCATTTAGAAGGTGAGATGAGTTTAGAGCACGCTATCGAGAGAGGAATTATTGCCACTCGTCAGCTGGCAAAGCGTCAATTTACATGGCTCAGGAGTTGGTCAAATTTACACTGGATTAACTCTCAGAAGGCGCCATCTGAGATTTATCAAGACGTGACGCAATTGTTAAAACTAGCCTAAAAGCTACCATATCCTATTGATATATCTCGATCTGCTTGACCAAATGATGTACACTTTTACTTGGAATTTGTTCCAAAACGATTTGTAGTAGTAATGAATAAAGAGCAGGTTAGTTTTACAACAGTTTCAATAAGAAAAGCTAATCTGAATAAACATAAATTAATAAAGAACAGGAGAGAGTAATGTCAAAAGGGCAATCACTACAAGACCCTTTCTTGAACGCACTTAGACGCGAGAAAGTACCCGTATCGATTTACTTGGTTAATGGCATTAAGCTACAGGGCCAAATCGAATCTTTTGACCAATTCGTCATTTTGTTAAAGAACACTGTGAGTCAGATGGTTTATAAGCATGCCATTTCAACGGTTGTGCCTATCCGCAATGTTCGTAGTCATTACCAAAATGAAAATGGTGGATCACGCGAAGACCAAGGCAGCCAAGGGGGCATGGGTAGCTCTGGTGGCATGGGTGGCCCAATGTCGAGCGGCTCAGGTGGCGGTGGTGGATACACAGGTGGCCCAATGGGCGGTCTGTAACATATTACCTAAACACCTATCTTACATATTCTGATACAACGACCTGCTGGTTTATTTCGGCGGGTCGTTTTACACTATCCTATCTTAAATTAACTACCGACTTTTGAGGTTGTTTATTGTTTGACCGTCATAGTGGCGGCGAATCCGCCATCTTGGTTCATATAGATTTCGATCAGGAATCCAATCAAGAAGATTTACAAGAATTCGTTGAACTCGTTCGCTCTGCGGGGCTAAAAGTGATGGATATCGTCACCGCCAAGCGCCATTCGCCCGATCCTAAGTTTTTTATTGGTAAGGGTAAAATTGAAGAAATTCAGAGTGTTAAAGAAGCGACCGAAGCTAATGTCATTATTTTTAACCACAACCTTTCGCCGACCCAAGAGCGTAATATTGAGAAAGTTGCGAAATGCCGTGTCATTGACCGTATTGGTTTGATTCTGGATATTTTCGCACAGCGCGCTTTTACTTTTGAGGGTAAATTACAAGTTGAGCTTGCCCAACTACGCCATTTGTCGACGCGTCTAGTAAGAGGTTGGACTCACCTAGAGCGTCAAAAAGGTGGTATTGGTATGCGCGGTCCGGGTGAAACTCAGTTAGAAACGGATAGACGACTGATACGCGATCGTATTAAGCATATTGAAAAGCGGCTCGATAAAGTAGGGCGCCAACGTGAGCAAGGGCGTCGCTCTAGAAAACGTGCAAATATTAAAACAGTTTCTATTGTGGGTTATACCAATGCGGGTAAATCGACATTATTTAATCTGTTAACGGAAGCTGATGTGCTCGCAGAAGATAAGTTGTTTGCAACGCTGGACCCTACGTTACGCCGCGTTTCTTTACCGCAGGGTAGTGATGTGATCTTAGCGGATACTGTGGGTTTTATTCGCCACTTGCCGCATGAGTTAGTGGCAGCTTTCCGCGCGACCTTAGAAGAGTCCGTTGAAGCTGACATTCTTTTGCACGTGATTGATGCTGCGAGCGAACGACGTGATGAGAACATTGAGCAGGTGTGGGAAGTTCTGTCCGATATTGGCGCAAATGAAATACGGACTTTAGAAGTCTATAACAAAATTGATATGATAGAGGGCGCTGAGCCGAGAATTGAGCGCGATGATGAAGGCATTCCCATTCGCGTATGGACTTCAGCCGTTAAAGAACAAGGCATCGAGCTGTTGCTCGAGGCTATTGAAGAGCTTGCAGAAGAGCAACAATTCAGTGCTCAATTACGATTACCGCCACAAGAAGGACGTTTACGGGGATTATTGTACGAGCTACAAGCAATAGAAGAAGAGGGTGTCGCCGACAATGGTGACATGCTACTGGATATCAGGCTTGAGCAAGCAGACTGGATTCGTTTAGGGAAACAGCTGGATAAAGATTTGAGCCAGTTTGTCCTTAGTTCATGATAGTATAGCTATCAGAGCGAGAAGTAACGATTTGCTGGGGCTGTTTAGCCCTTAATTTATTTATGGTTATTCAAATTTAACAGTAATTGGAGAAGTGTCTATGGCCTGGAATGAACCGGGTAATAACAATCAAGACCCATGGGGCAAAAAACGCCCAAATAACAATAATGATCTGGATGACATGATCAAAAAAGCCGGTGAAAAAATCGGCGGTATTTTTGGTGGTGGCAATGGCAAATCAGATGGCGGTGGCAGAAACTTTTTGGTCATTGGAATCGTGATCTTTGCTGTTTTCTATATTATTAAAGGTTTTTATACCGTTAAAGAAGCAGAAAGAGGCGTAATCCTGCATTTTGGAGAGTACTCAAGAACGGTAGAACCAGGCTTAGGTTGGCTTCCTTTTGGTGTACAAAAAATTAAGAAAGTTAATATTGATCAGATTCGTGAAGAACGAATCAGCGCTATTATGCTGACAAAAGACATCAATATCATTGAAGTTGATATCGGTATTCAGTATCAAGTCAATAAACCGAAAGACTACTTATTTAACTTAAAGAATCCTAAAACAGCGCTTATTCAAGCTTCTGAGAGTGCTTTAAGACAGGTTGTTGGTAACTCTGAAGTCGACCCGATTTTGACTGACGGTAAGGCAAAAATTCAGGCCGAGTTACAGGCTTTATTACCTGAGATTCTGGCGTCTTATAATAGTGGCTTGTTAGTGAGGACTATTACTTTAGAAAGTGCTAAGCCACCGAAAGAAGTGAATGATGCTTTTGAAGAGGTAAACAGAGCTTCTCAAGATGCTAAACGTTTAGAGCAAGAGGCTGATGCATATAGGAATAGAGAGCTCCCATTGGCTATTTCAAAGGCTGAGGAAATTAAGCAACTTGCTAATGGTTACTATTCACAAGTTTTGGGTAAAGCAAAGGGTGAGGTTGCACGCTTTGAGCAGTTATTACCTCAGTACGAAGCGGCTCCTGAAATTACTCGTACCCGCTTGTACATTGATATGATGGAACAAGTGTTAGCAAACACTTCGAAGGTCATCCTTGATGTGGAGGGTGGAAATAACATGATGTATATCCCTCTTGATAATATTATGAAAAGATCAAAAGGAGTAAACGATGCCAAATAAAAACTTCTTTGTAGCGATCATCGTTGTCATCGTAATGCTAATACTATCAGGCTCTATTTTCGTTATCGATGAAGGCGAAAGGGCTTTGAAGCTTCGATTTAGTAAAGTCGCGCGTGACGCTGATAATATGCCGACTGTTTATGAGCCAGGTATACACTTTAAATTTCCTTATATTGAAAGTGTGATTAAACTTGATGCCCGTACACAAACAATGGATGGTCAGCCGGATGTGTTTACAACTGAAAACAAAGAGTTTTTGGATGTAGACACTTATGCGCAATGGCGTATTAATGACTTCTCACAGTTTTATTTAAAAACGAATGGCGATTTTAAAGAAGCTGAAGGTCGTCTGGAGCGATTCATTGATAACGGCTTACGTAACCAATTTGGTCAGCGAACTTTAGAAGAAGCTATTTCGGAACAGCGTGATGATTTGATGGATGACATTAAAGGTTTCGTTAACCCGAGAGTTAAAGAGTACGGTATTGAGTTAGTTGATTTGCGAGTGAAAAAAGTTAACTACACTTCGAGAGTTTTGGCTGACGTTTACAATCAGATTATTTCTGAACGTAAGGCTAAAGCTATTGCAATACGAAGTGAAGGGCAACAAAAAGCAAACATTATTCGCTCAGAGACTGATGCAGATGTTAAGAAAACACTTGCGGAAGCGGATGAATATGCGCGTACTCGTCGCGGTGAAGCTGATGCAGAAGTAGCTGAAATGTATGCTAAAACCTATAATAAAAATCGTGACTTTTATGCTTTTTTGAGAAGCTTAGACGCTTACAAAGAGTCGTTTAAGAGTAAGGAAGATGTGTTAGTGATTAAGCCTGATAGCGAGTTCTTTAAGTACTTTAAAGACGCTGAAGGTAAAAACTAATATTGATAATAGTAAAAAGGCCAGCCTAGCTGGCCTTTTTTATGAGCTGGAGGCTTTATGTCAGAAGAATGGTTAATAGCGATGGGCTTAGTGCTGGTGCTAGAGGGCTTGATTCCAACGCTGGCTCCTAAAGCTTGGAAGAAAATGGTGAGTGACATGTCGAGTAGACCGGATGGCCAGTTGCGAATGATCGGTTTAGTCTTAATGTTGCTGGGTCTTGGTTGGGTGTTTTTCGTCAGCTAGCGATAGTTTGTGTTAAAGCAACCTGTAGATGTTATAACTAACTCGTTGAAAAACAGGGGCTATAACTGGATAGAGTTTTAGAGCGGTGAAAAATTGACCTTTTTATAAAAAAAAAGGGGGATTTTCGCTGACGATAACGGTAAAATGCGCGGTTTGGTGTCCATGTTTGGACAACGAACGATTCATCTACAAAAGTAGGGTAAGAGTTAAGTAATGGCACAAAGTGTTGTGGTTTTAGGCACCCAATGGGGTGATGAAGGTAAAGGTAAGATTGTTGATTTGTTGACCGAGCAAGCGGACGCAGTCGTTCGCTATCAAGGCGGTCATAATGCGGGTCATACATTGGTCATTCATGGAGAAAAAACCGTACTCCACTTAATTCCGTCAGGCATCTTGAATGATGACGTAATGTGCTATATCGGTAATGGTGTGGTGTTAGCGCCAGATGCTCTGAAAAAAGAAATGGATATGCTGAAAGAGCGTAGCGTTCCTGTTGAAGAGCGTTTGCGTGTGAGCCCTGCGTGCCCATTGATCCTTCCTTATCATGTCGCCTTAGATAATGCGCGAGAAGCTGCGCGCCATCCTGAAAAGAAGATTGGCACGACTGGCCGTGGTATCGGCCCAGCGTATGAGGACAAGGTTTCTCGTCGTGGCTTGCGTGTTGAAGACCTGTTTGATGAAGCGCGTTTGGAAGAAAAATTACGTGAAGTTATGGAGCTACATAACTTTGCTCTGACTCAATATTATAACGCTGAAGCGATTGATATTGACGCAACATTAGCGCTTTGCAAAGAATATGCAGCTTGGTTAAAGCCTATGGTTGCTGATGTTCCAGCGATCTTAGCTGATATGCGCCGCAAGGGCGATAAACTGATGTTTGAAGGTGCACAAGGCACTTTGTTGGACATTGACCACGGTACTTATCCTTATGTGACATCATCGAATACGACTGCAGGCGGTGTTGCCACCGGTGCAGGCGTAGGACCGCGTCATATTGATTACGTATTAGGTATCACCAAAGCTTACACCACGCGTGTCGGTGGTGGTCCATTCCCAACGGAATTGTTTGACGATACTGGTATGCGTTTGGCTGAGAAAGGTAATGAGTTTGGCGCGACAACTGGCAGACCTCGTCGTTGTGGTTGGCTCGATGCAGTAGCTTTAAAGCGTGCGGTGGACATTAACAGTGTATCTGGTCTTTGTATGACTAAGCTGGATGTTCTAGATGGACTTGATACCGTTAAGATTGCAGTGAAATACAACTGCTCGGTCAATGGTGAGCTTGATAGTACACCGTGCGGTGCTGAAGACTATGAACGCGTAGAACCTGTTTATATTGAAATGCCAGGTTGGAGCGAAACAACCTTCGGCGCCAAGTCGCTTGATGACTTACCACAAAACGCTTTAGACTTTATCGCTAAAGTAGAAGAATTGGTCGGTACTCCTGTCGATATTATTTCAACAGGTCCAGATCGCGTAGAAACTATTATTAAGCGACATCCTTTCGAAGCTTAATACCGCTGCGCTAGCAAGCACAGAAAAGCGACCCTTGGGTCGCTTTTTTTATGCCTGACAAGGATGTATATTGATGTGCACGCTTTATTGGTACGTAGTAACAAACAACAAGGATTAGGCTATATGCGACAACCAGATGCCGAAGCAATGGAAATTAAAACCTCACGGTTAGCGAACTTGGATATACTTCGTGGTGTTGTCATCCTCGCGATCTTAATTATTAATATCAATTACTTCTCCACCCCTAGCTTGCTTCGATATAACCCACTGGCGTTCGGAGAGTTTTCAAGTCTTGATCAGTGGGCTTGGTTCCTCGAGTACAGTTTAGTCAAACAAAGGTTTATGACTCTGTTAGCCATGCTATATGGCGTCGGCATTATGCTGTTCTCTGCCAAGTATGAAAAGTTAGGGGCGAGCCCAGCTAAGCCTTTTGTTTACCGATCCTTATTGCTCCTATTATTTGGCTTAGCTCATGCCTATTTGATTTGGGATGGGGATATCCTTGTCGCTTATGCGATTTGTGGTTTACTTGTTTTTTGGCTACGAGCTACCCCAGCGTCTGTATTAGTGGGCCTGGGACTATTACTTGCTTTTGGTTCGGTTGCTCCAGATATGTGGAATGCCATCCAGAACATGACTAACCCACCGGCTACTCCAGATTGGTGGTCGCCTGAGGCTACTACAACGCAACAGCAAGCGTTACAAAAATATCAAGGCTCTTGGTGGGCACTGACACCAGACAGAGTTGCGGCAGCGTGGCAAAGACAGTCATTAGATTTTGTCTATTTCACTGTGTGGCGTTGCTGCGGCCTGATGATGCTTGGTATGGGCTTATGGAAACTTGGTGTATTGACCTCTAAAGCAGCGCTTAAGCAGTGTGCTATTTGGGGGCTTCTTATAGGGTTAGTCATATCGTTGGGCGCTACTTGGGCGTTTGTTAACTCGGGCTTTAGTTACGATGCGTTTATGGGAGTCAATAGTTTAGGGTTTTACTTAGGGAGTATCATCCTAGCTTTCGGCTATCTTGGACTGATCATGTTATGGGGGAGAACCAGTTTCCTCGCTTCGGTACAGAGTATCTTAGCCAAAGCAGGGCGTATGGCTTTTTCACTGTACATTATGCAAAGCCTGATCTGTGCAATGCTCTTCTATGGCTATGGCTTTGATTGGTTCGGAAAAGTCAGTCGTAGCGAGTTATGGCTTGTGACTCTAGCAATCTGGGCATTTCAGCTTATGTTTGTGGCAGTATGGTTTAAATACTTTAAGCGTGGTCCTTTAGAATCGATTTGGCGAAAAGGCTATGAATGGGCTACAAACCATTAATTAACCTCATGAAGAAGAAATCTATGTTTAAAGACAACAGCAACGAAAAACACAAAGATAATAATCATGATACGGAACCGAGCTTAAAGCCTGGGATTT
Source organism: Kangiella geojedonensis (assembly GCF_000981765.1). Lineage (GTDB taxonomy): Bacteria > Pseudomonadota > Gammaproteobacteria > Enterobacterales > Kangiellaceae > Kangiella > Kangiella geojedonensis. Next base: position 2,055,735 of record NZ_CP010975.1, on the reverse strand, counting down.
ATCAACACTTCAAAGGTGAAAAATACCAAGTTTTGAATTTAGCAAGACATTCAGAAACTCGCGAATGGCTGGTGGTATATAAAGCTCTGTACGGTGATTACGGTATATGGGCTCGACCGTTAGAAATGTTCGGTGAAACAATCACTAGAGATGGTCAAAGCATTAAACGCTTTCAGTATATAGCTGAGAGTTAACCCTGTAGACTATAGTTAAAAGTTAAGAGTTCATGTCTAACGATAAAAAAATACTATTAAAGTCATAATAATTAAGCAATATAACTATCAATAATTTATTGCTAGAGTAGGTCATATAGTAAACAGCTGTGGAAGTACCACAGTAAAATTGTTTATAGCAGAAGAGGACCTACCATGAGCGAAAAAGATAAACCCAATAATTCAGGATGCCCGTTTTTAACTCAAAGCAACGGTGCACCCGTTGCCGATAATCAAAACTCTATGACCGTGGGACCTCGCGGTCCCTTACTACTTCAGGATGCGTGGTTCTTAGAAAAAATGGCGCACTTTGACCGCGAAGTCATTCCTGAGCGCCGTATGCATGCAAAAGGCTCTGGTGCTTACGGAACCTTTACTGTCACTCACGATATTACCAAATACACTAAAGCCAAAGTTTTCTCAGAGGTGGGTAAGAAAACCGATGTTTTTGTACGATTTTCTACGGTTGCTGGTGAGCGTGGAGCGGCTGATGCTGAGCGCGATATTCGTGGTTTTGCTGTTAAATTCTATACGGAGCAGGGTAACTGGGACTTAGTGGGAAATAATACTCCAGTATTTTTCTTGCGTGATCCTTTGAAATTTCCGGATCTAAATCACGCCGTCAAGCGCGACCCGAGAACCAACATGCGCTCGGCAAACACCAACTGGGACTTCTGGACTTTACTACCAGAAGCGTTACACCAGGTGACCGTTGTGATGAGTGATCGAGGCTTACCCAAAACCTATCGCCACATGAATGGTTATGGAAGCCACACTTTTAGCTTTATCAGCGACGATAATAAGCGTTACTGGGTTAAGTTCCACCTAAAAACACAGCAAGGCATTGAAAATCTAACCGACCAAGAAGCAGAGGAAATCGTTGGTAAGGACCGTGAGTCTCATCAGAAGGATTTAATGGATGCGATTGATAACGGTGATTACCCACAATGGAAAATGCAGGTTCAGATCATGCCTGAAGAAGATGCAGAAAAATACCATATCCATCCTTTCGATTTAACCAAAGTGTGGCCGCATGATGATTACCCCGTCATGGACGTAGGTATTTTAGAGTTAAACCGTAATCCAGATAACTATTTTGCTGAAGTGGAACAAGCCGCGTTTAATCCAGCGCACGTAGTTCCTGGTATTGGTTTCTCACCAGACAGAATGTTACAGGGCCGTCTGTTTTCATACGGTGATGCCGCGCGTTATCGCTTAGGTGTGAACCACTCACAAATTCCCGTGAACCAACCTAAGTGTCCAGTACATAGTTATCACAGAGATGGTGCTATGCGTGTTGACGGTAACTTTGGGTCGACCAAAGGCTATAACCCTAACAGCTATGGCTTATGGGAAGAGCAGCCAGACTTTGCAGAGCCACCGTTAAAAATTAGCGGTGATGCTAAAAACTGGGACTTCCGTGAAGATGACGACGATTACTACAGTCAGCCAGGTGACTTGTTCCGACTCATGTCGAAAGAGCAACAGCAGGTATTATTCGACAATACAGCTAGAGCGATCGACGGAGCAGAAGAGCATATTAAAATCCGCCACGCTCGCAACTGCTACAAAGCCGATCCTGCTTATGGTGAAGGTGTCGCAAAAGCCATGGGTATTGATGTGGAAGAGATTAAGTCTTAGTCAGAAGAAGGGTTAGGCTTGTCCTAACCCTTTTACAATACTATTGGAAATTACAACGATATACTTTTCCTATAACAGTAGTGTTTGTTGTTCCAAGTGAACCCCAAGCATTGGTGTTTTTATGGTCTTGTATGTAGACTAAATTTCCCCCTAAGTCGAAAGCTTTATTTCTAAGATCATTCCTTGCTCCAACAACTAGATTTTCATTTGAAGTGAAGTCACCGGTTGCCCAATTTCCTTGTGAGCCAGCGATCTCACCCAAATAAGTACACTTGGTTTTACTGGGGACTTCGTTGACAAGCTCTATATTCTCGGCGCCAGGCTTTGTTTGTATTGCAGAACATGCAGCTAGAGAAATACCCCAAAATATTATTAGAACTAGTTTTTTCATAACAATCATCCTCATTGTTGGTTTTTATTAATCTGCGCGACTCATAAATTTCTTTTCTTCGACGTTGATTTTGACTTTCTCGCCAGTCGAAATATATTCAGGAACCTGGATAGTTAAGCCTGTGGAAAATTCAGCGGGTTTGGTTCGAGCGGTAGCCGAAGCACCTTTAATAGAAGGATCGGTCTGCTCAATAACCATTTCAACGGACTGTGGTAGCTCTAGACCAACGACTTTCTCATCCGCAATCACGACTTTTAAGTCTTGAATATCGTCAGTAATAAACAGTAACTCGTCTTCGATGTCTTCGCGATTAAAGGTGTATTGGCTGTAGTCTTCGCTGTCCATGAAAATAACGGTGTCGCCTTCTTCATACGAGTAGGTTGCTGCACGCTTTGTCAGGTCAACTAACGTCAGCTGATCGTCGCCTTTAAAGGTCTGCTCAACTTTAGAGCCAGCCTGCACATCGGTAAAACGCATTTTGTATAAAGTCGCCGCACCACGAGCACTAGGACTGCTGACCTCGATATTTTTTACGACTAATAGTTTACCGTTATGCTCAACGGCCATGTTTCTTTTTACATCACTAGCTTTTGCCATTGGAATGGTCTCTGTGTTTTGAGTTGAGTTTATTGTAATGGCTTGGTGATGTCTTGGAAAGTGGAAGTATATTGGTTGTTACTTTTCTTGCGTAGCCAAGAAAAGTAACCAAAAGAAGGCTACCCCCGTCGTCAGATCCTACGGATTGCCCTTGCCAGTAAAAATCATAACGAGCCGTCAAACGAAACGTCCTGTTTCGTTTTGACTAAATTAGGCTTCCCTGCCTAATTTGCTCTATGATTTTATAATGGCTTCGGCTGACTCAAAGGGGGGTAAAGAGCCAAAGCCTATAGCGACTTCTTAAAGAATTCCGCCAAATCTTGCTTTAATTTAATCAAGTCGTGCTCACGGATATACATCATATGACCTGACTCGTAATACGACATGTGGACATTGTCTTGCAACTCTTCTGGTAAACCCATGTGTGAGAAGGTGTACTCTGTAGCGAAAAACGGCGTTGCGAAGTCGTAGTACCCATTACCGACATAGACTTGCATATCAGGATTGCGCAACATGGCGCTGGTCAGCTTGTCGCTGATGTCGTTGCTTTGACGGTTAAAGTCTTTGTAGTTCCAGCTTTTCACACCGCCACCAAGAATATAATAGGGCAAATCTGACTTATAGTTGAGTTCTTGTGACAAGTAGGTCATCAAGGTTTCGGTGTAAGTGCCGTGGATAGCCATATAGCTTGGATCGCGATAACCTGGTTTATTCATGGCATCGAGTTCAGGCGTGGTAAAGCGGCTGTCTAAACGACCAAGGGTTTCACCTTCCTTGCGTTTGACGTTGTGAAGGAAGTCATTCAACGTTATGCGCAAATTCTTTTCCAACACCAAATCCACCGATAGACCTGTAAAATTAGCGACACGCTCAGCTATCGCGAGCTTACGGCGAGGCTCAAGATTATCGCCTTGTAATAACGCTAGTGCGTAATCATTCAGGGCAAACTCTTTTGCTTGCGCTATCGACGCTTCTAAATCATTACTCAGAGGTGCTTTAAGTTTATCGTGATACCAAGCTGCTGCGGTATAGCTGGGCAGCATAGTTACAGGCGCTAAGATACCGTTGCGGTCACTAAAGTCGTCTAAACGGAAATCCAGAACGCTTGAGATCAGCATGATGCCATTAAAATAAACGCCATGGTTTTGTCCCATGTTATAGGCGATACCGGCTGAGCGAGTGGTGCCATAACTTTCGCCTGCTAGGAACTTAGGTGAGCTCCAACGCTCGTTACGGGTCATGTAAAGGCGAATAAACTCAGAAATGGTTTCGATATCTTCCCAAACCCCATGGAAGTCTTCATTCTTGCCTTTATCGTGAGCGCGGCTGTAACCGGTACCGACAGGATCGATAAAGACGATATCAGTTAAGTCGAGAATCGAATATTCGTTATCAATAAAGTTGAACGGTGGCTTTAGCGGAAAACCTTCTTTGTCCATGACCACACGCTTAGGCCCCAGCGCACCCATGTGTAACCAGACTGATGCTGAGCCTGGGCCACCGTTATAAGCGAACGTGATAGGACGGTTCTTTGGGTTGGCACCTTTTTTGGTATAAGCGGTAAAGAAGATTGAACCAATGACCTCGTTTTTATCGTTATAAACAAAGGAGTTGCCGGTAGTGGCTTTATATTTTATGGACTGGCCACCAACTTCGGTTGAGTGTTCGGTAACCACGGTTTTTTCTTCTGGATATGGGTTTGGCGCTGAATCTTTTTTCTCATCAGCGAATGCTGCGTGGCTTAAGCTCAAGCTAACGGCTAGTAATGCTGAGTATGCAAGTTGTTTCATGGTGTCTCCCCAAAAACATACGACGTAACAAAGTAAGCTTAGAGACTACCAAGTTCAGCAGCTATGGCAAAGTTAGAAGGGTTGTTTATCTCACCAATAAATCGTAACAAGATGTGAAAAAGCCGCTTTAAAAGCGGCTTAAGTAATAGGAATCAAAGGCTTAGTGTAACTGGTAGATGGAAACACTGCCGCTAACCTCATTGGCGACTGCCAGTAGTGCTTTACCCGTAGGGCTGTCTTCCGCTGCGATGAAAGCAAGTCCTTCGGGTGCTAAATCGCCGACTTGTTGATAAGCGCCTTTGAGTGTCACGGGGTTGCTATCATCGTCAATCTCAAAGTCTTTACTGAAATCGCGGTTGTTGACGTAAGTTTCGAATGTCGGACTCGTTGGGTTCGAAATATCATAAACCATAATACCCCCGTGACGTTCTAGGCCGATAAAGGCATAGGTTTTACCATTGATAATACCCGTGGTAATGGCTTCTGGCTCAGCACCTTTATCATCTGAGCGGCTATCGCCTTTGTTTTCATTTTCATTACTGTTGAAGTTCTCACCGTAGCGTTCAATCAATAGCTGTTCAAAATCATCACCACTATCGTAGACCTGCTGGACATCTTCGTCCCAAATACTGAATGAGCGAGCACCGTAACTATAAAGCTTTTCATACAGACCATCACCGTCATCGTCGCCCAACTCACTGGTAACTTTTAAACGGCCGATACCATTTTTATGGTAATAAGAGTCAATAGCAGATGGCGATTTAATGGGTAGTTTCTTGGCTCGATATTCTTCCGTGTAGCTAATGCAGCCATCTTCGCCGTCGTATTGATGACCGGCGGCATTGCAGTCTGCTTCGCTAGCATCATAAATATATTCTCGAGCATCCCCCTCATTAGCACTTAAAATATAAGTTTTACCGTTCACGTCATAAGAAACGATTGCATCAGGCTGGTAGATCCCATAAACATTTTCATAAGTCGCGGCGTTGACGCCATCTTTGTTACTGACGTCGATTTTGTACTGTCCCCAGTCTTTAAAACCTAAGCCATAAACATTAAGTATTGAGTCAGTGGTTAAATCGATAATGGCAATGGCATTATTTTCTTGTAGGGTGACGTAGGCTCTAGAGTCATCCCCGGCAACCGTGATGTACTCTGGTTCAAGATCCTGCGCCACACTTGTTCCTTGAGGGCTGGCGAACTTAACACCCGTTGATGCGAGTTGCTCTCTGACTTCATTAAACTGCTTGAAGTTCAAGTGCTTGGCTGAACCTGCAATTTCTGGCTGTATATTAATAATGCTTACACTACCTTCTGGATCATGACGGTAGTCTTTACTCGGTTCACCTTCATTGGCCACGATGACTTTGTGTCCGCCGTGAGTGAAGGTAATCATATCGGGGAGCGCACCAACGGTAACAGCTTTGATAAACTCCGGCTTAGATCTACTTAAGCGGTAGAATAGAACGGCTCCGAGCTGTTGTTTATCCTTGTTAGCGGTAGCCACTGCCATAAGGTTATTATGAATACTCAAGGAGCTTGGACTGCCAAGGGGTAAGTCAGGTTGCTCAGTTGTTGTAACGGATTTTGGTAATGTTAGGCGTTCGCTTGTGAGATTAGTTCCGCTAAAGGGAAGCGATAAAGGCTGCGTTGGAATGTTTGAAATATCAATAATATCAATAGCGTTAACCGCACCATTGACGACGTATAATTTTTGATGGGGTGCGTCATACGCTACGATTTCAGCAGCACCTTCACCATAGTGACCTGACACATGGCGAGCCACCAGCTCCATCTTGAGAGTTGAGTTCTGAGCTTGCGAGGGTTGGTGACTCGTGGTTTTACAGCCACTAAAGACAAACGAGCCACTCAGCAGTAATAGGGGTAAGGCAATGCGAGTAATTATCATAAGAGTAGTTTAATTATCAATGGATTATAGTGATTATCCTCAGTCAATGTGACAGTGTTATGACATGACGCGTTATACTCTTTAAGAATATACAACATAAAAAAAGGTTTACACTTAAAAAATTTCGTTGTACATTTGCTGGGCACCGTTAGAGAGGTGCGCGATATTTACATTGATGATTACAACTCAGTAACCAAAACTAAGTTTCCAAGCGAATGATAACAGTAAATCGTTTTAACACAGTACAACTACGACGTCGCAGCCGAATCAAGCCGGCTGGGAGTAGCATCGTGTTGTCTAAGTAATCTTCAAACAACAGAATTTAAAACCCAGCCATCGGCTGGGTTTTTTTATGCACGTCTAAAATTTCCCTCCCGATGGCATGACTAGCAGGAATTGCCATGAAACACTTTTTAACCACCGAGCATTGGTCGCAAAATGATTTGCAGCAGATGATCGACTTTGCCAAAGAACTGAAAGAAGAGAAGTTTCAGCCTTTGCTCAAAAATAAATCCGTTGCGCTATTATTCTTCAATCCATCATTACGAACTCGCACAAGTTTCGAGCTGGGTGTTCACCAACTGGGTGGCCAGGCCATCGTGCTTCAGCCAGGAAAAGATGCTTGGCCCATTGAGTTTGAGCTTGGCTCCATTATGGATGGTGAAGCGGAAGAGCACATTCAAGAAGTGGCTCAAGTACTTTCCGCGTACTGTGACATTATTGCCGTCAGAGCCTTTCCAAAATTCCAGAACTGGCAGGACGATCGTCAGGACAAGTTGATTAAAAGCTTGGCTCAGTTCTCAACGGTTCCGGTGATTAATATGGAAACCATTACCCACCCGTGTCAAGAATTGGCGCACATCATGGCGCTGCAAGAAAACCTTGGCGATTTGAAAGGAAAGAAATATGTGCTGACTTGGACCTATCACCCTAAACCATTGAATACGGCGGTGGCTAACTCCTCTCTCATGATTGCGAGCAAATTTGGCATGGATGTCACTTTATTATGCCCCAATGAGGATTATTTGCTGGATCAGCATTACATGGATCTTGGTCAAACCTACAGCTCACAACATGGTAATCAACTAACGGTTTCGCATGATATCGATAGTGCCTATGAGGGAGCTGATGTGGTGTATGCCAAGAGCTGGGGCGCGTTACCTTATTTTGGACAATGGGAAAAAGAAAAGCCTATGCGTGATCAATACAAGCACTTCATGGTTGATGAAGCAAAAATGGCGAAGACTAACAATGCCTTGTTCAGTCACTGCTTGCCCATGAGAAGAAACGTCAAAGCGACTGATGGTGTTGTCGACTCTAAAAACTGTATTGCGATTCAAGAAGCGGAAAATCGTCTGCATGTACAGAAATCCATGATGAATACGTTAATTAATCATTCTTAAGGTGAATACTGTGAGTAAAGAAAAAGTAGTTTTAGCATTTTCAGGCGGCTTGGATACCAGCTTTTGTGTGCCGTATTTAATTGATCAAGGCTTCGAAGTTCATACGTTATTTGTCAACACTGGTGGTGTTAGCACAAAAACCATTGAGGAGATTGAGCAAACCGCTATTAATTTGGGGGCTGAAAAGCATTGGACTGTCGACGGGCAGCAAGAGCTGTGGGATACCATTGTGAAACCGCTCATATGGGGTAGTGCTTTGTATCAAGATCAATATCCAGTGTTGTGTGCTGATCGTTATTTAATTGCTAAAGAAGCCGTTCAACTGTGTAAAAGATTAGGAACTGGTTTCGTCGCGCACGGCTGCACAGGTATGGGCAATGATCAGGTCCGTTTCGACCTATCGATTAAGGCATTAAGTAACTTAACAGTTTTATCACCGATTCGTGATATTCAAAAAAATGTCACAGACGTTAGGCAGTATGAGATCGATTACTTAAGTCAAAAAGGACATCAAGTTTCCGCGGTACACAAAAGTTATAGTGTTAATGAAAACTTATTGGGCGTGACCATTTCAGGTGGTGCGATCGATAAGTGGCAAGCACCAGAAAGCAATACATACATTTTAACGAAAAACCCAGAAGATATTAGTCATGATACCAGTTACATCACGCTTGATTTTGTAGCGGGAGCTTTGACAAAGCTCAATGGTAATGAAGTAAGTGGCGTAGAAGCCATGCAACAGTTAAACCAAACATTGGGAAACTATGGTGTTGGTCGGGGGATTTATACAGGGGATACGATTATTGGCTTGAAGGGTCGGATTGTATTCGAAGCACCTGCTCTATTTGGGTTACTCGCAGCTCATAAGGCGCTGGAAGAAGTCGTGTTGACACAGCAGCAAAACCATTTCAAACCAAACCTCGCTAAAAAATGGATCGATTTAGTCTACCAAGGGTTTTACTTCGATCCGCTAACTACCAATATTCAGCAGTTTTTACAGTCCTCGCAACAAAACGTCACTGGCACGGTGGAGTTGAAAATATCAGCTGGACACATTGAAGCGGTGGCAGTTAATAGCCCACATATGATCATTAACAAAGATGTTGAATATGCCCAGAAGGCTAACTGGGGTATCGAAGAAGCAACTGGCTTTATTAAATTATTTGGTCAAAGCACTGCCACTTGGTCGAGCGTGCAGCAAGTTAACGGTGGTTCCTGATGTCATTATTGAATATTTTTCTCAAGACAAAAAAAGCTCCCACAATGGAGCTGGTTAAAAAGCACTTGAGGGCTCTGGTTAGCTTTGACACGACCAATCCGCCAAGAAAAATTATGGAGTCAGGTATTGTTCATTACTTGGAAAATAATGTGCCTGGCGCGGATATTGAAATCATCGACTATGGCAATGGTTCAATTAATATTTTGGTTACTAAAGGACAACCAGAATACTTGTTTAACTATCATATCGATACGGTTCCTGTAACAGAAGGGTGGGATACTGACCCTTTTGATTTGGTTGAGAAAGATAGCAAGCTATTTGGTTTAGGTGCTTGCGACATAAAAGGTGCTGCTGCTTGTATGTTAGCGTGCATTGAGTCAGGCATTGACGATTATGCTGTATTATTTTCGTCGGACGAGGAGCATGGGAATAGTGTGTGTGTTCAGTCCTTCCTGAAGGAAAGTCATCCTTATAAAGGCGTTATCGTCGCAGAGCCTACACAAGCGAAAGCGGTGCTGGCTCATCGTGGAATCATTACGGCAAACATGACCTTTGAAGCGGAAAGTGGGCACAGTTCAGAGCCAAGAGCTTTAGATGATAACAGTAACCACCAAGCAGCACAGTGGATGGTGAAAGCAGTGAACTGGGCCGAGCAACAACTTGAGACAAGCTATGAAGGTTTGAAGGGTGTTTGTTTTAACATTGGGAAAATCGAAGGAGGCATAAAGCCCAATATTATTGCTCCGAAGACCGAGCTAAAGTTTGGTCTCAGACCATTACCGGGAAAAAACGTAAAGGCAACACTTGATGACCTAATCGAAAGCTCAGGGAGTAAAAGTGATGCTGTCAAAATCGGTTTCAAAGCACCGTCCTTACCGGCAAAGGGTGAGCACAACAAAAACAAGCTTTTGGCAGAATCCTTAGAGTTTCCCATCGGCTCTCCAGTAAATTTTTGGACCGAAGCGGCACTGTTCTCAGAGGCAGGATATCCAGCTATTGTTTTTGGCCCAGGGGCAATTGAGCAAGCTCATACTGCTAATGAATGGGTATTAATTAGTGATTTAGAAAAAGTGCTTCAGCAGTATTGGAGGATGTTTAACCATGGATAACTCGGCCAAATTAAGCTTTATGGAGAGTGATTCGTTGAGCAGTAGCTCAGTAAAGGAGACCGTTTATAAATTATTAACAGTCATGGATAGCGAGTCACAGGTCAGAAAGTACTTAAAACGCTTTTCGTCGGAGCAAGGCATTAAGTTCGCAGTGATAAAAGTAGGAGGAAAAATTTTAAAGGAGGAAATGTCCAATTTAGTGAACTCATTAAGTTTTTTGAAACAGGTGGGGCTAACGCCAATCATCGTTCATGGGGCCGGCCCCCAGTTAACTGAGAAGTTAACCAACAAAAACATTGATGTCGACTTTATTAATGGACAAAGAGTCACCAGCCCGGAAGTTCTCAAGGCAGCGCGGGAGGTATTTATAGATGAAAACCACAACCTTACGTCACACTTAAAAGAGGCTGGGGTGGACGCTACTTCGTTTTATTCAGGGGTATTCGAATGTGATTTAAACCATCTGGATACCCTAGGCTTGGTTGGAACGATTACCTCTGTAGAAGCTGAGCAATTGTTGAAAGCAGTACGTAAAGGAAGGGTTCCAGTGGTAAGTCCTTTGGGTGAAACCTCACAGGGGCAAATTGTTAACGTTAATGCTGATGCCGCGACATTTAGTCTTGCAAAGGCTATTCAGCCGTACAAAATTATTTTCTTGACTGAAACCGGCGGTGTATTGGATCAGGACGGTAAGGTAATTCCTAATATTAGTATTGTAAATAACTATAAATACCTGATTGAACAGCCATGGGTTCACTCTGGGATGAAATTAAAACTAGAAAAAATAAAAGATATTTTAGAAGCCATGCCAACGGCAACTTCAGTTTCTATTACCAAGCCTGAACTTCTGGCTAAAGAATTATTTACGGACAAGGGATCAGGGACTTTAGTTAACATGGGAGAGAAGGCGTTATCGTCAAAGTCATGGAGTGATATTGATCAAAACCGTCTAAAAGATTTGATTGAGTCATCTTTCAACAAGAAGCTTGATGCGAATTACTTTAACGATATGAGTTTATACAAAGTATATGTTACTGAGTGCTATCGAGCAGCTGTAGTGTTATTGAATGCAGGAAATACTCCATATCTGGATAAATTTGTCGTGAGCCATGATGCAAAAGGAGAGGGCGTTGGGCGAGCTTTGTGGGAAAAAGTCACTTGGAAACATAAGAATTTTTTTTGGAGGGCGAGTCTTAATAACCCTGTGAATAAATTCTATGCCAGTGTTTCTGATGGCTACATAAGGCGTGGAGACTGGAAGGTCTACTGGGTAGGCATTACGGACTTTAACGAGATACAGCAGTGTGTTGAGTATGCGGCTTCAAAAGGTAGAACCGTTAAACAAGAGGTATCAACATCATGACAATCAAAACGGTCTTAGTGGGAGCAAGAGGGTATGTTGGCTCCGAACTGATAAGTATTATTTCCCAACATTCTTCAATAGAACTTATTGCCGCTAGCTCAAGAGAACTGGAAGGGAAACCTGTGCAACAGTACGCCAAGAGTGAACTCAGCTATGGCAATCTAACACCAGACGATGTAGTAGAACTTTCACCAAACCTCGTTATTCTAGCGCTACCCAATGGTTTGGCTTCTAGCTTTGTAACGGCGTTAGATCAAAAGGGTGCGAGTACTACGGTTATTGACTTAAGTGCCGATTATCGCTTCGACAGAGACTGGTCTTATAGTTTGCCCGAGGTCTATCAGCCGAAAATCATGACTCGAATCAGTAACCCTGGATGCTATGCCACGGCGATGCAACTGAGCATCGCGCCAGTAAAACATTTGGTGCAAGGTCGAGTGAGTTGCTTTGGTGTCTCTGGCTATAGCGGAGCAGGAACCAGTCCTTCGGATAAGAACAATACTGAGTTGTTAGCTGAAAATGTGATGCCCTACAGCTTAGCCAATCACTTACATGAAAAAGAAGTGTCCAACCACCTTAATACGGACATAAAGTTTTCACCTCATGTTGCTGAGTTTTTTAGGGGGATAAGTTTAACCTCACACATTCCACTTATAGAGCCTATTAGTAAAGGTGATATCGAAAAACTCTATCGAGATTTTTATCGCAATGCTGAGTTGGTGCAGGTGCAGAGTGAACCGCCTCAAATAACCCAAGTTACAAAGACTTATGAGGCCATCGTGGGAGGCTGGGCTGTATCGGATGATGGAACTCACTTAGCCGTTAACTGCTCGCTTGACAATTTACTCAAGGGGGCGGCATCTCAGGCCATCCAAAATATCAATATTGCTTTTGGGCTTCCGCAGCTTGAAGGTTTGACCTAAGAGGTACATTTTATGACGCAACCACTTTGGAGTAAAAGCGGCAGCGCTAAACAGTCTGAGTTACTCGACAAAATAACAAACTTCATGTCTGGGGAAGATATCATTCTCGATCGGCAATTATTTATTTATGACGTCCAAGCCAGCCAAGCCCATGCAGAGGGATTGGCCAGGATAAACGTTATTCAATCTTCGGAGCTTAAACAAATTACCAACGTTTTACAGGAGCTATCAGAGCAGTTTATAAGCGGTGAACTTGAACTGGATAAGCGCTTTGAAGATTGTCACTCGGCAATAGAGTGGTTTTTGACCGAAAAGCTTGGCGAAACCGGAAAGAAAATTCATACCGGAAGAAGTCGTAACGATCAAGTTTCGGTAGCAACAAGGCTCTATTGCCGAGATGCACTTAGCCAATTAAAGCATCAGTGTCTGGTTGTTGCTGACACCTGTTTAACCTTAGCGAAGCAACATGAGTTTGATGTGCTTCCTGGTTATACGCACCTGCAAAGAGCGGTGCCCTCAAGTTGGGGAATGTGGTTTGCTGCATTTGCTGAAGCATTTTGTGACAACGCATCGGCGGCCAATGATACTTACCATTTAGTGAATAGTAATCCTTTAGGAACGGCAGCCGGTTATGGCGTTAACCTTGAGCTTGATCGGGAGTATACCACCCAAGCGCTCGGCTTTAATCGAAAGCAGATTAACCCGATGTACGTACAAAATAGTCGAGGGAAAGTAGAGCTTCAGGTGCTTGGAAGTTTTAAAAATGCATTGCTAGATATTCGTCGCATGGCTTGGGATTTAAGTCTCTTTTCAACGTCTGAGTATGGATTTATTCAGGTAGGCGATGACTTTAGTACAGGATCTTCGATCATGCCTAATAAGCATAACCCTGATGCTGTAGAGCTTATGCGTGCGGCTTATTCGACACTGGTTGGGGCTTATAATGAACTCGAATCACTGTTATCTCTGCCTAGTGGCTACCAGCGTGATTTACAAAATACCAAAGGGGCTTTGCTGAAAGGTGTGTCTGCGTCTATTCAATGTTTGGAGTTAGTGCCAGACTTACTAAAGTCGTTGACCATTAATGTCGATAAATGTGAGCAAGCAGTTGATGCGAGTATGTTTGCCACCGATAAAGCGGTTGAGTTGGTTATTGAGGACGATATGCCGTTCAGAGATGCTTATCGTCATATCAAAAATAATTATCAAGAACTGGAAAGCCGTCAAGCCAAAGACTCGATAAAAAATAGAGTGTCGCCGGGAGCTTGTGGGAATTTGATGTTGCATGAAATTTCAGAGCGTCTGGAAAGCCTAGTTTAACACTCTGGTTGGTTAAACACGCCACAAAAAAAGTCATGGTGATAATCTCACCATGACTTTTTTGTATTGATTATAAAGGGTTATTTGCTTTTTGCGGCTTCAATAATTTTTGTGGTTGATACACCATCAACAAAATCCAAAATAATAACCTCGCCACCGTTGGCCAAAACACTTTCCGAGCCTGCAATTTGCTCGACTTTGTAATCGCCACCTTTGACCAAAATGTCTGGATTTAAAGCTTCGATCAGTCTTTGTGGCGTATCCTCGGTAAACTCGACCACCCAGTCGACACTGGATAGCTCTGCTAAAACGGCCATACGCTGTGGGCTTGGGTTGATGGGGCGACTGTCACCTTTTAGTCGTTTTACCGAATCGTCACTGTTAACGGCAACAATGAGCCTGTCACCGAGTTTGGCCGCTTGTTTGAGGTAGGTGACGTGCCCTGAGTGCAAGATGTCAAAGCAGCCATTGGTCATGACAATCTTTTCCCCCGAAGCCTTTGCTTGCTTGATAAGCTCCTCTAACTCCAGTTCGCTGGTAATGCCTTGCTGAAGTGGTTGTTGCTGCAACATGGCGTAGCTTAACTCTTGAGTCGTTACCGTAGCAGTCCCCAGTTTTCCAACGACGACCCCCGCGGCTAAGTTCGCGATCTGTACGGCTTCTTTCATTGATGTGCCCGCTGCCATAGAGCCGGCTAAGGTGGCGACAACAGTATCCCCTGCGCCTGTTACGTCGAAAACTTCACGAGCTTGGGTTGGCTGTAAGTAAGGTTCTTGATTGGCACTAAATAGCGCCATACCTTTTTCACTGCGAGTAACAAGCAAACTATCAATATTAAGTTCTTGTCGAGTTTTCTTGCCCAGCTGCAAAAAAGCTTCTTCTGATTCAGGCTTGCCAGCGATAGCTTCAAATTCTGACTGGTTAGGAGTAATTAATGTTGCTTGGCGATATTTGGTAAAGTCAGAGCCTTTGGGATCCACGATAACTGGCTTGTTAGCAATCAGCGCAGCTTGAATAATTGGCTGAGGATCAGCAAGAGTGCCTTTGCCGTAATCGGAAAGTACGATCACGTCATGCTGCTGGATTAACTGAGTTAAACGTTCGATATCTAATCCGTTGGTCAGCGAAAAGTCTTTTTCAAAATCAGCCCGCAGTAATTGCTGGCTGCGGCTCATTAATCTTAACTTAGTAATCGTCTGTTGGTTAGCACGTTTTTCAAAATCACAAGTTACCTGTTGATGGTGAAGTATCTCTTCTAGACTTTGAGCCGCTTCATCATCACCGGTAATACCACACAAGGTAACGTCACAGCCTAACACAGCGATATTAAGCGCAACATTTCCTGCGCCACCAGCGCGATCTTCAGTATTGTTGACGTTAACGACTGGAACTGGGGCTTCTGGAGAGATTCGTCCAGTATCGCCATACCAGTAGCGATCCAGCATGATATCGCCAATAACTAATACGCTTGAATTGTTAAATTTTGGAAGACTTAGGTTCAAAACGTGTCTCAAAAGCCAATGTTAAGGGTATATTAATCATATCGCGTTAATCTATTCGATGTAAGAGTTCATATAAGAGTTGAGAGATATTTTGTTAAATATCAAATAGTTTAAGGTAGACTATTAAGCAATAGATACAGATCGGAGGTTCACAATGAAGAATTTTATGGTGTTAATAACTATCAGCGTGATGGCATTATTACTAGCGGCTTGTGCCGGCGCTAGAAAAGGCTACAGTGCAGAACAATGCCGTCAAACCATTGATACAGCATATGAAGAGTTGAGTTTCGCGAAAAGTGAAGGTTTTGCAGGAACGGTGAATTACACCAAAGCGGCCAGTTTATTAACGGCGGCTAAAACTAACCAGACCTTTGAAAGTTACGATGCCTGTGTTGAAAATGCAGAAAAAGCCCGCTATTACATTAAAGAGTCAAAGAAGGGTGAGTAGCGCTTATAGTTGTAACATGATGAAAAAGCGGCCAAATGGTCGCTTTTTTCTTAATTCGGCAGTTAAAATGGAATTAGACTTGGTTAGTGGGAGGGATAATAGATACAATAACCAAAAATTAGGATGAATATATGTCAAAAAAGACCCATCAAGATCCACAAGCAGAGCTAGAAGCAAAACGATATGACAACCCGATTGTCAGTCGCCAATTTATCTTACAAGTTTTGGAAGAGGCGGGAGAGCCTGTATCTTTCGAAACTATTGCCAAAAAGTCCAATATTGAAGAGTCAGAATCGAAGCGCGCCTTACACAAGCGGTTAAATGCTATGGAGCGTGACGGACAGTTAATCTGTAACCGTAAAGGAAAGTATTGTCTTGTCGACTCCACCGATTTGGTTCGAGGCAAAGTTCTCGCTCACCGTGATGGATATGGGTATTTAGCCTTAGAGCAAGGCGGTGATGATTGGTATCTGTCGCCAAGAGAAATGCATAGCGTTTTTCATGGCGATAAAGTGCTTGCTCGAGTGAAGAAAATTGACCGGAAAGGTCGCACCGAAGGCGCCATTGTTGAGATTTTAGATGGCTCAACACACCATGTTGTTGGGCGCCTTTTCGAAGAGAGTGGCCTTGTTTTCGTATCGTCAGAAGACCCTCGAATTTTGCACGATCTCATTATTTCAGAAGATGACACCTTAGGTGCTAAAGTTGGACAGGTCGTCGTCGCTGAGATTGTCCAGCGTCCCAAGAAAAACAAACATGCTCGCGGAATTATCACTGAAGTCCTAGGGGACCATTTGTCCGCGGGGATGGAAATCGAAATTGCGATTCGGAATCACCAAATCCCTCATGAGTGGCCGTCAGACGTTAACTCTGAAGTGACTGAGTTACCGGTCGAAGTGAGTGACAGTGACTGGGAAGGACGTGTGGACTTACGTAAGCTTCCTTTGGTGACCATTGATGGCGCTGACGCTAGAGATTTTGATGATGCCGTTTACTGTGAAAAGCAAAAGTCAGGTGGTTGGAAGCTTTGGGTAGCGATTGCCGATGTTAGTCATTATGTGCGTCCAGGCAGTGCATTGGATAAAGAAGCTATTGAGCGTGGAAACTCTGTTTATTTCCCAGAGTTTGTTGTACCGATGTTGCCGGAGTTATTGTCCAACGGCTTATGTTCATTAAACCCAGACGTTGATCGTTTGTGTATGGTTTCAGAGATGGATATCGATGCTGAGGGTAAAGTAACTGACTCGCAGTTTTACCCTGCTGTAATGCATTCGCATGCGCGTTTCACTTATGAAAAAGTGTGGAGCATATTAAGCGGTGATGAAGATCTTCGCTCGGAATATTCTGATAGAGTTCCTGAGTTAGAAGAGCTGTATGAGTTATTTAAGGCTCGATTAGCGCTAAAGTCAGGGCGTGGAGCGATTGAGTTTGAGACCACTGAAACTCAGATTATTTTTGACGAAAATCGGAAAATAAAAGATATTGTCGGTCGAACCCGAAATGATGCGCATAAAATCATTGAAGAATGCATGATTTGCGCCAACGTGGCGGCTGCAGAATTTATTGAGAAAAGTGATTTTCCCGGTGTTTACCGAGTGCATGAAGGTCCATCCGACGAGCGTTTAGAAAAGTTTAGAGCATTCCTTGGGGAGTTAGGCATTTTCCTGTTCGGTGGTGATAAGCCAGAGCCTAAGAACTATCGTGAGCTTCATGATTCCATTAAAGAGCGTCCAGATTATGAGTTAATACAAACCATGATGCTGCGCTCGATGATGCAAGCGGTATACAGCCCGCAAAATGAAGGTCACTTCGGACTTGCTTTTGATTCATACACACACTTTACGTCACCAATCAGGCGTTATCCTGACTTATTAGTGCACCGTATTATTAAAGCCCTTCTTCAAACACATAAAGTAGCTGGTGCAGAAAGTGGGCAGAAATATACAGACCAAGAGTTAGTCAACTATACAGAGCACTGCTCAATGACTGAACGTCGCGCAGATCTAGCCACTCGAGATGTAGTGGACTGGTTGAAGTGCGAGTATATGCTGACGCGTGTTGGTGATGAGTACTGGGGAACAGTAGCGACCGTCACCAGTTTCGGAATATTTGTTGCTCTGGATGAGCTTTTCGTAGAAGGGCTGATTCACATCAGCGAGTTGGGTGATGACTATTACCACTTTGACGCGGCTAAAATGCGTTTAATTGGAGAGCGAAAAGGTCAAAGCTTTAGAGTCGGTGACCGAGTTAAAATTAAGGTGGGCAAGGTTGACCTTGAGCAACGAAATATTGATTTTGAGCTTCTTGAACGCGAAAAAGTAAAACGTGAAGAAGTTAAAGGTTCTGAACGAAGAAAGTTATATGGCAAAGCTAAGCGCTCCGGATCTTTACCCAAGAAAGATGGTAAGGGTAAAGCTAAAGATGGCGACAAGGGCGGCTATAAAAAAGGCGCTAAGAACTCAAAGAAAAAACGTGGTAAAGGTGGCAAGAAAAATCGCCGTTAGTTAACAAATGATTAAAAGGTTTATATGTCTGAATTAGTGTATGGCGTTCATGCCGTTGAAGTTCTATTAAAACGAAACAGTAGTAACGTGCAGTGTTTGTACGTGCAAAGAAATCGTCATGATCAGCGTGCTCATAAGCTGGTGAAGTTAGCGCAAGAAAATGATATTCCCGTGGTGCAAAAAGATCGTGAGGAACTTGACGAGATGACGCAACAACGACACCAAGGTGTTATTGCGCAATGTAGTCAACTTAAAGAAAAGCAGTATCATGAAAAACATATCCCAGAAATGTTAGATGCTCTGGATGAAGCACCTTTTATTTTGATTTTAGACGGTGTCACTGATCCGCATAATCTTGGCGCTTGTTTGCGTAGCGCAGATGCGGCTGGAGTGCATATGGTGATAGCGCCGAAAGATAACGCTGCTAGTATTACCGATGTAGTCCGAAAAGTGGCGTGTGGGGCTGCTGAGTCAGTGCCCTTTATTCCTGTGACAAACCTTGTTCGCACTATGAAGCAGCTTCAAGAAAGAGATGTTTGGATTGCTGGCACCACTGGTGATGCCGAACAAGATATGTATCAAGCTAACTTAAAAGGTGGCTTGGCTATTGTCATGGGAGCGGAGGGTGATGGCATGCGTCGACTGACCCAAGAGAATTGCGACTTCCTGATTAAAATTCCGATGGCTGGTGAAGTATCCAGTTTGAACGTTTCGGTCGCAACCGGTGTCACCTTATTTGAAGCGGTAAGACAGAGACAATTATAAGCGCATCATTAGCTAAGCAGTGATGCTATAAATTGCTCTTTTGTCTGCAAAGCCTCTAAAGCTTTTTCAATATCGACCCTGAAAAAAGAAATTGTATCATGTGCTTTGACTTGAGCAAGCAAGCTTAAGTCAGCACTGATTACTTGGGCAATTCTTGGGTAGCCGCCTGTGGTTTGCCCGTCAGCTAAAGTGATAATGGGGGAGCCGTTTTCCGGTAATTGTATGGTACCAGGTATGATGGCCGTGGTTGTCATCGATAGTTCGTCTTTCAGGTCTAACGACTGCTCCTCCAACTTAAGAGCCATTCGGTTACTATCGCTGCTAACCGTAAAGCTTTCTTCTAAAAAACTCTTTCTACTAGCTTGTGATAATTGCTCAAATTCCCTGCCTTGAGTAACTCTTACGATGATATGGTTTTGTTGTAGGTTGTGATGGTGTTCCTTCAGCAGCTCATTAGGTGTCACACGGGTTTCTTTAAATGCGGTTGCATTAAGGTCGATTAGGTCGCCATCGTTTAAGGCCCGTCCTTTGAACCCTCCGAAATTAGCCAGAATATTGGTTGAGGCGCTGTTTATAATCAGTGGTAACTTGAGTTCGCCAGAAAAAGCGACATAAGCTCTTGCCCCGGACTTTAGTTTTCCAAACTTTAAAACATCCCCTTGTTGCATATGGAGCGTCGTGTTCATGCTCGCTTGGCGATCATTCACGAACAGCTCAAACTCAGCACCGGCAATACCAATTGAAACGTCTTGTTCAAACTGAAGTGTCGGCCCTATGTGTGTGACTTCAAGCGTAGGCTTATTGTTGTCGTTGCCAACTAACCAATTTGCAATTTGATGGCTATATTGGTCCAACGCACCGCTTGCTGATATACCAAATTCACGATATTTCTGACGACCTAGATCTTGAATCGTGGTCTGTAAGCCTGCCTTCAGTATCCTAATGTTCATATTGCTTAAATTCCTCAAGGCTGATTGCTTTAAATTGGATAGTATCTAAAGGTTTGGCAATGGCTGGGACAGATTTTGAGATATCGAGTAACGCGATGGGGGTCTTACCTATAATGTGCCAGCCACCGGGACTGTTTATGGGATATATGCCTGTTTGGTCACCTCCGATACCGACAGAACCCGCTTCTATTCTTGACCTTGGGTCATCTCTACGCGGGCAATGAATCTTTTTATCGAGCCCGCCTAGGTACAAAAATCCGGGTAAGAAACCGAGCATATAAACCGGGTATTCAGCATTTGTGTGAGCTTGTATGACTTGGTCAGTCGTTAACTGGCAATGCTTAGCAACATACTCTAAATCTGGCGCTAAGGAAGTGTCATAACAAACCGGTATCACATGTTTTTGTGAATGCTCACGAGATATTGGTTCAACACCTTCTAATAGAGTTTGAAGTTTCTCAGTGACATGATCCGCATTGAATTTTGACGGCTCTAGGATAACGAGTAGAGAGTTATAAGCGGGTACAGCTTCAATAAAACCCCTGATGCCACTGTGCTCAATGATATGTTTGGCGGACAAAATGTAGCGCGTTAGTTCAGTGCTGATGTCGTCACTAAATTCGACGATAACTGAATTGTCGCTGTTAATATGAATCGAGAAGTTGGGCATTACTATCCTAGTGAAATGTCGATATTGTGATGTTGAAATAACTGTTGAAGCTTTTGTGCGATCTGTAACGCATTAGGATTATCACCATGCAGGCAAATAGAGTCGACGGTGATACTGAGTTTCTCTCCATCAGGCAGTGTGATAGCTCTATTCTGTGCAAAGCTGAGAGCTTGCTCTAGACTGTCTTCAAGATTGGCGTGAAGTGCATGAGGTTCCGTTCTTGGAACCAGAGTTTTATTTTTCTGGTAATTCCTGTCCATAAAACCCTCATGAATAAAGTCTACACCAACAGCTTTTGCGGCATCCAGCATGGCTGATTCCGCCAGACCCATATATTTTATAGAGCTTGAGACTGAAGCAATTTCTTCGGCAATAACTTTGGCTAGCGCGAGATCTGTCGCTGCGTCATTATATAAAGCGCCATGAGGTTTGATGTGGTGTAACTCGATGCTTTGTTGGCGACAGCCGTTTTGAACCTTGTTGATTTGTTCTTTTAAGGTGCTTCGCAGTGCTTTTTCACTGAGCGTCATGGACTGTCGTCCAAAGTTTTCTTTATCAGGGTAAGACGGATGTGCTCCAACGGCAAGTCGGTGTGACTTTGCATTCTGAATAGAGACTCTGATGCTGTTTTCGTTACCGGCATGACCACCACAAGCAATATTGCAGGAAGATATATACGGCATAAGCTCAGCATCACGAGCCCAGTCATTAGGCTGGATACTTTCACCAAGGTCGCAATTAATATCAATCGTTTTAGTCATCGTTATAAATTATAACAACTTAAACGCGGATAGTAGACTTTTTGCGCCAAGCACAAAAGCGACAATGACTACCAAGAAACCTAACAAGTTTTGCCATAGAGTATTTTTGTACTGGCCTAAGAATCCTTGGTTCATTGCCCATAATAAGAAGCTCGCAATAATCGGCAGTAATAAACCGTTAGCTATTTGAGCGAACCAGATTACGGAAACTGGTTTCAAACCCAGCGAGGCAACGGTAACGCCAACTACTAATATCACCATCCAAATGGCGCGGAACTTATTGCTTCTCAGATTCTCGGGAATATTTAATAAACCGGTTAGCGCGTAAGCTGAAGCTAATGGTGCTGTGATTGCAGAGGATATCCCTGCTGAGAATAAGCCAAGTGCAATCATGTATTGAGCTAAGTCACCGAAAGCTGGCTCGATGCTCTTAGCCATATCTGCGGCACTATTAACTTCTAATTGAGTGCCGAAAAAAGCGCTGGCAGCGGTCGAAACAATCGCAATGGATATTAAGCCACCGAGCGGAATTGAAATATAGATATCCTGTCGGGCCTGCTTTAAACCTTCTGCAGTTTTCCACTTTTTCTTAGCGCTTGATGAGTGCAGAAATAAGTTGTATGGAACCACGGTGGTGCCAATCAAGGCAATAACGGTCAAGGTCGCTGAGTCGGGTAAGCTTGGAACTAATAGCCCTGAAAATAGCTCGCCAAAATCAGGTTTAGTTAAAACAAAAGTGACCAAGAAAGCGACACTCATTAATAGAACGACAGCGATTAAAACTTTTTCAATGAGCTTATAACTGCCTGTTAATAGAACAAAGAAAGCGATAACACCAATTATCAAGGCCGCCAAGTCTAGACCTGCAAAGTCTGGATAGTCCCAAACGGCCTGGACCCCCAGCGTTGCTCCAGCAATATTACCGCCTTCGTAAGCGGCATTGCCGATAATAATCGCGCTGACCACTAGAATAATAGAGATAGCTTTTAATGCAGGATTTTTGATCAGTTCGCGAATCGACTGACCAAGGCCTTTTTGGCCGATAACGCCGAGCCTTGCGGTCATCTCTTGCAGTATCATGGTTGCAAGAATTGAAAAAAGGAGCGCCCAAAGCAAACTAAACCCAAAGTTAGCACCTGCTTTGGTGGCAACGGTGACGGTACCAGGGCCAATAAATGCAGCCGCTACCAGTGCTGCTGGACCGATGGAGAATTTTGACTTTGCCATAGTGGTTGTTGTGTTGTGGTGGTTTTCCAAAAGCCTAGCGATAAAGTGCGGTTATGGCAATTCATTATCCGAAATAAGGGTGTGGCCTTTATCGATAGGGGAAAATAAAGACCACGGGGAAAGCGGTTATAGTACGGTTATTTCAAGCTCATCAGGCCAAACGCTAAACTGGACTTGGCCAATGTGTTCTTTTTGTAGCAGGAACATAATGAGGCGTGATTGACCGATGCCACCGCCAATAGTTTGTGGCAAGTGGCCGGCCATGAGTTGTTGGTGCCACAAGTAGTTTAGACGGTGTTCACACCCTCGAATCTGCAATTGTTGTTGCATGACTTGTGGTGAGACTCTGATCCCCATTGATGACAGCTCGAAAGCATCCTCTAACACGGGGTTCCACACTAAAATATCGCCGTTGAGTCCGTAGTAACCATCATCTGTCGGTGTGCTCCAGTCGTCGTAATCTGGCGCACGACCATCGTGAATAGAACCATCACTCAACTCGCCACCAATACCGATTAAGAAAATGACGCCATGTTTTTTGCAGGCTTCGTATTCGCGTTGGCTAGGGTTAAGGTCGGGGTACTGTTTAAGCAAATCTTCTGTTTGGATAAAAGTGATTTCTTGCGGTAGCAAAGGTTCACGGAGGGTGGCATTTGCGACAACATGATCCGTTTCCTGCATCGTCTTATAGATTCTTTGTACCGTTTCTTGCAGGTAGTCAAGGCTACGACTGCTATCGCAGATGACCTTTTCCCAGTCCCATTGGTCAACGTATAAGGAGTGGCGCTCGCTGAGACGCTCTTCATCAGGGCGAATGGCGCGCATCTGCGTCACAATACCACTTTCAATATCAAAGTCACTTCTTGCCAACAGTTGCCGTTTCCATTTTGCGAGGGACTGAACGATTTCTAAAGGTTTATCCAAAGTTTGGCTTTGAACTGAAACAGGCTTTTCCACACCATTAAGATCGTCCTGTATGCCGTCGCCTTGATAAGTCAAAATAGGCGCTTGGACTTCGAGTAGCGATAGTTCTTGGCTGAGTCGTTCCATAAAGAATGACTTGGTACGTTGTATAAGCCGTTGATCTTGGATAAAGGCTTCTTTAGGGAGCTTTTTCATGGGTGGTCCTTACGTTAATTTATGCTTTAATGATTAGTATATTTATACCTGGGAAGGGTTTTTATCAATAGTTATATAGTGAAAAGTCGATATTGATATATTTAATCTAATAAATAATAATAAAATTATAATTTGTATGATTTTTGAGGCGTTTTCTCATGAAAAATTATGAGATTGATAATCTGGATAAAAAAATACTGGCGCAACTGCTCGAAGAAGCTCGTACTCCGTACGCCAAAATCGCTGAAAGCCTTGGTGTTAGTGCTGGAACGATTCACGTTAGAATCGAGAAAATGCGCCAAGCTGGTGTAATTAAAGGGACGAAAGTTAAGATTGAAGCTAAAGCTTTGGGGTACGACGTCTGTTGTTTTGTCGGTGTGTATTTAAAATCCGCCAAAGATTATCATCCAGTTAAAGAGCAGTTGATCAAAATTCCAGAAGTGATAGAGGCTTATTACACAACAGGACAGTACAGTATTTTGCTCAAAGTAGTGGCGCCAGATATCGAGCGCTTTCAACACATCCTGATTGATAAATTACAATCCATCGAGGAAGTGCGCTCAACGGAAACGTTAATATCCCTGCAAAATCCAATCTACAGGGATATTGACGGTTTGCTAGTCTGAAGATTAACGAAGTAGATAGTCTTTTAAATCATCAAACTCATTGGCTAACGGGATTGATAGGCTCGTTTTGTTCATCGCATCCAGAATTGATTGTGGTCGTTTCACAGGCTCCTGTAATACATCTTCTAGTACGTCTGCAAACTTGGCTGGGTGTGCCGTGGCAACTACCAGGTCGTTGCTTTTTTTATCCCTGAAAAGAGTACTGGTAACTTCAAGCCCAACAGCGGTATGCGGATCAACCGGATAGTGTTGTTGTGCGTACTGTCTAATGGTGCGCCGAGTCTGTATTTCATTAATACTTGTCGCGCTGATGTCTTCAAACAGCTGCTCCAAATTCTCTTGGTAATAATAAAGAATGCGTGCGAAGTTATTGGGTTGAGAAACGTCCATAGCATTGGATAGTGTCCTTTGTGTTTTTTTGGGGCGCCACTGTTTGCTGATAAAAAAACGAGGAACAGTATCATTTTTATTGGTCGCTGCGATTAAATGGTTAATGGGAGCCCCCATTGCTTTGGCAATCATTGCAGCGGTTAGATTGCCAAAATTCCCGCTAGGCACGATTAATCTGTCGATGGGAGAGTCGTTGGAAACGTTCATCAGCGCAGGAAGCGCTGTGTAATAACAAACCTGCGCTACCAGTCGCGCCACATTAATCGAGTTGGCAGAGTTTAAGTTGAGTGTTTGAGCGACTTCTTCATCGTTAAATGCTTGTTTAACTAGGCTTTGGCAATCATCAAAATCACCATCGACTTTGAGAGTGTGGATATTATCTCCAAGCGTACAAAACAGCTGCTCTTGTTCTTTCGAAATTTTGCCTTTGGGGTACAGAATGACAACATCGATATTAGGCTTGCCATGAAAAGCGTGAGCTACCGCTGCGCCAGTATCACCAGAGGTTGCAGTGACAATGGTGGCTTTTTCATGGTTGAAGTGAGTCATGCATTCCGCCAGAAAACGCGCACCAAAGTCTTTAAAGGCGAGTGTTGGGCCGTGAAACAACTCAAGCACGTGTTGCTTGGGGGTTAATGACTTCACCGTTAATGGAAAATTAAATGCACGCTTTACCATGCCAGTTAATCGCTCTTTTGAAAGCTCGCCAGATGTCAGGTTATATAGGGTTTCAATGGCGATAGCGTTAAAGTCTTTGCTGGATAAAATATCTTTATCAAGTTTTTTTATATGCTTCGGAAAATAGATTCCGCGATTTTCTCCGATAGGAGATAGTACTGCCTGCTTAAAAGAAACCACTTGTTTCTGCTGTGAAATATTTACGAAAGACATGCTGCATTCTCCGCATGATGATCAATTTGTTGTGCACCTTGAGCACTGAGCTGGCAAACGTGGCTAAAAGCTCGCTCATTATCGTTGTAGTGCTGTTGTAAGTATTGATGCGCTTGGTTGGCGGCTGATAAGGTTTCACACAGGGCAAAAACGGTTGGCCCTGAGCCGGAAATACCCATGGCGCTAGCGCCTTCTTGTAGTAGCTGTTGCTTAACCTGATTAAAGTTTGGCAATAACTCATGGCGATAAGGCTCGGCGATGACATCCTTTAAATGATGTAAAGCGCTTGCTTTATCTCGCTGATACAGGCTCTGGATAAAGTTGGCTAAATTTTTCGCATAAGCGGTGGCCTTAGATAATTCGATTGACTTAGGAATCACATCGCGAGCCGCTTTAGTTAAGATGTTGGTGCCGGGGTTAGCGATGACAATATACCAATCTTCAAACCATGGCAGAGATTTACTGATTTTGCTGTCGTCAGACATCAGCTGTAAACCGCCCAGGAAACAGGGCGCGATATTATCGTAATGCAGACTGCCACTGATTTGGGCTTCCATCTCCCCCATCATGAGCAGTAACTCACGATCTGAGAAGGGTTCTTTATACCAATGATTCAAGGCGACTAACGCTGCCACGATTGAGCTACTACTGGAACCTAGCCCACTTCCTACAGGAAGATTCTTCTCAAGGGTTAACTGTAACGCCTGTTTGCTTTCTTCCTTGACACTTAACTTTTGGTGAAAAAGCTCATGACAATGATGAATAATGTTATCGTCAGGGCTTGATGGTAATTGTTCAGCGAAGCGACCTGTAGACCTTAATTGGTAACGACTATTGCGGGTAACGGTAACTGTGTCGCCTAGTAGAGTCCCGTCCACAGGCTTGACTGCTGCGCCTAGCAAATCATAACCCACTGAAAAGTTGCCAATCGAGGCTGGGGCGAAAACTTTAATGCTCATGATGCTAGCTCCTGTTCGCGATGCGGTAACGTTTGAAGTATGTCTGAAAATATTCCCGAAGCTGTAACCGATGCGCCAGCACCATAGCCTTTGATGACGAACGGTATTGGTGAATAATAGTCACTGTAAACCGCAATCGCATTTTCACCTCCCTTGATGGAGTATAGCGGGTGCTCCGATGATACTTGTTGTAACCCCACGCTGAGTTGACCATGTTCAAAGCTAGCCACGTACTTTAAGGTGGCTTGTTCAGATTTTGCTTGCTCGAATAATTGAGCAAAGTGGGCATCAATCTCCGATAGCGCTAGAATGAAATCATCGGGTGAACCGCTGGCGTCAAAACTATCTGGTAAGAGTGACTCTAACTGTATGTCGCTTAATTCCAACTCTGCTCCGAGCTCACGGGCTAGAATTAAAATTTTTCGCGCCACATCCATTCCACTTAAATCATCTCGTGGGTCGGGTTCAGTAAAACCTTGCTCTTTAGCTTGAGCAACTGCTTGCGACATCGGCATACCACCTTCAACCAAGCCTAATATGTACGACAAAGAGCCGGATAGGACGCCGGAAATATTGTGCACCTTGTCACCTGAACATAGTAGGGAGTCAAGGGTTTTTAATATGGGTAAACCTGCTCCAACGTTGGTTTCGTAAAAGAAATGTCTAAAGCGACGTGAAGCCGATTGACGAATATTTCGGTAACTTTTTAGGTCGCTGGAGTTGGCTTTCTTGTTGGCAGTCACAAGGTTGAAGCCCATATCGAGGTAATTCGCATAGTTGGCACTAACTTCATCGGAGCAAGTACAATCGACAATGGTTGGATTGACATAATGCCCCGACCGTAATAAGGCTTTGAGTTTATCTTGACTTAATATGTCTTGGCTTTGCTCCAGAAGTGGTCGCCAGTCTTCATTCTCCATACTGATTTCATCGCAGTAGTATTTAGAGTTAGCAATTAAACGGATATTGGCGCTAATACCTTTCTGGTTTAGGTAAGGTTGTTGCGTTTGAATTTGTCGAATCAGCTCTGCACCGACATTACCGCAACCCAGAATAAACAAGTCGACTTGCCGTTTACGATCAAAGAACTCAGCATAGACTCTGCGGTAAGCGGCTATCAACTGCCCATCTTCGATAACCGCAGAAATGGATAACTCAGAAGATCCTTGGGCGATGGCTTCAATGTTCGCGCCGCCTGACGATATGGCGCTGAGAAATTTTGATGATACTCCTTTTTCGTGAATCAGACCTTGGCCAACCACCGTTACAATCGAGCGACCTGCTCTAATATCGATGGGATCGATTTGATGCTGAGATAATTCATGAGCAAACTCTTCTTTTAAAGCTTGTCTTGCTACTATGGCGTCGGATTGTCGAATGGCAATGCAGACACTGTATTCAGACGAGGATTGGCTGATTAAAATGATGGATATATGGTGGCGAGCTAAGCAACCAAAAATACGCTCGGCGGCACCATAGGTATCGCATAGGTAGCTGCCACTAATACTGAGTAAACTGACTCGGTTCTGGCTAGAAACTGCTTTTACCTTAGCGTCATTCGAGCAGCTAGGTGCGATGACAGTGCCCGGCTCTTGGGGAGCAAAACTATTTTTAACGATGAGAGGAATGCCTTTTTGTCGAACCGGGCCGATAGTTTTGGGGTGAATGACTCCAGCGCCATGGTGCGCTAACTCCATAGCTTCTTTATAGGAGATGCTGCCGATGAGTTGTGCGTCGTTTATTATTTTCGGATCAGCATTATAAATACCAGAAACATCCGTCCATATTTCGAGTGAGTCAGCGTCACAAAGGTGAGCGAAGATGGCTGCTGAGTAATCTGAGCCATTGCGACCTAATAGGCATGCTAGACCATTCTTATCTGAAGCGACAAACCCTGGAGCAATAAGAAAGTGCACGTTCGACGGTAGTGACAGCGACTTCCAGGCTTTTTGACTGGCAATCAGATCTGCTTTTGATTCGAGAGCAGGACCGTTAGCCTTGATCGCTTGTCGACTATCCAACCAATAGCTGGAGTAGCCTTGATGCTTTATTAATGCATCTAATATCCATGAGCTTAAGTATTCACCGGCTGAAAATACCTCGCTGATTCGATGAGGGGCTTTCTGCTCATCATTATGATGGGTATCCCAATGCTTGTTCAGCTGATGCTGCAACCGTTCAAATTGCTGATAGAGGAACTCTGGTTGTGGTAGCTCAAGCTCTTTCACGAGGGTGTGATGCCGCTCAAAAAGTTTAGACAGTAGCTGCTTCGCTGCAAACCTATCTTCGGTTTCAATAAACAAGTGTAAGGTATCGGTGGTGGTCGCTGTCGCTGATACAGTGATAATGCTGCGACTTGTGCGAGCAGTAATGATGTTGGCGACATTGAGAAATCCAGCGCTGTCAGCCAACGAGGAACCACCGAATTTTAAAACTTTCATAGCGTTTTCCTGTTTATTGATGTGATTGAATAATTCATGGTTAATAAATTTAAAACAAAAAAAGCCCGAGGTTTTGAGGCCTCGGGCTTAAGTGTTCTCTATTTCGTTACACAATAACTAGCCGTCGACCTCCCGAGGGAAAATCGTTGTGGTGGTAGTTGTTGTGTTGAAAATAATCATTAAACTGAGATTAACCTTAAATATTTTAAGTGTCAACGCCAATTTCAATGGTATGAGCAGTGAAATTGGTTGATCTTTAGACGCTAAATCCTTAAAATACGCGCCCTTGGTCATTGTGGCCAAGCTTTATACAATCAGGTTTACTCCTTGTTGCCTATAATTGCTTAGTTTTAAAGCTGTGAGTTATAGGTGGCTGGAAACCGAAAGGAGACTTTAAATGAGACACTACGAAATCGTATTCTTGGTGCACCCAGACCAGTCTGACCAAGTTCCAGGCATGGTTGAGCGTTACAGCAAGATGATCACTGATGCAGCAGGTACTGTTCACCGTCTAGAAGACTGGGGCCGTCGTCAGCTAGCATACCCAATCAATAAACTTCACAAAGCGCACTACGTTCTTATGAATGTTGAAGCGAATGGCGAAGTTATCGAAGAATTAGAAGATGCTTTCCGTTACAACGATGCCGTGTTACGTAACATGGTTATGCGTCGTAAAGAAGCAATCACAGAAGCTTCTCCAATGGCTAAGAAAGACGAGAAACCTGCTCGTGACGAAAAGCCAGCTAAAGAAGAAGCTAAGAAAGAAGAATCAACTGAAGCTGCGGCTGAGTAATAAGGAGACATATCATGGCACGTTTTAACCGTCGTCGTAAGTTCTGCCGTTTCTCGGCTGAAGGCGTAACTGAGATCGATTATAAAGATACAGCTATGCTTAAAAACTACATCACTGAAACTGGTAAAATTGTTCCTAGCCGTATCACCGGTACTAGCGCAAAATACCAGCGTCAATTAGCTAGCGCTGTCAAGCGTGCGCGCTTCTTGGCTCTTTTGCCATACACTGATAGCCACGAATAAGCGGCATTTAAGAGGGTATAACGATGAACGTCATTTTACTTGAAAAACGTCGCAACCTTGGTGATTTAGGTGATACTGTAACTGTAGCTGCTGGCTATGGTCGTAACTTCCTTATCCCTACTGGTAAAGCAGTTCCTGCGACAAAAGAGAACATCAAGCACTTCGAAGAGCGTCGTGCTGAGCTAGAAGCGAAAGCTGCAGAAGTATTAGCTGCTGCTCAAGCTCGTGCTGACAAACTAGCTGGTATCGAAGTTACTGTTGCTGCAAACGCTGGCGACGAAGGTAAACTTTTCGGTTCTGTTGGTACAGCTGATATCGCTGAAGCAGTTACTGAGCAAGGTGTTGAGTTAGAAAAGAAAGAAATTCGTATGCCAGAAGGCGCTATCCGTCAAACGGGCGAATATACTTTCGAAGTACATTTACACCCAGAAGTTGAAGCTAACATCAAAGTTATCGTTGTTGGCGAATTCGACGAAGCTCAAGCTTAATTCTTAATTAAGCTAAAGAGTTAAAAAGGCACCTTCGGGTGCCTTTTTTGTTTCTAGCGTTAAAAAATTTATTTTAGCTATTAACTATTGTGACGTTAAATATATAACATAAGGTAGCTGTTAGAGAGAAAAATTGATTAAACTATAATTGTTGGAAAGTACTTAATACTTTATCCAGCTCTATAATCGCCTGTTCTGACAACCCTTCTTTTTCAATAAATTGAAATACTGATTTTTGGTAGACCTCAGAGGGAGCATGGCCTAGTTTATTTGCTACAGTAAACCATGCAAAGGCTTTCGGGTAGTCCCATAACGCAAAATAAGCTCTTCCAAGGTAGTGCATTGAAAGTATTCTACCTTCCTCAGCTTCTGGCTTCAGTGCTTTAATAATAGTGTGCAAGTCTTCAACAGTTTTCTTATGTGAAAAGCTATTAGTCTGAGGTGTAACGCTGAATGTTTTATTTAAAGTTCTATAGTACATGAAAGTAGCTACTCCATCACCAGACTCAACTAGAGGGAGTAGTGACTTTATCACTAGGTTCTCTCTCTTCTCTGACGGAGGCTCGCCATCAAGACGTTTATGCCTATACAACATATAAGTAGCATATGGATGGCCGTTATTTATAGCTTCTCTATACCATTTCAATGCTTGAGAATTAGATAACTCGAATCCATCCTTGGGGGTGTAGAAATTTATATAACAATTCCTATAACCTCCACAATCGAGATGTTTTGCAGCAAAGTCATACATATGAGCTAAAGTATATTGGGCTACTGGATCGTTTTCTTCAGCAAGCTTCTTAACTTCGTCATAAATTTTTTTTAGTTCGCCATTATAAAATTGTTTGATATATGGGGTGTTTTGCTGATCTATATCTACCCAAGAGTTGAATTCTTTAGCTTCTGTGATAAATAGGGCGGAGCATAATATGGCTAATAAAAAGTGTTTCATTGTGGACCTATTGTGTTAAAAGTTTTTTGTTCTTGATCCCAGTAAACTTCGCGACCTTCCCGGTAAATATGTTGGTACATGCTTTTACCGCCAATTTCTAAATGAACATACAGTTCTCCCTAACTGTTTATTTCAACTTTTGAAATCGGCTCAGGACGCATCGGTGTTTTCTTTCCTGTTAAAGTGAGGCTTTAGTGCTAATAACGGGAATAAAGTAAGGAGTGCTACTAGGCTATTAATATAAAGGTGGGCTGTAACATTAAAGAACAGCGAAAAAGCTGTATCAAAAACTAGCCATATCATTACTGTTGAAAAGAGAAACCACCAATCCTTTTCTGTTTTACTCAAAAACGCTTTGCCTATTGCGTAATAGAATAAGAGTCCCCAGCTAGCAACGGTGGGGCCAAACACTCCGATTAGAAACTTCATGGAAGTTAAGTCGCCGTGTGGGAACGCTTTTTGAAGGTGTTCGAAGTAGGGTGTGGCGATTGGGCTAAATACTACTAAGGGTAGCAAAACGCCACCGATGATATGGATTATGGCTATAAGCTTTAGCCATTTCTCTACACCTGCCATTGATTAATGTATAAACCTATTCGAAATATCTTTTGTGGGTATCATACAGTAATTGTGTGTCCCAAACAGTTTATAGCGATTCAGGGCAATACGGTTATAAACCCAATCTCTAAACGTTAAAGGAAAAAATCGAAATACACGGAGCCATGGCCAGGGCATTTTAAGGCTTTTAATTACTTCAAAGAAGGCTTCCGAGCGGTAGTAGGGCGCTCCGTCTTTCAGTAAAACCATAGTCTGGTAATCTTTTGTAGGGAGACCTAAGGATTTTAGCAGTTCTTGTCCTTTTGGGGATTGCACTGAACAAAACTTAAATTGAGCCTTGGGATCGCGTTTGATGACAAAAGGCACCCATTTAGAGCATAAAACGCATTCGCCATCGAAGAGAATGATAGATTTCATGGATGTATCATAACTAAAAATAGCTGAGAGAATAAGTTAATGTAGCTATTCAACTTATCCAGAACTTATCCACAGACTTATTGTATTGCCTAAAAACTGTTAGTATATAGAATAGTTTTGAGTGGGCTTATTGCCTGACTCGTATTGATTGACCGCCCATTTTGATAATAGAAGCAAACCATGCTATCAGCACAACAATCTGACAATAGAATCAAAGACTTAAAAGTTCCTCCGCATTCGATCGAGGCTGAGCAATCAGTGCTTGGTGGAGTTATGATCGACAATGATCAGTGGGAAAAGGTGGAAGAAATTCTTCTGTCGACGGACTTTTACGTTAAAAATCACCGTGAGATTTTCAAGGCGATGGCTGAATTGGCTAATATGGCCAAGCCGATGGATGTGATTACTCTTTCCGAGCACCTTGAGCAACTCGGTGAGGCGGATATTGGGCTGGCTTATTTAGGTGAACTTGCCCAGAACACGCCAACGGTTGCTAACATTCGGGCTTACGCTGAGATCGTTCGTGAAAAAGCAATTATGCGTCAATTGATTTCGGCCTCGAACGAAATCGCTGATGCGAGTTTTAATCCTCAGGGGCGCGGCTTAGCTGAACTATTAGATTTAGCTGAGCGTAAGGTTTTTGCTATTGCTGAGTCACGAGAGACCAGTGGCGAAGGTCCAAGCAAAGTCGAAGACATTCTAAAGTCGACCATTGAGCGTATTGAGCAAATCCAAAAGACGAAAGGTGGTGTCACTGGTTTGTCGACAGGCTTTACGGATTTGGACAATATGACCTCAGGCTTACAGAAAGCTGACCTAGTGATTATCGCGGCGCGTCCGTCGATGGGTAAAACCACTTTTGCGATGAATATCGTTGAAAACGCAGCGTTAGCCAGCGATTTACCTGTATTGGTGTTCAGTCTTGAGATGCCGAGCGAATCTATCATCATGCGTTCGATTTCGTCGTTGGGACGTCTTGAACAAAATAAAATTCGTGGTGGACAGATTCAGTCGAAAGAAGACTGGGATAAGTTTAATAGTGGCGTTTTACAACTTAAGAACCACACCAAATTATTGATTGATGATACGGCGGGTTTATCGCCTGCTGAGATGCGCTCTCGTGCACGACGCGTAGCCCGTGAGCATGGTGGTATTGCGTTAATTATGGTGGATTACTTGCAGCTGATGCAGGTTCCGGGCATGAGCGATAACCGTACTCTAGAGGTTAGTGAGATTTCACGCTCTTTGAAAGCATTGGCTAAAGAACTCGAAGTTCCTGTAATCGCTTTGTCACAGCTTAACCGTTCTTTGGAGCAGCGTAGTGATCGTCGCCCAGTGATGTCGGATTTGCGTGAATCAGGTGCGATTGAGCAGGATGCGGATTTGATTCTCTTTATTTACCGCGACGAGGTTTATCATCCTGAAACCGAGCGTAAAGGTATTGCCGAAATCAAAATCGGTAAACAGCGTAACGGTCCTATTGGTTCGGTCGAACTCAGCTTCCAAGGCAAATATTCCCGCTTCGACAATTTGGCGCATAATGATTATGAAGCCATGGGCGAAGGCTATTAAGCCAACACAAGAACAACACTGAGGCCCTATGCGTCCGACTAAGGCTATTATCGATCTCGATGCCCTGCGTCATAACTTCAAAACCATTCAACGGATAGCATCCGACAGTCGCGTTATTGCAGTGGTTAAAGCGGATGCTTATGGGCATGGCTTGGCGCATATCGCAACAGCACTGCCCGATGCTGAAATGTTCGCTGTAGCAACTCCGCTTGAAGCTTATACGCTTCGTGATGCAGGAATTAAACAACCGATCTTATTACTCGAGGGATTCTTTGAGGAAAAAGAGCTGCCTAAAATCGTCGATAACGATTTACATTTGGTGGTGCATCACAGCCCACAAATTGAAGCCTTACAAAGACTTGAAACCAATAAGAAGCTGAACATCTGGCTTAAAATTGATTCTGGCATGAATCGCCTAGGGTTTAAGGTCGAAGAGCTACCACAGATTGAAAAAGACTTAGCTAAAGTTGAGTGTATAAACAAACCGATTCGGTTGATGTCGCACTTTGCTAGTGCTGATGATCCTAAAGACTGTTTTACTGACCAACAGCTGAAAACCTTTCTGAAAAGCACAAAGCATTTAATCTTAGAGCGCTCTATGGCGAACTCTGCTGGAATCTTAGAAGCACACGATGCGCACTTTGATTGGGTGCGTCCAGGGTTAGTGTTATATGGCTGCTCGCCAATGGTGGGTACGACTGGGGCTGACTATGGTTTACAGCCAGTCATGAATCTTGAATCGCAAATCATGTCGATTAGGCATGTTAAGAAAGGTGAGTCGACAGGCTATGGACGTCATTGGTTTGCAGAAAAAGACACGATGATAGGTTTGGTCGCTATCGGTTATGGCGACGGTTACCCGCGTCATGCTAAAAATGGCACGCCTGTTTGGGTTAACGGACGCACCGTACCGTTGGTGGGACGCGTCTCAATGGACATGTTAGCGGTTGAGTTAGGCGCTAAGCATAATGATAAGATTGGTGATCGAGTTGTGCTGTGGGGTAAAGAATTACCCGCGGAAGTGGTGGCTGCTCATGCCGATACGATTCCTTATACCTTGAGCTGTGGAGTAACCGGGCGCGTTCATTTTGAATACCGCGGGCAGCAAAGTTTAGGAGACCAGTAGTGGAGAAGCAAACAATGTTATCCTGCTCAACTCAAGGGCAGGGACTTTACGAATTTACCAATAAAGTGGAATCTTGGGTTCATCAGCAAAATGTTGATTCTGGGATGTGCCATTTGTTCGTAAAACATACGTCTTGTAGTTTAACCATCCAAGAAAATGCCGATCCTAGCGCTAGGGTCGATTTGGAAAATTGGCTCAACCGGTTGGTTCCTGAAAATGATCCTCTCTATACCCATACCATGGAAGGGCCTGATGATATGCCTGCGCATATCAAGGCTATCTTAACCAATGTTTCTTTAAGCATTCCTATTGTTGATGGTCGACTAGCGCTGGGGACTTGGCAGGGCATTTACCTGTGGGAACATCGTCATCAATCTCAAAACCGGAAGGTTGTTGTTCACATAAGCGTTTGAAAATGAAGAAGTATCAACCGAAGTGGAAGTGGGTACTGCTATCGATCATCGTCATCTTAGGTTGTTACTGGCTTGTTAAGCTATTGATTTTTAATTATCTGATCTAGCTAGACACGAATATTTACAAATTGTTGAAGCGCTGGTCACGAAATTCACTTGTATCTCCCCTCATTACCCCCATAATTAATACAGTTAATTGATCTTTTTGGAGACTTCGATGTTAAGAATTGGTTTGTTTCTATTAACCAACTTTGCAATTTTGTTATTGGCTGGTGCTGTTTTAAGTTTCTTTGGCTTCGATAGCATCATGGCGCAGAATGGCGTTGACTTAAATTTAACGGCGCTATTAGTTTGGTGTGCTGTTATCGGCTTTGCCGGTTCAATCATTTCGCTATTGGCATCAAAGTGGATGGCCAAGAAATTTATGCATGTTCGCATGATTGACCAGCCGAAAAACGAAACGGAGCAATGGTTAGTCAGCACCGTGGAATCCTTATCCAAAGATGCTGGTGTCGGTATGCCTGAGCTTGGTATTTTTCCTTCGCCACAATCGAATGCATTCGCTACGGGTTGGAACAAAAACAAGTCATTAGTTGCGGTTAGTGAAGGACTGTTACAGCGCATGAATCGCGATGAGGTCCGTGCGGTATTGGCTCATGAAATTGGGCACGTCGCTAACGGTGATATGGTGACATTAACCCTCATTCAAGGCGTAGTGAATACTTTCGTATTGTTCTTCTCGCGGATCATTGGTCATTTCGTCGATCGTGTAATTTTAAAGAACGAG
The DNA here is from genome assembly GCF_000981765.1 of Kangiella geojedonensis. Taxonomy (GTDB): domain Bacteria; phylum Pseudomonadota; class Gammaproteobacteria; order Enterobacterales; family Kangiellaceae; genus Kangiella; species Kangiella geojedonensis. The sequence continues at coordinate 2,019,257 of NZ_CP010975.1, read as the reverse complement.
CAAGGCCATGGTATTGGTTACTTTATTTCTGTGATGATCGCGCAGATTATTCTGACCATTTTAGCCAGCATGGTGGTGATGTGGTTCTCACGTCGTCGCGAGTTCCGTGCAGATGAAGCGGGTGCTCAGTTAGCAGGTTCGACAGCCATGATTGGCGCATTGGAAAAGCTGAAAGCGGAATACAATATGCCGTCAGATATGGGTGAAACTTTCACTGCATTCGGCTTGAAGAATGGCCGTACTGGTTCATTCCAAGAGAAGTTTGGTCACTTATTTATGTCTCATCCGCCGCTTGATGCGAGGATTGCAGCCTTAAAAAACCGATAAGACCTTATTCTAAATGATAAAAAAGCGAGCCTCGAGCTCGCTTTTTTATTAATGATTCTTTAACAAGAATGTTTTGTTATTGAATATGTCATCAATCATCGATGAAACAGTCAGTTCATCATCGCTGGTTCTCGCGTAAGTCCGAAGCCCCATTAACTGCATCTGTAAGTAGCGAGCTAACCGAGCGGTATCTTCATCCTCTGCTAATTCGCCACAATCTTTTGCGGTATCCAGAACTCCTTGAAGGGATTGCTCTATGGTTGAGAGTAATCGCTTTGCTTCAAATAATAATTCACGATTATCATCGGTCAGTTCTGAGATCGTTTTAACCAACATACACATGTTGCTCGGAGCGTTACGGCGACTATCAATGACGACGCTGTTGAAAAACGTCTTAAGAGCGCGAATCGGAGACTGCGTTTTTGCCGTACAGTCTGCAAGTTGATTGAGGCTCATGTCTGCGTAAAACTGTAGGGCTTCCTTAAACAACCCTTCTTTGCTGCCGAAACTCGCATAAATACTGCCCGGCCTCATATCAATCACGTCTTGTAGGTTGCGCATAGATGTTGCATGGAAGCCTTTTGCCCAATACAAATGTGTGGCTTTTTCGACCACGGTTTGACGGTCAAATCTAGCTGTTTTTGTCATTGTGATGCCCCACACTTATTTCTTGAACGATTGTTCAATTTTAGCTTGAACGATCGTTCAAATCCAGTTATATTGAAACCACTAGATTATTATTTCGTTGTAAAGCTACAAATTTACTGGAGGAAACATGAGTAATTTTAAGTTTCATGATACAAATTCAGCGCCAGAAAAAAGTAAGCCACTATTAGAAAAGTCTCAGAAAGCATACGGTATGATTCCTAACTTACATGCGGTTATGGCTGAGTCTCCAGGTATTTTAGAAGGTTATCAAACGCTTCATGAATTGTTTGCAAACAGCTCATTTGATGCAGATGAACTGACGGTGGTTTGGCAAACCATTAACGTTGAGCACGAGTGTACTTATTGTGTTCCTGCACATACGGGTATTGCTCATTCTATGAATGTCGACGCTGGCCTTATCGAAGCATTGCGTGACAAGAAGCGGATGCCTACCAATAAGCTACAAACGCTCCATGAAACCACGTTAAGTATCGTTCGAAACCGCGGACGTATCAGCGAAGCAGAGTTAAATAAATTTTATGAAGCAGGTTATGGTCAGCAACAAGTGTTAGAGATTATTTTAGCTCTATCGCAGAAGGTGATGAGCAATTACGTGAATCATATTGCGGAAACGCCCGTTGATGATGCTTTTAAAAAGTTTGACTGGAAACCATAGATCATTTTAATAGTGAGGCTAACAATAGTCTTGGATGTAAAACAGGGGCGAAAGCCCCTTTTTGATTGATTACTTATTTATAATAATTTATTGATGACTATTTATTGATGATAAGGCCGGTAACGGTTAATCAAATCATCAACCTTCTGTAGCTCGCGGTCAAGTGAGCTGATCTCACGGTTTAGGTCTTCTAGCTCGTTATCAATACGTTTCTTTTCTTCTTCGTCCTCAACGCGTCTATAAACTTCCCTGAGTATGTCGTGTTCTTTATACGCTTCGCTGAGTTCGTGCTGGATATCATCGAAACGAACCACGTACCCTTGGTATAAACCGTCATAATACTGGGGAAATTGCTGTTCATGACAACTTAAATTAGGGTGACTGCCTCGAACACCTCTATTATACCCATTGCTTGAAGTGCAGTAGCGCTCTAAGCCGTCTTGCCTTCCTTGCTCATAAGCTAATCGATCTAATTCAACGCCATACTCGATACAGGCAGACTCATGGTTTAGAATATAGTCTTTATCACGCCCAGATTTACCATCCTGATAGCCGATTTGTTCCCAGTTTCCAGAGATACACTCTGTTTCAGAGAGGGTGGCACAGCCAGACATCAAGCTGACGATAACGATAGCGGTTAAAAAAAGTCTGTTGGTCATGAGTTTCCTGTTGAGCAAAGTTAGAGTCTGAGCGGAAAGCATCATATAATACCGCTACAAACTTGGAATTCCTAGAAAGTATTTATTGTGACAGCACCCTTAGACCGTAAAATTTGTATAGCCCCTATGCTCGATTGGACCGACCGTCACCAGCGTCGTTTTATGCGCTGTATCACTAAACATGCGGTGCTCTACACAGAAATGATCACAACCGGCGCTATCATTCATGGTGGTGAAGAGCGTCATCTTAAGTTCAACCACGAGGAGCACCCAGTTGCTGTTCAGTTGGGTGGGAGTGATCCGAAGGACCTCGCCCATTGTGCCAAAGTGTGTGAGGACTATGGTTATGATGAAATCAATCTCAACGTGGGGTGTCCGAGTGACCGTGTGCAAAATGGGCGCTTCGGAGCTTGCTTAATGGCTGAGCCGCAACTTGTCGCAGATTGTATGGCTTCCATGGCGAATGTAGTCAAAGTCCCTGTTACCGTAAAAACGCGCATTGGAATAGATGATCTAGATTCTTATGAGCATCTACATACTTTTGTCGACACGGTGCGTAAAGCTGGCGTTAAAACCTTTATTATTCATGCCAGAAAAGCATGGTTATCAGGCCTGAGTCCCAAAGAGAACCGAGAGATCCCACCGCTAAAGTACGATGTTGCGTATCAGATTAAAAAAGATTTCCCAGAATTAGAAATCATTGTGAATGGTGGTGTAACGACCTTAGATCAGGTTGAAGATCATATGCAGCATTTGGATGGAGCCATGATTGGTCGTGAGGCTTATCATAATCCATACTTCCTCGCAGAAGTGGATAACCGCTTTTATGGTAAAGACTATGATATCAGCGACCGAATTGAGGTCGCTGAAGAGTTTTGTCAGTATGTGCAAAGTCAGCTCGACCAAGACGTTTATCTGGGGCATATGACGCGTCATATTCTTGGTCTGTTCTATGCACAGCCAAAAGGCAAGTTGTGGCGAAGACACTTAAGCGAAAATGCGTATAAAAAAGGCGCTGGACTTGAAGTGATCGAAGAGGCTTTAACACTATTCAAATAGAAAAGAGAGCAATCTCAAAAACGATTATTTGACGATTGGCGTGAAGAGCGTGAGCAACTTGGTAAGCCCACTTACCCTGATGAGTTCCCAGATTACCTAGAACAACATATGGCGAATAAACGTAAAGAATGTCAGGAGTAAAGTCCTCCGGTTGGTTATTTCTTGCACATTTGCATTGTTTTGATTTAAAGTAATCAGGTCTGTATTGCTCTAGGGGGAGCTATGAAGTTTCTTAAGAATCTATTCATTGTTATTGCAGTTCTTGCAATTATTATTATTGTTGTTGGCTTTTTCTTACCAAAACACGCGCATGTTGAACGCTCTATAGTGATAAATGCCTCGCAAGATAAGGTGTTTCAGCAGGTAAATTCATTTGATGATTACAATAGCTGGTCACCGTGGTACAAGCTCGATCCTGAAGCGAAGTATGAGTATTCAGGCCCAGACTCAGGCGTTGGAGCTAAAATGTCTTGGGAGAGTGATAATGCTCAAGTTGGTATTGGCTCTCAAGAAATTGTTGAAAGTACTTACCCTAAATTGGTCAAAACCGAGCTTTTATTTGGTGAAGATCCTAACCCTGGATATGCTACTTTTGAGTTAGAAGAACTTGGCCCAAGAGAAACCAAAGTCACTTGGAGCTTTGATGCTGACTTCGGGGATAACATCGTTGGACGCTATTTCGGTTTCTTCCTAGACTCTATGTTAGGAGATACTTATGAAGAGGGGCTTCAAGCACTCAAACAAGAAATAGAACAATAATTGTCAGCTACTCTATAAAAAAGCCCTAGCATTTGCTGGGGCTTTTTTGTTGTGTATCAGTATTTTCAAAAGTGTATCAAAATATGTATTGAAGCCTTTTTTGGGTATCTATCTGTATAATAAAGCCACCATTTTGGAGGAGATTAGAATGTTTAAACAAACAATCACTACGATATTAGTAGCTGGTATGATCGGTTGCGCTTCCTCACCATCAACAGAAACAGAAGTAACTGAAGGCGTAAGCCTCGTTGAGGTGGTTGAGCAACAAGACGATAAGTTGGTCATCCCATATAAAAAATATGTTCTAGATAATGGATTAACGGTTATCTTGCATGAAGATAACAGCGATCCTTTGGTTCATGTTGACGTCACTTACCATGTTGGCTCAGGTCGTGAAGATATAGGTAAATCTGGCTTTGCTCACTTTTTCGAGCACATGATGTTCCAGGGTTCTGAAAATGTTGCCGACGAGCAACACTTCAAGATTATTTCTGAAGCAGGCGGTACTTTAAATGGTACAACTAACTCAGACCGTACTAATTATTTTGAAACGGCACCTTCTAACCAGTTGGAAAAAATGCTGTGGTTAGAATCAGACCGTATGGGTTTCTTGCTAGATGCTGTCACTCAGAAGAAGTTTGAAGTTCAGCGTGAAACCGTAAAGAACGAGCGTGGTCAACGCGTTGATAACCGCCCTTATGGCCGTTTAGGTGAGCGTGTAGCGCAGGCATTATATCCAGAAGGTCACCCATACTCATGGCCTGTTATTGGCTATATGGAAGATTTGAATCGTGCCAACGTTAATGACGTTAAAAAGTTTTTCCTACGTTGGTATGGCCCTAATAACGCAACTCTGACCATCGGTGGCGACATTGATGAAGAGCAAACGTTGGAGTGGGTTAAGAAATACTTTGGTTCAATCCCGCGTGGTCCTGAAGTAAAGGATCCGAAGCCGGCTACAGTTGAGCTCGATGAAGATCGCTATATTTCTTTAGAAGATAACGTGTCACTGCCTCTACTGTATATGGCTTACCCAACAGTGAGCCGTTTGCATGCTGATGAAGCACCACTGGATGTTTTGGCGTCGATTATTGGGCAAGGCAAAACGTCTATTCTTTATAAGAACTTAGTCAAAAATGGTGTAGCAGTACAAAGCAGCGTTAGCCATGGTTGTAAAGAATTGGCTTGTGAGTTTGTGTTGTATGCGTTGCCGAACCCTATGTCAGGCAAAGGCTTAGCAGATCTTGAAGCGACTATTCGCGATAGCTTTGCAGAGTTTGAAAAGCGCGGTGTTAAAGCTGATGATATCGAGCGTGTTAAAGCGAGCATCAAATCTCAATTGATTTATGGGCTACAAAGCGTGTCAGGCAAAGTGTCTCAGTTAGCTGCTAACCAAACGTTTGAAGGCGACCCTAACTTGATTCAAAAAGAGTTAGAGCGTTATGAAAACGTGACTGAAGCTGACGTGATGCGTGTTTATGAAAAGTACGTCAAAGATCAACATGCAGTAATTATGAGCGTTGTACCTAAGGGTATGAAAGCTATGGTCGCGCATGAAGATACTTGGACACCGTCTGAGCGTCATATTCCCGAGTATGAAGAAGTAACAGAAGCTGATTTAGATATCCGTGTAGCTAAAGATGACTTTGATCGCAGCGTGATGCCTGAAGCTGGCGATAACCCGACGATTAAAGTGCCAGAGATTTGGCGTAGTGAGCTGTCGAATGGTATTGATGTATTGGGTGCCATTAATGAGGAGACGCCTACAACAGCTATTAGTCTTAGAATTAAGACAGGATCTGCAAATGATCCGTTGAATAAGATTGGTTTGGCGAGCATCACGGCAAGTATGCTGAATGAGGCTACGGAAAATTACTCTAATGAAGAGCTAAGTAACATCTTACAAAAGCTGGGAAGCTCAGTGAGCATTTCGGCAGGTGAGCAATATACGCAGCTAACGATTCAAAGTTTAACAGAAAATCTTGATCGTACTCTGCAAATTGCTAATGAAAAGCTACGCGCACCGAAGTTTGATCCAGCTGACTTTAAACGCATTAAAGAGCAAACGATCGAAGGGATTAAAAGTGCCGCGAAGCAGCCATCTGTTGTCGCTAGCAATGTGTATCAGAAGTTGTTATTTGGTACCGACAATGCATTTGCACACCCAACGTCAGGCTCTATTGAAACGGTTAGCAATATCACTTTAGAAGACGTTAAAAACTTCTATAACACCTACTATACACCTGCGATTAGCTCTATTGTTGCGGTTTCCGATTTGGAAAAAGACGTTTTGAGCACGAAGCTTAAGCGCTTTAGTTCATGGGAAGGTGGCGAGGTGGAGCAGGCTGAAATTAAGCCTTTCCCAGAATTGCAAAAAGCAATCTACTTTGTGGATAAGCCTGGTGCAGCTCAGTCAGAAATTCGTATTGGTAAGCGAGCGCTTCCGTATGACGCTACGGGCGAGTATTACCGTGTAAACCTAATGAACTATAACTTAGGTGGTGCTTTTAACAGTCGCATCAACATCAACCTTCGTGAAGATAAAGGTTACACCTATGGTGCACGTTCGGGCTTCCGTGGAAGTGAGGACTATGGTTATTTCATAGCTTCTGCTGGGGTAAGAACTGACGCTACCGATAAGTCTATCATTGAGTTCTTGAACGAAATGAAGGCTTATCATAACAGCGGTATGACTGAAGCTGAACTTGAGTTTATGCGTAACTCGCTAGGTCAACGCGATGCTCGTGATTATGAGACGCCTCGCCAGAAGTTGGGCTTCTTAGGGCAGATCATGGCTTATAACTTAGATGAAGATTATGTTGATGAACAAAGCGATATATTGCAATCGATTGAGCTTGAAGAGCTGAATGCTTTGGCTCAAAAGCATTTAACGCTTGATGACATGATCATTGTTGTTGTCGGTGATAAAGCATCGGTTATGCCTGGCTTAGAAAAGCTAGGCTACGACATTATCGAAGTTGATGCCGAGGGCAACAAGCTGTAAGTCAGTTTGTAAAATATAGCAAGATTAAGGGCCTTTCGGGGCCCTTTTTTATTTTTGTCATAGAACAATTGGTTCGATTTGCTACAATTTACATAAATTAAGTAAGGAACTGTCCCATGAGCTACTCGTTTCGATTTACCCCTTTGTCTGTGCCCCTGCTAATGTCATCACTCTTATTATCGAGTGAAGTCCTTGCCGCTAGTGAAGCAGAGAAGGAGGCTCGTGTTGATTATGATGAGTGTGTGTTACAAAGGATTGAGTTATCGGATGATGATACAACGATCAAAGATATCAAAGAGTATTGCGAAAAGCGTAGCAATTTAGCGATTTTTCGGCCTAGCAAGGAACTTCTAACATCAGACGAGAGTGACTCAGAGAAGGTGGCCTCCGACGATGGTGAAAACGGAGCCCCGAAAGAAGGTTCAGCCTTACTAAAAAAACGTTTACGCATGGAGTACCGCGTTCGTGATAATCGTTTTGCGATTATTCCGCACAAACCAAACTACCTACTTCCAGTAACGTTCAATAATTCACCGAATCAAGATAGCCTTGAAAACTCCGGTGATGACAGGCAAGTCGATAATATTGAAGTGAAGTTTCAGGTGAGCTTTAAAACACCATTCTGGGAGCAGCCCTTTGGTGAAAACAGTGCTTTATTTTTTGCTTATACCGGACAGTCGTATTGGCAAGCATATAATAAAGACGTTTCCAGCCCGTTCCGTGAAACTAACCATGAGCCCGAGATTTTTGCCGCATGGGCAACAGACTGGCAGCTTGGTGGTTGGCAAATCCCGTATTTCTCAATGGGTGTGTCACACCAATCGAATGGTCGCTCAGGCTTAGGTTCGCGCAGTTGGAATCGTATTTATACAGAGTTTGCATTTGAACAAGACCGATGGGTTCTAGCCTTTAAGCCTTGGTGGCGTATTCCTGAAGATCGAAAAGAAGACCCGCTTGATCCTGATGGTGATGACAACCCTGATATTGATGATTATATGGGGTACTTTGAGCTATATTCTGCCTATCAATGGGACGAACATAACTTTGGAATTATGCTGAGGAATAACCTTCGCAGTGATAACAAAGGAGCATTTCAGTTTGATTGGACCTTTCCGCTTGATGACGAAGGTAAACTCAGGGGGTATGTGCAATACTTTAATGGGTACGGTGAAAGCCTGATTGATTATAACCGCCGTGTGAACAGACTGGGCGTTGGGTTTGTGTTAACGGACTGGTTATAAAGTGCTGTTTTAGAATCCTTACTAAAAAAGGCGCCTTATGGGCGTCTTTCTTGTTTAAGGTGCAAATTTTGCTGCAATTGACTGTTTTTATGCGAGCTTGTGGTACTGTATAAGCACGATTGATGAAAGGGGATACTATAATCATGATGAATAAAACCTGTTTAATGTTAGGTTTAACGTTGGTGTTTACGACCTCCAGTGCACTATCCCATGGCGAGAAGCGCCCAGAAGTTAAGATTAAAACACAACAGTTGTCGGACGGCCTGTATGTCTTATTTGGTCAAGGCGGTAACATTGGTTTATCGGTTGGTGATGATGGTGTTTATATCATTGACGATCAATATGCTCCGTTAACGGAAAAGATTAATCAAGCCATTGATGACATTACCGATCAGCCCGTGAAGTTTGTGATTAATACTCATTGGCATGGTGACCATACCGGGGGTAATGAAAACTTTGGCCAAGCTGGCGCCACAATCGTTGCTCATGATAATGTTCGCAAGCGTATGGCTAGCGATCAGGTGATGGCTTTCTTTGAGCGGGAAGTGCCGGCTTCGCCAGATGTGGCATTGCCTGTGGTAACTTTTGACAATGAATTAAGTCTGCACTTAAACGACGATAAGATGCGGGTTTACCATGTCGCGAATGCCCATACCGATGGTGATGCCATTATCTATTTTGAAAAAGATAATGTGCTGCACATGGGTGACACATACTTTAATATTGGCTACCCTTTTATCGACACTGACAGTGGCGGCTCGATTAATGGCTATATTGCAGCGTTAGAAAAAGGGTTGGCACTAGCTGATGGAGACACTCAGATCATTCCTGGCCATGGACCTATGGCGACTTATGCTGATATGACAGCGTACGTTGCTATGCTAAAAAATATTAGAGATAAGGTGGCGCGTCTAAAAGCGGAAGGCAAGAGCCTTGAACAGGTCATCCAAGCGAAGCCTAGTGCGGAGTATGATGAGAAAAATGGGCAAGCCTTTATTAAGCCTGATCAAATCATAACGTTTATTTATAAAAGTCTTTAGAAAGCGGTGAAGTGTTTGCTATAAAAAAGCAGCAAGCACTTCACGCCATATGTAACCTTTTAACGTTTATTCAATATAAAAGTCGAGGCTCAATTCTTGATTGAGTTTGGCCTCAACTTTATCACCACGCTCTACAACGCCAACGCCAGACGGCGTGCCAGTAAAGATTAAGTCTCCCGGCTTCAAAGTCACGTGCTTCGACAGTTCAGCAATAACTTCTGACGGTGACCAAATCATCTGGTTAAGCTGACCTTCCTGCCTACTTTCCTGATTGATCGATAAGGCTATCAGCCCATTATTAATTTCCTCAAGGTCAGCAATTGGCTGGATTGACGATATTGGCGCTGACTGATCAAACCCTTTGGACAGATCCCACGGGCGCCCTTTCTTTTTGGCTTCGCTCTGGATATCACGTTTTGTTAAGTCAATGCCAAGGGCATAACCATAGATACTGTCGGCAGCCTGATGCTGGTCCGCTTCTACCACTTCCTTGTTAATGGCAATGACGAGCTCGACTTCATGGTGCAGTTCGTTGGTCATAGGCGGATAAGCTAATGACTTTGGGTTAATGACTAAACTATCTGCTGGCTTGGTGAAGAAGAAAGGTAGTTCTCGTTCATCATGCCCCATTTCTTTGGCGTGGGCCACGTAATTGCGACCAACGCAGTATATTCGTCTGACAGGGAAGGTGAGTTCGCTGCCCAGTACTGGAATGAGCGGTGCTTCAGGTATTGGAAAAAGTGTTGTCATCACAAGCATAGAGTTTGCAGGAAGTTCAACGTACAATAACGACTTTAAGCAAGTTTGCCAATGGAATAATTATGGGACCTTACTTTTTTAGAAAGATTTTTCTAACTATCTTCTTGATCAGCCTGATCAGTCTATCGCTTTTTTCATGCAGTAGCGAAGCGCCTAAAGAAGGCATTGAGGTTACGGATGCTTGGGTGCGCAAAATGCCACCTGGCGTAACCAATACCGCAGCTTTTATGACCATTAAAAATCACACAGGAAGTCCGGTCACACTAACGGGCGTGTCGATGGATAAGGCTGGTCATGTCATGATGCATGAAACCAAAGTAGTCAATGACATGGCTAAAATGGAGCATTTAGGTAAGGTGGTGATCGACAAAGAAGTGAGCTTTGAGCCAGGCGCAAAGCACGTCATGATTATGGGACTTGATATGTCTGACGGCGCAGACCGTTATAACATCAGGTTACACTTTGAAAACAAGCCGTCACTTGATGTTACCGCTCAAGTGCGCGATGCTAATCAATAGCATGAATGAATAGATCTAGGGTGAGCCATGAATTTTGATACTCAGCCACAAACGGCGAAAAAACGTAAAAAGTGGGCATGGGTGCTAGCAGGGTTGATTGCATTATTAATTTTGATGCTGGTCTTTACCTTTATCTGGAGTTCGGAGCCAGACCCTGTTGATACCAAAAAGCTGAGTCAGGAGTTCCCTGGTGAACCACCGATTGGTTACGTCACCGTCGAAACCGTGGCGCAAGTTGCTGAGTCGCTATTGAACAAGAGTGGTGGTTATTTAAGTAATGATATCTTGCCGCCGAGCGTTTTTATGGACAATATGCCCGCCTATGAATTCGGCGCATTAGTTCAAATTCGTGATATTACTAAAGTTCTACGTAATGAGATTAGTCGTTCTCAGTCGCAATCAGTTGAAGACGAAGCGCTAAAATTTGCTGAGCCTGCGTTTAACATACACCATAAGAAGTGGATGTTCCCAAGGGCTGAGCGCGAGTACCAGAAAGGCGTTGATTTACTGCGTGATTACCGTGATCGATTAGCTGATCCTGCGGATAATGAAACCCAGTTTTATGCTCGTGCTGATAATTTACGGTCGTGGCTATATTTGGTCAGTAAGCGACTGGGTGGGCTTTCGCAGCGACTAAGCGCAAGCGTAGGGCGGACTCGTATGAACACGGACCTCGCGAATGATCCTTCAGCGCAGCAATCGACAGGAAAAGGGCAGCTGGTAACAGTTCGTACGCCATGGATGGAGATTGATGATGTGTTTTGGGAAGCTCGAGGTTCAACTTGGGCGCTGATACAATTTTTAAAAGCGGTCGAGCATGATTTTGAGCGCGTTCTTCGTGATAAAAATGCGGTGGCGTCTTTTCAGCAAATCATTATGGAGCTCGAAGCTACGCAAGAGACGGTTTGGAGCCCGATGATTGTGAATGGCAGTGAGTTTGGATTTTTAGCCAATCATTCACTGGTCATGTCATCTTATATATCTCGCGCTAATGCAGCGATCATTGACCTCATCGAATTGCTCAAACGTGGCTAATACTTAAATAATGCTCATGATGGCTTTTTTCTATCATGAGCATTGAATCAATTAATTTTCCCTTCTGAAAAGTTCAATTTATACTCTAGTCATCCTTAGATAGTTGCTCAGTAGATAACTAACCTATTGATTTTAAATTAATGCTAGGCTTTGACGAAAACTTCACGTGAGTCTCGTTACAGTATCAGTGTTGATTACTTTTTGTACGCTATAGAAGTTGAATAGTAGTTGGCAAGGATGCCAAATGAGTCATGTTCTTCCCCAATTTTATTTAGAAATGACTCTTTTTTAGCCCCGCTCCCCAATGCGGGGCTTTTTTTTGTTTTGTGTTTAAACCTTTTTGCTGTAATGATCATCTAACTAGAAAACAGCATGCAGAATCCCCTTTGTCAGCGATTGAAGTTACAACGATTGAACCGGATAATATTCTTGGGCTTGTAAAAAAAGCGCAGGAAGGTTCGGTGAGTGCGTTTGAACTTTTATACCGTCACCACTCAAATCAAATCTTTTTGTTGTGCTTGAGAATGTGTGGTTGCAGAAGCCGCGCTGAAGACTTTATGCAAGAAAGCTTTATTAAAGCATGGCAGGCATTAGCGTCATTTAAAATGGACAGTCAGTTTGCCACATGGATTCATCGTATTGCGGTCAATACGGTGCTAGCAGATAAGCGTAAAAATAGCTTAGATTTGGTTTATGACCATGACTGGGAACGAGAGTTTGAACAAAGCCTTTCTGCCAGCCACAACAGCATGCAGATTGATCTTGAGAAAACCATTGCTCAACTTCCAGCACAAGCACGCTATGTGTTAGTGTTGCATGACTTGGTTGGGATGACCCATCAAGAAATTGGTGAGCAGCTGGATATTGCCGCGGGTACCAGTAAGGCGCATTTGAACCGTGCCCGTTCTATGATGAAAGCGATGTTAGATCCTGCGAGTGAGAATTAATGATGAGTCACGATAACGATTTATTAAAACAATTACAGAGTTTGCCGAGTGAGGCGAAGGCGCCGGACCGTTGGCAAGCGATTGAGCAGGCTATTGGTGACGATGCCAAGAGTACACCGCAAGAAACGAAACGCTCTTGGTGGCTTTATGCAGTTGCTGCGAGCGCACTATTTATTGCGGCACTATCGCCGGTATTTCTAAACCAGAGCAACACATCAGCTATCAACTCTCAACCGGTGGCGCAAGTAGAAGAAGCCGAGCCTAAAGCGCCTGCAGTGTTTGTGTTAACCATTGAAAGCTTACAGCAAGCGAATGCGGCTTATTATGCAAAACTCGGGCATATGGTTTATGAGAATGAACAGCTGGTGTCGCCTAAGACTTTGGCATCGCTAGAAAGCCTGCGACAGGCGCAACAACAGTATCGTCATGCGTTAGCTGAAAAGCCACAGAGTGGACGTTTGCAACAACGATTATTTTGGCTGTACCAAAAAGAGCGTCAGTTATTGCGTCAGATCGTGGTATAGAGTCACGCTAATTTTCCTAGGCCGTTCAGACACAAAAAAGCCCGCGAACAAGAATAATGTTGCGGGCTTTTTTAATGATGCTTATTAAAACAGATTAGCTGTTTTTGAACATCTCTATGCTGTCTAGGATTTCTTTCTTAGCAGACTCTGCGCCTTCCCAACCAGCAATCTTAACCCACTTGCCTGGCTCTAGATCTTTGTAGTGTTGGAAGAAGTGCTCGATTTGGTTGCGTAATAACTCAGGAAGTTCGTCAACTTCATGGATACCTTGGTACATGCTGCTTAATTTACCTGTAGGAATGGCAACAACTTTCGCATCTTCACCAGATTCGTCAGTCATCTTCAAAACGCCAACTGGGCGGCAAGGAATGACACAGCCAGGAATTAATGGAAATGGTGTTGGTACCAATACGTCAACTGGATCGCCGTCCGCTGACAGAGTTTGGTTGACATAACCGTAGTTGGTTGGGTAGTGCATACAAGTCGCCATGAAACGATCAACGAATACAGCGCCTGTGTCCTTGTCCACTTCATACTTAATAGGATCGCTGTGGGCAGGGATCTCGATGATTACATTAATTTCTTCTGGGACGTTTTTACCAGCAGGTACGTTATCCAAACTCATTACTTTACCTTTATTTGCGTGTTAGTGCGTGGGGCAGTAGCCCCCAGAGGGCGCGTATTATAGCGGTCTTTGTTCACAAAATAAATTGGTTAATCAACAATCAGCTTGTATATAAATTGTACAACTGATAAAACTGCTATAGACTGAATTTGGAAAAAAGAAAATTTATATAACATTCAATGAGATAAAACAATTGGGGGCTTTATGCAAGAGATGCTATATCTGCCGCCAGCACTCGGCGTGCTGGGTTTGATAATCGCTTTTATTATCTATGGCGTAGTCAAGAAATACCCAGAAGGGGATAGCTCAATAAAGAAAATTTCAGATGCTATCCATACAGGTGCTATGACCTTCATGCACCGAGAATATAAAATGCTCGCAATATTTGCGGGCATTTTGCTTATTATCCTGTGGTTTTCACCTCTGGGGGCGAACACTGCGTTGGCATTTGCGGTCGGAGCAATTTCCTCGGCACTGGCTGGTTATATCGGTATGTACACTGCAACCAAAGCCAATGTAAGAACCACAACCGCTGCCCACAGCAAAGGAGCAGCAGAGGCCTTAAGCGTGGCTTTCTTTGGCGGCTCTATTATGGGGCTTTGTGTCGCCTCATTAGGGCTTATCGGTTTAGGGGCTTTGTACTGGTACTTCGGTTCAGATCCTGCAAGCGCTCACTATATTCACGGTTTCGGCATGGGTGCTTCATCGGTGGCTTTGTTTAGCCGCGTCGGTGGTGGTATTTATACAAAGTCAGCGGATGTTGGCGCGGATTTAGTGGGGAAAATTGAAGCGGGCATCCCAGAAGATGATCCACGAAATCCTGGTGTTATTGCCGATAATGTAGGGGATAACGTGGGTGATGTCGCGGGTATGGGCTCCGATATTTTTGAGTCATACTGTGGCTCTATGATTGCTTCTATTGCTATTGCAGCGACATTGGTGAGTACCGACCTAGGCTCGAAAAACGCATTAATGTCAGCGCCGCTGGCGTTAGCCTCAGTCGGACTGATCTGCTCAATCTTGGGTATCGTCATGGTGAAATTGATGTCGAGCAAAAGCCCAGAGGTCGCATTGAGAGTCGGCACCATTGGCTCGGCGATACTCTTTATTATCGCAGGATACTTCCTCCTCAGCGCCATGAGCATTTCAATTAATGTGTGGTTAGCAGTGCTTTGTGGCGCTATTGGCGGCATCATTATTGGCTTAGTCACTGAGTACTACACCTCGGCCAAGCCAGTGCGTAAAATTGCTAAGTCCGGCGAAACCGGCTCTGCGACCGTCATGATTACTGGTTTGTCGGTAGGTATGCAATCCGTGGTACTTCCGATCTTAACTATCGCCGCCATTATCTATATTTCAACCGAACTGGCGGGCTTGTATGGCGTTGGTATCGCCGCGGTCGGTATGTTGGCGACGGTGGGGATTACCATGGCGATTGATGCCTACGGTCCTGTGGCGGACAACGCTGGCGGTATCGCAGAAATGGGTGGCCTCGGCGAGGATACGCGCAAGATTACTGATTCACTCGATGAGCTCGGTAATACCACCGCAGCGATTGGTAAAGGCTTTGCCATCGGTGCTGCCGCGCTAGCAGCGTTGGCGATTATTGCGGCGTTCGTGGAAACTCTCGAAGCGCACCGCGAAGCGAGCTTTATTCTGCACTTAGGTGATCCCACGGTGCTGATGGGACTCTTTATTGGTTGCGTCATTCCTTTCTTAATTGCCTCAATTACCATGACAGCGGTTGGCGATGCGGCATTTGCCATGATTCATGAAATCAGACGTCAGTTCCGAGAAATTAAAGGTTTGTTGGAAGGTACTGCTGAGCCAGACACGAAAAAATGTGTGGATATCGCGACGACCGCCGCCTTAAAGAAAATGGTGTTACCCGGCGTCATTGCTGTGGCTTCACCGCCACTAGTAGGCTTCTTACTTGGCGCTGAAGCGCTTGGTGGCATGCTAGGTGGGGCGCTAATCAGCGCGGTTGCATTAGCTCTGATGATGGCCAATGCTGGTGGTGCTTGGGACAATGCGAAGAAGTTCGTGGAGAAGGGCAATCATGGCGGTAAAGGCTCTGATACCCATGCTGCGACAGTCGTCGGTGATACCGTCGGCGATCCGTTCAAAGATACGTCTGGTCCATCGATGAACATTTTAATTAATGTGATGGCGATTGTGTCCTTGGTGATCGCACCGCTTTTATAAAGTCACTTAAAGACAATGAAGCACCGCTGGGGTTCGCCTCTGCGGTGTTTTTGTTTGTAAGGAGAGTTTCGTAGTGAGAAAGCATTCTCATTTTGGTAAAGTAACACGCAGATATTAAAAAATAAGAACTACAAAAGCTAATATAATGACTCTGTCAAAGGACAAGGAATGAACTGTAAATACCATAATCAAGAAAAAGCGCAGTGGTACTGCCATCAGTGCGATATATCGTTTTGTTTGAACTGCTGTGATATTAACCAGCGTGAAATTGCGCCACGTTGTTTACTCTGCCGTACGCACTTAGAGTCTTACGGTGTCAGCGATAAAGTCACGCCTTTTTGGAACAAGTTATCTGAGTTCAACAAATACCCGTGGCAGAAAAATGCGTATAACTTCCTGCTAACCTATATGGGGATTGCGTTTGTGATCGGCCTGCTCACGGACTTTATTCCAATTGCGATGATCCAGTTACTACTGTTGTTAGCCTTGTACTCGATTGGCATCGGTTATGTGTTTACTGTACTGACACGAACCGCCAGAGGTAAGTTTGATGCGCCCAGTTATGATGAGGCTTTAACCTTTAACTCGGACTCGATGACTGGCAAAGTCATCGGCCTGTACCTGGTTTTATTTGGTTTGGGGTATTTAGGCGTTACCTTCTTCGGTACTGGGTTCGTTATACCTTATTTGGCCGTAATATCCTTTTCTTCCCCAGCAATGCTAATCGTTTTAGCGATGGAGAAGCATGTCACCTCTGCGGTTAACCCCGCAAGGATTGCGAGTTGCGTTAGAGCCATTGGCTGGCCTTATTTATTGTTATTCGGTTTTTCATTCCTGATCGACTTTAGCTTAGAGTTCGCACAAAGCCAATTGCACTTTTGGTTGCCACAAGCCATCGCCTACCCAATGCTATTTGCTGCTTTGGCCTATTTCTATATTGTGAAGTTTAATATGTTTGGGTATGTCGCTTTCCAGTACCATGTTGAATTAGGTTATGGCATTGACTCTGAAAACCTGATTGATACAGACAGTCCCGAAGCTATAGAAAAGCGCTTACTAGCGAAGGCTGATGTCTATATCCAAGAGGGGCGATTTGAAGATGCAGAAGATGTTCTCTATGACTTAGCGCAAGATAAGCGACATACGGTTAAAGCTTTAGAGCGTTTGGTTCGATTGAATATGGTGCGTCGCAACCCAGCTGGCACGATTAAAGCGGCTAATAACTATTATCAGAACCCGAATCTTCCCAGTATTGGTATCGAGGCACTACGCTTATATCAGGAAATCCTTGCTTTTGAGCCACGTTTCAAACCAATGAATGCCAAATCTCGTGCTGTGCTGGTGAATCAAATGAAGCATAAACGCTATTTAGAAGACGTGAATGCATTAGCCTCTGTTAATGAGAAGATGCAGAACGACGTCAATTTACCTTGGCTTATGCTGTCTCGTGCTCGCTTCGAGTCCGAGGTGATGAATGATGATGCTAGTGCTTTAAGCATGCTCAACAAGCTTCTCAGTAAATACCCCAGAGGTTCTCATCAGAAAGAAGCTGAGCAACTAAGGCAGGTCTGCCAATCCATGCAACAAAAGGCACCGTCGGCCTAATTCAATACGACTTGAAACAGAGAAGGCTTTAGCTGGATTTGGCTAAAGCCTTTTTTGCTTCTTCTCCAATAAAAGTATCTGAGTGCTTTTTGCTGAGATAGGTGAACACTTTTTTGTAAGTCATGTGATCATCATTTTTCTCGCAAGCTAAACCAAATTGAAACAGTAATTTCGGTACCTGCTCGTTAAAATCATAGTGCTTGACCACGAAGTTAATCACAGGCTTGGCTTGGTGTAGCTCACCTTTTTTCACTAAATGCATTGAGTAGCCAGTAAGTGTATCGACGGGTAATGCCTTCAATCCATGCCCGTTACTGGTAAGCTCGCCCAACGAAACCTCCGCGAGCTTACAAAACTGCTGGTCTTTTATGCCTCGTAAAACGATGGTATTACACAGCTCATCAAAACTGCGAGACTTGGGATTTATTTTTTCTAACGCGTAAAGTTTCGTGTAATAATCAATGTTGTGAGGATCTTGCTCAATCAATTGTGAAAACAGTGTTCTTGCTCGATCAAACTCCAGTTGCTGAAAGGCTGAACAGGCTTCGTCATACTTGGCTTTTAAGTGGTTTTCTGGCGGTACTTCTGGCACAGCCACTTCCACCGGCTCTTCGTCTTTTCCTGTAAGTAGATATTTGAAGACTAGGGCGCAAGCAAAGCCTGCCACTAAACCGCCAAAGTGCGCCATGTAGGCGACGTTATCATCACTGATAGTGGACATGATGTATTCCTTGGCGAGGAAGTATATAAACACCAGCGCTGCGGGTAACTTGATGTAATCAAAGATCACGAATAGCCAATAAAAGTAACGAATATTCTTAAGTCCGTACCAGCCACAAAACCCTCCCATAAGCCCAGCAATAGCTCCCGAGGCACCTACTAAGGGCACGTACTTATCGGTGGTGGTCAATGAAAAGAAGGTCACTGCGGCTAAGCCAGAAACGATATATAAAGCGAACATTTTTCCTCGGCCGAGTAAAAGCTCTAAGTTAAAGCCAAACAAAAACAAAAAGAGCATATTGCCCAGCAAGTGCTCGATACCGCCGTGCATAAACATATGCGTAAAGGCAGTAAAAATACTCGGCTCAGAAGGATAGTAGGCGTAGCTGTAGAGGGATGATTCTTCTAGAGTATCATTCACCTTGTCGCGCTTCTGTCGCCATTCTAGCGAGTAGGTACTGAGCTTTGTGATGTAGTTTGTAAAGTGTTTATCCGTCAGAATAAGTTGAATCAAATACTCATCAGGTAAAAACTGGTTGTTATGAATCGATTGATACAGTTCGCTTCGGTTTTCTAACGCATAATCTTCAAAAACACTTTTCTCTTTTTCCAAGAGGTTGGCTTGGACATAATATTCGCTAGCATCGCTAAAGACTTTATTATCATTCGTTTGTAGAACAATGTAGGCGATAATGTTTGCCAATATCAATGCGATGGTTAAATAGGGTGGGTTGTTCTTTGAGATGCCGTTTTCGGCTGGTAGTAAAAGCATGGCAAGCTTCCCGTTCCTTCGTAGTTATTATGATGTAACGCCACTTTTTTATGATAGGCGGCCAAATTAATTATAAACAAATCTAAAAAAATTTAACCCCTTTTCTTTATGGCAACGTTTATACCCCTGAAAGCTATAAAAAAGGGGAAATGTATGAAAATGATAATGTCTGTATTGTTCGCCGCGGTAGTGACTGCTGGCCTACTATTTTTGATGAGTTTGTTTATCTCCGATGAGCAAGTTAAAGAAGAAACAAAGCCACCCACGGTTGAGGTCGCTGATGTTACTATTCCAGAAGAAAAGCCAAAGCCCCGTCCTAGCGAAGTAAAACCGCCAAAACCACCCGCTTTGGAACCCGCGCCAGATCAAAGGGGACAGGTTATTGAGACTGCTGAGACCGATAATTTGCAGGATGAATGGATCGCTCGGAACCCGAACCTGGATGTGCCATTACCAACTGGCCTTGGCTCTATACCAGACATGGAGTTTTCGCAGGACTCAGAGGCGATGCCCATGTATCGTACACAACCGAATTATCCTATTGTGGCACAACAACGTGGGCTTGAAGGCTGGGTACTGCTCAAGTATGACGTCGATACCAGCGGAACTTTGTCGAATATCACCGTTATAGACTCCGAACCTCGTAAGATTTTTGATAAAGAAGCGACCCGAGCCTTACGTAAGTGGAAATTCAAACCCGCCATGACCAATGGTCAGCCCATTGCCAGCGTCGGCCAAACCGTCAAGATTGAATTTAATATGGAGCAGGAGTGATATAACCCATCAGGATTGTCATCCTGAATGGTGACCAAAGGAAATCCCCTTGCGGGAATTCAGGGTCTTGTTAAAAATTAAAGTGACAAATTGCAACTCCCTAGCAAGTACGTCATCCCGCCTTTGCGGGGATGACGTACTAAGTTAAACATTGCTTGTATCCCTTGAGAGATGCCTATCTACTCACACACTTCCCCTAAACTACTGATCTTGCTAGTATACGCAAAATAAATATTACAATAACTTTTAAAGGAGTATTCAGTGGTAAACGAAAATCAACCTACAGATAAAACAAAAAATGAAGACAAAAAAGTAAAGGAACAAGGTGATGGTTTTTTATCAACGTTGGGAGGCTTAGCCTTTTGGTTAGTTATTGCTTCAACAATGTTATGGAATTGGGATGGATTTTGGCAAACTGACATAAAGCCACTCGAGAACTTTCAAAAAGAGTATTTCTCATCAAAATACAATGAAGAACAAATGAAGTTATCACGAATTTCTAACAACAGTAAGATTATTGAGAATATTCGTGATCGATTGGAAAAAGTAGAGAAAAGTGCAGAAATAAAAGTCGAGAAAGCTAATAAAGAAAAAGATATAGCAATATCTAAGTTGGAAGATCTGAAACTTAAACTTGGTAGCTACCTTAGAGAGAAAAATACGAAATGTAGGTATTTTGATACATCATTAAGGATGATAGACGTCCTTACTAAAAAGTATTCTCCTGATGAGCTTAAAAGAGTTTTGAGCTGTACAAGTGCTGAGTGCGAAAATATACTTTATACTCCTCAAGAGGTCAGGTCGATTTGCAGTTAAACGTTTAAATAAAGGGGGTAGAGTAGATTATTAATGTTTAAGTATGTTTGATAAGTTTACTCTGACCCCATTAACTCTGCCATTAACTCCTGTAAAACAACTAACAAGCGGTTGGTGTCGCGACAGCTCACTCGCAAACTCGTCCACTGCCGCACAACCGCGCGTTAAGAGATCATGAATCTAGCGAGCCCAACACTACAACTAGACGAAGAGGCCTCTGTAGTGGAGCTTTCGGATGCGGTCGTTGCTCTCGAAGGTAAGGAGGCCCCGTTTCTTATCCTTTCAAGAGATCCCATGACATACATGCAGACCTTATGGACTCCCGATGGCTTCATACTAGAATATCAAGAAGGTTCTATTGCCGAACATTACGTGGCAGAAGAGCTTCTTACGGCTGATGCTGTTTGTGATGTGCTAACGCAGTATCTTCAAGGCGTCGAGGAATGGAGGTCTGCGTATCAATTCAGCAACAAGGGTATTGCGGGTCTCTCTTGGCGCATCGGCCACTTACTGGGATGGTTGTCAGGTAGAATCTGTGCGTTATTCCGCCGCTCTTAAAAAAATCCTTAAGCCGATCGCCTTCGGCGGCGGCTTAGCTTCGCGTTAGTTGTAAAATTAGGTAAGAGTAAAATTGAAACTACACTTTGAATTGATTCAACAATTAAAAAGAATAGGAATAAAGGGGTCAGAGTAGATTATTAATGTTTAAGTATGTTTGGTTTACTCTGACCCCATTAATTCCATTAATTATGGTCGGGACCCATCGCCCTTAGCTCAAATGTTTAATACCAATGAAGAAAGTTATCGCTAATATTTTCACCAGCTCTGTTTTTTCGTCGCTCTTAGGTAGCCTTGTGGTTTTTATAGGAATGGTTATTTCGTTAATGAGCAGCGGCAGTGAGTTAATCGGCAATGCAGTTGGTGGGGCGTTACTGTTTTACTTTATTACGGCAATTGTCTCATGCCTTATTGCAATATTTGTAGCTGGACCAGTTTATGCTGCTTTGGCTAAATACAAAATGGCCAACTATTACACCGCATTCTCACTCGGTTTGTTGGTAACGTTGGTTTTCTTTGGATTTTCAACTACTTTAGAAAGTCTATATTGGAATCTTGCCGGTGGTGTAACGGGATTGCTTTTCCACTACCACTATATAAATATCCCTAGCTGGGTCAGCACCCGGGAATAAAAAAGGCCTCTAGTGAGGCCTTTTTTATAGCAGGTGAAGTTCTTAAATCTCGAACTTTGTTTTAAGTTTCTTTTTTACCAGTTCGTTTTTCAGTTCCACATATTGCGGTAAGCCGTTTTTGTATGGCGGGTAGGCTTCGCCGACGATTAGTGGCTGTAAGTATTCGCGGCATTCTTCGGTAATGCCGAAGCCATCACGTGAGATGTATTTACGTGGCATCATTTTCTCTACATTCGCGACGTCGGCTAATTTCGCTTCGCCAACCGTCCAGCGGTACGATTTTGTGTTTTTGCGTACGATAGTTGGCATGACGGCGTTTTTACCGGCATCAGCGAACTCAACCGCTGCTTGACCCATGGCGTAGGCTTGCTCTACGTCGGTTTCAGAGGCGATATGACGTGCGGCGCGTTGTAAGTAATCGCACACTGCCCAGTGATACTTGTAACCCAACTCACCTTTAATCATTTGTGCCACTACTGGCGCTACGCCGCCTAATTGCTTGTGACCAAAGGCATCCACTGTGCCTGCGTCAGCTAAGAAAGTACCGTCTTTATAAGCCGCGCCTTCAGATACGACAATGGCACAGTAACCGTGTTTCTTAACAGTACGTTCAACTTTCTTTAGGAACTTTTCTTTGTTGAATGCGATTTCTGGGAACAGAATAATGTGTGGCGCATCGCCATCTTTTTCACAAGCCAAGCCGCCTGCCGCTGCAATCCAGCCTGCATGACGCCCCATGACTTCCATTACGAAAACTTTAGTCGAGCTTTCCGCCATCGACTTAACGTCAAACGCCGCTTCGCGAATCGAAACCGCGACGTACTTAGCCACCGAGCCGAAGCCTGGGCAGTTGTCAGTGATCGGTAAATCGTTATCCACGGTTTTTGGAATACCGATACAAGTAATCGGGAAGCCCATCTTTTCGCTGAGCTGAGACACTTTATGCGCGGTATCTTGCGAGTCACCGCCACCGTTGTAGAAGAAGTATCGAATGTCATGCGCTTTGAACACTTCGATTAGACGCTCGTACTCAGCTTTGTTCTCTTCCAAGCTTTTCAGCTTATAGCGGCACGAGCCGAAAGCACCAGATGGCGTGTGCTTTAGTGCAGCAATGTCTTTCTTGGTTTCTTTGCTGGTGTCGATCAACTCTTCACGCAAAGCACCGATAATACCGTTACGGCCAGCGTAGACTTTATTGATGTTAAGCGATTTGCGTGCCGTTTCAATCACGCCGCAGGCTGTGGCGTTGATGACGGCTGTTACGCCGCCGGATTGGGCGTAAAACGCGTTGTATTTTTTCTTTGGCATAGAGTTTCCTCTGTAAAACTTGTGCTATCGAGCTTCCTATTAGCTACTGCGCCGCAGTAAGCATTGTTAAAATTAGCTCAAAACTCTTCATTTATTAGTACATAAAATCATCGTTTATCGCTAATTTTGCCGCGCTTACTGTTGTGCTCATGACGCGAATAGTTCAGCTCATTAACGGAATATGTCATGACAGGCCGTGAAACCTGCAAAATTGTGGCGATTTTACCGTATTTTGAGATTTCTTTCTTGAAAAGATGACGAAAAATCATGCTTAGCTTATGATTGTCTGCAAAGTTTCATCAGATTAATCATAATATATTCATGCATATTCACATTCTCGGTATTTGCGGTACTTTTATGGGCGGGATTGCTTTGCTGGCGAAACAGCAGGGGATTTCGGTCAGCGGTAGTGATCAGAACGTTTATCCGCCGATGAGCACTCAGCTTGAAGAGCAGGGTATTGAGCTGATTCAGGGGTTCGATCCTAAGGGTATTCCCGAACACACTGACTGCGTGGTGGTGGGTAACGCTATGTCACGCGGTAATCCGTCGGTGGAGTATGTGCTGGAGCAGGGGGTGAATTATCGCTCTGGGCCGCAGTGGTTGTCGGAAAATATCTTGAAGGATAAGTGGGTTCTGGCGGCTTCGGGTACTCATGGTAAAACTACTACGGCGAGTATGACGGCTTGGATTCTAGAGTATTCAAACCTAAATCCAGGCTTTTTGATTGGTGGTATTCCAGAGAACTTTGGTCTGTCCGCTCGATTAACGGAATCGCCGTTTTTTGTGGTGGAAGCCGACGAATACGACACGGCCTTTTTCGATAAACGCTCTAAGTTTGTACATTACCGTCCTCGTACCTTGATCATGAATAACCTTGAGTTTGATCATGCGGATATTTTTAAGGGCATCGAGGCGATTAAGACCCAGTTTCACCATTTATTGCGTATCGTTCCGGGCAATGGGTTGGTCATTTATCCTGACGATGAAAAGTACTTACAGCAAGTTGTGGATATGGGCTTTTGGTCTGAGAAAGAGTTGATTGGGCCAGACGATGGCTGGCAGTTTAAGCTATTAGAAGAAGACGGCAGTCATTTCGAGGTGTTCTTTGCGGGAAATAAACAAGGCGAAGTAAATTGGGCGTTGATTGGCATGCACAATGTGGTTAATGCTTTAGCGTCTATCGCTGCGGCGCGTCATGCAGGCGTTCCTGCGCATCATTGTTGCGATGCCTTATCTGAATTCCGTAACGTAAAACGTCGTATGGAATTTAAGGGCGAAGCGAGTGGCGTGGCTGTGTACGATGATTTTGCGCACCATCCTACTGCGATTCAAACCACACTTGCTGGCTTCCGCAATAAAGTGGGCGACAAAAAGATCATCGCGATTGTTGATTTGCGTTCAGCGACCATGCGTTCAGGCATCCATAAAGATACCTTGATACCAACGCTGGCAGCGGCAGACGAAGTGATCATTCACAAACCTGCTGAGTTTGACTGGCAGTTTCCTCAGCAGCAACTTGAAAAGCTACAAAGCGTCCAGATATTAACTGACGTCGAGAGCATTCTGCATGCGGTTTCAAAGATGGTACAATCAGGTGACCAAATTCTTGTCATGAGTAATGGCGGTTTTGGCGGAATCCATGGCAAGTTACTGGAGCTATTAGCTGAATGAGCACAACGAATCACTCTGCAATTACCTTAGCCATCACAGGCGCATCAGGCGCGCCTTATGCGCTGAAGTTGTTGCAAGAATTGACTAACCATTACCAAAAGGTTTACTTGATGCTATCCAGCGCTGCGCGAGTGGTATTGGCCACGGAATGCGGCGTACAGGTTAACAAGTCGCCCAGCGTCATTGAGCGTGAACTTGCAGAGCAACTATCAATTGATGCAGGAGCCATCGAAGCTTTTTCCAGCGACAACTGGATGTCTCCAGTGGCGAGCGGTTCGAGCGCACCGAAACAAATGATTGTGTGTCCTTGTAGCACGGGTACCTTGAGCGCTATTGCTCATGGCGCTTCGGATAACTTGATTGAGCGTGCTGCAGATGTGGTGATGAAGGAGCGAGGGCAGTTGATCTTAGTGCCGCGTGAAACGCCTTTTAACACGATCCATTTAGAGAATATGACGCGTTTGTCGCAGATGGGCGTCACCATCATGCCGGCCTCGCCAGGCTTTTATAATGAACCAAAGTCGATTGATGACTTAGTCGACTTTATGGTGGCGCGTATTCTTGATCATCTTAATTTAGAGCATAGCCTCGGGCATCGCTGGGGCTATAGCGGTAATTAATTTACACATTTCATAACGAAGAGTTTCTAATGACAAAAGCATTATCGATTAAAGACTTATGCAAGACCTATGATAATGGCACGCAAGCCTTAAAAGGTATAAACCTCGAAGTTGAGCAGGGCGACTTTTTCGCGCTGCTTGGGCCGAATGGTGCCGGTAAATCCACGGCTATCGGTATCATCAGCGCATTAGTCAATAAAAGCGCTGGTAAAGTCGAGGTGTTTGGACATGACATCGATACTGACCTGACTAACGCCAAGAAGCAGCTTGGTTTGGTGCCGCAAGAGTTTAACTTCAATATGTTTGAAGGCGTAGAACAGATCATCGTGCAGCAAGCTGGCTATTACGGTATCTCGCGCAAAGAAGCGAAAAAGCGTGCACAACCATTATTGGAACAGCTTGGGTTGTGGGATAAGCGTAATTCTCAATCGCGTGAACTGTCGGGAGGTATGAAGCGTCGCCTGATGATTGCGCGGGGTTTGATTCATGAGCCTAAATTGCTGATTCTTGATGAGCCAACCGCTGGCGTCGATATTGAGTTACGTCGCTCGATGTGGGACTTCATGCAAGAGCTTAATCGTGAGAAAAAGACCACGATTGTACTGACTACGCACTATTTAGAAGAAGCGGAGAGCCTGTGCCGTAATATTGCCATCATTAATCATGGTGAAATTGCTGAAAACACCAGCATGAAGGGGCTGCTAGCGAAGTTGGACATGGAAACCTTTGTACTGGATACGACCGGTTTGCCGGAGCCGATGCCTGAGCTGAATGGGTATGAGGTTCGAGTTCGTGACGAAAGCACGATCGAGGTCGATGTGCACAAAGGCGCTGGGGTAAACGGTGTGTTCCAAGAATTAAGCAAGCATGATATTACGGTCTTAAGCATGAGAAACAAGGCTAATCGTCTTGAGGAGTTATTTGTGCGTCTGGTTGAAAATCCACATGGAGGGCCGAAGTCATGAATTTAGTTGCTTTCCAAACCATTGTTGTTAAAGAGATTACTCGCTGGACTCGTATCTGGTCACAGACCTTATTACCACCAGCAATTACCATGACCCTATACTTCGTGATATTTGGTAACTTGATTGGCTCAAGAGTGGGCGAGATGGATGGTTTCGGCTATATGGAATACATCGTGCCGGGCTTGATCATGATGTCGGTCATTACCAATTCATACGGTAACGTGGTGTCGTCGTTCTTCAGCTCAAAGTACCAACGCTCGATTGAAGAAATGATAGTGTCGCCTGTATCGAATTGGGTCATTCTGGCTGGCTACGTTGGCGGTGGTGTCTTGCGTGGCTTGTTCACCGGCTTAATCGTCACCATTGTCGCGTCTTTCTTTGTCGACTTGCAGATTCATAACTTCTGGGTCGTGATTAGTGTGGTATTACTAACGTCAATTTTGTTCGCCATTGGTGGCCTGATTAACGCGGTATTCGCCAAGAAGTTTGATGATGTGGCGATTGTTCCCACCTTTATCTTAACGCCGCTAACTTACTTGGGCGGTGTGTTCTACTCGATCAGCTTGTTACCAGAATTCTGGCAGGGTGTGTCGAAGTTAAATCCGATTATTTATATGGTTAACGCCTTCCGTTATGGCTTCTTGGGCAAGTCTGATATCCAGATTGGTATCGCTTTCGCCATTATTTTGGTCTTTATCGCAATATTGACCAGTTTTGCCATGTACTTGCTGAACCGAGGTATAGGCTTACGTGCCTAATACCGACAATACAGGAAGTGACAACCAAGTCCTTCCAGTTTTCCCTCTCCAGCGGGTAGTTTTTCCAGATAGTGTGCTTCGACTGCAAATTTTCGAGCAGCGCTATCTGGATATGATTGCTCGCCAGCTTTCTAACAATCAGGGCTTTGTTACCTGCTTGATTAAAAAAGGCAATGAAACGGGCATTCCCGCGACGCCTTTTTCCTGCGGCACTTATGTTGAGATTGTCGACTTTGATCAACGAGAAGATGGGATTTTGCTGATTACTTGCCTCGGCAAGCAGCGAGTGACAATTAACTCCACGTCGACGCTGCCGGACAACCTCATTAGCGGCAATGTTTCTTTCCTCGAAAACCTACCGCAAGAGTTGATTGGTGAGCAACAGCACGAATTGATTAGTCTCTTGACTGATTTAGGTAAGCACCCTCAAGTAGAAATTCTAGAAGCGCCTGAGCGTTGGCAACACATGGACTTTATCGTTGAACGCTTAACAGAGTTTCTGCCCGTGTCAGAGCCCCAAAAGCAAGCCATCTTAGAAGAGAGCCAGCTTGAAACCAGAATCGCCATGCTCTACCAAATGCTCGCCTGGTTGAAGTAGGCTGAATTTATATCGGTTAATCAGTAAGAACTTTTTGAGTGCCCAAAAAAGAGCCCACCAGGTGGTGGGCTAATGGCTTGCGCATTGATAAACTAAATTTTCCAAATTAACTTGTCTGAGTGTAGGGAAGACAATGATGCTCAAACATGGGTATAGATTAACTGTATTAATTCATTTTTTCTATACCGTACAATGTAATAATGTTAACCAATCCACGTTTAGAAGTGATTGTTTTACAAGGGAATGTAAATTATTCTGACAGGTTATGCAGTGGTGACTTGATGCTAAAACCACATCTGCATTAAAGAGTATTTGATAAGAATTATTAATGCAAATATGAGTCGTATGAAGAATGTTCAGCTCGAGAGAGTAAAGAGACGTTAATAAAAAGGCACCTTGAAGGTGCCTTTTTTGTACCAGTAACGAAGTATGAATTATACGATTGGACTGGTCTCTTTATCGTAATCCACGCCATCGACTTCAAAACCAAACAGCTTGAAGAATTCGTGCTGATAGCCTTTGTAGTCCGAGATCTCATCAATGTTCTCAGTAGAGGCAATGTCCCACAGGCGCTCAACTTCTTCTTGAATCTTGTCGTCCAGTTCTTTCAGATCGACACGGAAGCGACGAGTATCATCGTAAATCGCATTATCGCCATACATTTGATCAACGATTAACTCACGAATCTGCTCGATAGGCCCTTCGTGGACGCCATTTTCCTTCATCACTTTGTAAAGCAATGAAATATACAAAGGCATCACTGGAATGGCTGAGCTGGCCTGTGTTACTACCGCTTTCAGTACTGAGACGTTCGCAGAACCGTTGTATTTTTCCTGTAGCTTTTCATGAATTGCATGAGAGGCACGATCCAGATCTTCTTTCGCCTTACCAATCGTGGCGTGACCATAAATAGGCCAAGTCAGCTTTTTACCAATATAGGTGTAAGCAGTGGTTTTGACGTTATCCGCAAGGACGCCAGCTTCGTCTAGAGCTTTCATCCAAAGCTCCCAGTCTTCGCCGCCCATCACTTTAATGGTGTTTTGAATATCTTCTTCGCTCGCTGGCTCAATCGAAATATCGTGAACCAAGCCTTTATCAGTATTCAAAGTTTTCTCAGTCACCGCTTCGCCGATAGGCTTAAGCACTGACTTGTACACTTCGCCAGAGTCAGGATCTTGGCGACGAGGAGAGGCTAACGAATAAACCACTAGATCGATTTTGCCCATCTCTTCTTTAATGATTTTAATCGCGTCTTCTTTTGCTTGATGTGAGAAAGCATCGCCATTAATCGACTTATTCCAAAGGCCAGCTTCATCAGCCGCAAGTTCAAAGCCACGATTGTTGTACCAGCCAGCTGTGCCAGTTTTCTTCTCGGATGCTTCTTTTTCGAAGAATAAACCTAAGGTTTTTGCGCCATAGCCAAACGCTGATACGATGCGTGAGGCCAAGCCGTAACCCGTTGAAGAACCGATAACCAATACATTCTTAGGGCTATCAGCCGTCACTTCAGGCTTATTATTTTTAACATATTCAATTTGCTCATTAACGTGAGCAATACAGCCCTGAGGGTGCGACGTGGTACAAACAAAGCCACGTACTTTTGGTTTAATAATCATACAAAAACAACTCCAAACAAAAATATGGCGCTATTGTAACGTTTTTTTGAGGAGAAGGGGTACTACCAGATAGCGAATCAATAATTTGAAACAATCGTGCTTTTTAAGTATTTTCAAATAAGGACAGCGAGAGATAGTGTTAAGCTATTAATAAATTCTTATGAATATTGATTTGGAGCGCTTATGAATTGGTTAGAAATGTCGGAATCTGAAATTTTGTCGATTGCAGAACCGATTATGGATAACTTAATGCAAGCTTCGACGGACATTGATTATGAGCGCCATGTACGCGATTTTAGCGATAATATGAAGCGTATTGTGACTGAAGAGAATTTTGAACAACAATGTAAAAGCTACCAGAAGGTCTTGGGGTATTTTGCAGAAAGAGAGCTGATGGGGGTTGTGCGTAAAGCAACCGATGCACGTCTATACTGGAAGCAGTGGTATACGATATCAGGCAATGAGTATTTAGCTTTTTTGCATTTGATGGTTCAAGACGGTGACATCAAGGTAGTTAACGTTTCGGTGTCCTAGTAGTCATTGGTAACGTGATAAAAGAGGGCGAGGCCCTCTTTTTTAGTGGCAAGTCCAGTATTAATTCCACCCCGCAAATCTAAAGCCACCCACACCATTAGCGATAAATGTCGCTGTATGAGTCTTGCTGTCGAACCAGTTAACCTTAAACTTGGCATGGATCTTAACTTGGGGTTGAACATTATCCTTGGTGCCAAGGTTTGATGGTGCTGTCACTTCAGCATGAGCATCTAGGCGGAATGAAAAGGCTACAAAAATCTTAACCACATTGAAGTGGACAGAAGGCATGTAGTGTCCATTAGCGATGTCAGGTTTGGACGGTGTAGCGTGGTAGGTTCCTTCCAGACGAGAGGTCGTATCGACTAGAATCCAATCCTTGATAATAGAGTCGTGAACATAGAAGCGGACATCAACACTTTTTCCTTCGCGTGCCTTTTCGTAGTCGAGCGGGTCCGTGCCTTTGATGATAATTGATGTCGTGGTGTCTTTAGCGTTACTGACAGCTTTATTATCTTTGATAAAGTCCCAAGCGAACTTAGTGACTTCTAAAGCGGTTTTGGCTGGATCGCCCTTCTCAGCTTTGACTGAGTGTATCGCTTTTGCTTCAGGCGAGCCCCATTCTTCGTTCACCAGTTGTGTTTTTAAACCTTTCTCAAGGTCACCATCTTCTGGGACATCGAGTATTTCATATTCACGCTTCATGAGCATTTGACCGTTGGTCTCATCTTCTATTACAGCAACTAATTTTTGCCCTTTATAAAGGGTGCGTTCTGGTTGATTCATTTTTCTGCTCCTTCAGTAGGTGGTTGTAGTTTATGAGTAAGCTACCCTTATATTTATACGGTGAGAGGCTTATGCTGCCTATCGCCCTAATGGGTTAACCCTTTTTTAGGATGCCGGATTCATGCTCTAAGATGTTGTTTTAATTAGACCAATTCTGCTACTTTAGAGGTAATTAACCTAAAGAGTTGGTGTCATGAAAAAAGGAACAGGCTGTTTAACCGCCTTTGGCGGCATATTTTTTATTGCTGGGCTGGGTATCTTTATTTGGGGACTCTTCTCCAGCGTTAACGTCTGGCGAGCGCAAGATTGGTCTGTTGTAGAGGCGAAGATAATTAACTTAGAGCAAGTATCTTCTACCGATGACGGCAGCACGACCTATGGCGTAAAAGGCTCCTATCGATATCGTTTTAATGGCAACGACTACCAATCGAACCAAGTGACTTTTTATTCGGGCACAGATAATATCGGTAGCTACCAGAAGCAGCTCTACCGTAACCTACAGCGTGCCAGTAGTCAGAAGAAACTCAAAGCCTACGTGAACCCAGAAAACCCGCAAGAAAGTGTGCTCGATAGAACCATGCGCTGGGGAATGTTGGGCTTTCACTCTATCTTCTTATTGGTATTCGGTGGTATCGGTCTCGGAATCATGCTGTGGAGTCGCTGGGGCGCTAAGCGCTTAGCTGAGAAAGAAGTCTTGCAGGAAGCGCACAGTGAAGAACCTTGGTTATGGCGCAAAGAGTGGCAGGGTAATGATTTCAAGTGCAAAACTAAAGGTGCTTTTAAAGTCATGCTGGGCTTCGCCATTATTTGGAACCTGATTTCTCTGCCGGGCACTATCGCGGTGCTTCATGAGGGCAATTATTTAAAAGAACCTCTACAACTCTTGGTGTTTTTATTTCCGCTCGTTGGTTTAGGCCTCATAGCCTTGGTGGTAATTTACTACCGTAGGGAGAAAGCGTTTGGTGATTCAAAGCTGGTGTTAAAGCAAACGCCTTTAGTAATCGGCGGGCGTAACTCTGGAACCATCATTATTAATGGTGATCTCAAGGAACGTGAGGTCATGCTAACCCTGAGTTGCCAAAAAGTAACGCGTCGTCGCAGCGGTAAAGAAACCAGAACCACCACTAAACTCCTATGGCAGGATGATCAAAGGCTCACGGTACAGCAACATCAGTCGCGACAGTTTGCCGTGGACTTTGAAGTCAAGATTCCAGAAGGGTGGCCGGAGTCGAGTGACTCGGATATTAATAACAGGATTGAATGGATTCTAAAGGTTGAGCAAAAACAAAAAGGGCCAGATTTACAGCTTCTGTTTGAACTGCCAGCGTTTGTCGTCGCGCATCGATTGGAAATCGAGCCGCCACAAGAAGATTTGTTTAGTGAGCAGGGTTCTGACGAGACTGCACCGTCTAAAGGCGGTAACTGGCGTTACCTCGATGTTATCGAATCCTTTTCTAATTACGGCAAGGAATATTACTTCCGACCATTTCGACATAAAGCCTTAGGTATATCCACATTAACCTTTGGCCTGGTGTTTTTCTCCATCGGGTTAGGTATCTTCATCGCTGAAACCAGCTATCTTTTCCTGATAGCCTTTGGTGGAATCGGGTTTATTGTGTTTTTAATTGGTCTAAACATGTTGCTCTTTAGAAGTCGAATTGCGGTCAGCTCTGGAGAGTTAATCTGTAAAAAAGGTGCGCTATTTAATAAAACCTATCGCTTCAATAAAAGTGATATAGAGAAAATCACGCGTGCCAGCAACATGAGTTCCGGCGATAAGCAGTATTATCATATTGCTGTAAACACTAAGGATGGCGGTAAGGAAGTTATCGCCAAGTACCTGCTAAACTCCAATGACGTGGATGACTTGATTGATCAGTTGCACAGTGAAATGGGTATGACTCTTTAGAGCAGGGGAGTGATGGCTTTGTAACAAAAGCAGCGCTTAGCCATCTGATAGTTAATGTCGAACGAAAGGAGATGGTCTGATGCAGAAGAAAGTAAACTTTACCACAAAAGATGGCTTTAACTTATCGGGGGTGATTCACTTCCCCGAGCATCGAGTCACCCAAGCTTATGCGCTCTTTGCTCATTGCTTTACCTGCACTAAGAATATCAATTCAGCGGTGAATATCGCGAATGCGCTGGCCGACGAAGGAATTGCGACCTTGCGTTTTGACTTTACAGGGCTGGGCGCGAGTAAGGGTGACTTTGCGGACACCAGTTTTACCACCAACGTTAATGATCTGATAGATGCGGCTGAGTTTTTAGGCCAAGAATACGAAGCACCACAGATCATCGTAGGACATTCTTTAGGAGGCACCGCGATATTAGCGGCTGCTAAAAATATTCCGTCGGCAAAAGCTGTCGCTACTCTCGGCTCGCCAGCATCCCCTGAGCATGTGCTGCACCATTTAGAGTCTGAGCTTGAAACCTTAAAGCAAGAAGGGCAAGCAACGGTACATTTAGCAGGCCGTCCTTTCACTTTCAAACAATGTTTTGTCGATGACGTTCATAACCACAAAATGGATTATCGCAGTCTGGGCAAAGCCTTGATGGTGATGCATTCGCCGATTGACGACACAGTATCGATTAGTGAAGCGGAGACAATTTACAAATCAGCGTTACATCCTAAGAGTTTTATTACGCTGGATAAAGCCGACCACCTCATCAGCAAGACCGAAGATTCAATGTATGCGGGCCATGTCCTAGCAAGCTGGGCGAGACGGTACATCGACCTTAAAGAAAAAACCGAAATACCCGAAGCAAAAGATAACGTGGTGGTCGCCGCACAAACCAGTGAAGGCTTCTTAAACCATGTTAATGCCAATGGTCATGAGTTTCTCGCGGATGAACCAGAACGGCTGGGTGGCACCAATCTAGGTCCAACACCGTATGATTACTTATCGACTGCATTAGGTACCTGTACCGCCATGACTTTAAATATGTATGCACGCCGCAAGAAACTCGAAGTATCCAAGGTCATCGTCAACGTCAGCCACGACAAGGTACATGCCGAAGATTGCGATCACTGTAAAGACAAGACTGCCAAAGTGGACCAGTTCGCAAGGACCATTAGTATCGAAGGAGACATCACACCAGAACAACGCCAGCGACTGCTGGAAATCGCAGATTTATGCCCCGTGCATAAAACGTTACACAGTGAGTCGATAATTAAGACAAAGTTACAATAGTGATTGCTTATGCAATAAAAATTGATATTAATCAGTGGGATATCTATACTTCATTCTGGCTTGCCTAAGACGATAACTAAAGATTTCGTCTTAACATTAATAAAATCATTAAAACTTAATAAATTATAATTCGGGGAATTTATGAATTTTTCCAAAACTCTTGGCGCATTAAGCGTGTCGGCTTTACTTGTAGCGTGTGGTGGTACTGAAGATCCTAAAGCATTTGGTGAGAGACTGTTTGAACAGTTAAAACAAGGTCAATCAGAAGCTATTATCAAACTTAATGCAAATGAAGATGATTACTACTGGTTAATATCCGAAGGCAACAAGCAAAAAGCGACCAGCAAAAAGCCTAGCCCACAAGAGGTTAGTCAGCGGGTGGCAAAACAAAAGCGAAAAACTAGCGAAGCAGTCAATGAAATCATTGCTTACGGTAAGATGAACGGTGGCTGGGACAACGCAACATTGGCCAAAGTTGAGTTTGATGAGCTGGAAGAAGGGGATCTAAAGCAAGACATTACCCTTCATATTGACATCGATGGTAAACAGTACCGCGTTTTATTTGATGATGTAGCGTCAACCGACCGAGGGCGCGTATTGACCGATGACCCACGTTGGTTAGGTTTATCGTATGATCCAAAGTTTGATGAGTTGATCGGCGAAAAACTAAATATTAAACCCAACAATGTGTTTGTCAGTTGTAAAACACCGCTTCATGTAACGAGTCTGGATATATTGCTCAGAGGTAAGTCGAATAATGCCGAGGTTACTGAGTTTTTAAATAGTGGAAAATGCACAGCCAATAAGTCCGCTTCAGCAGTTACGGTAACTATTGAAGAGCTTGGCGAGTACACTCTAAGAGCAAAAGAGTTGTATTCGAAGGGGCAGGGTGAGTTTCCTTTTGAGAAAATAAAAATCAATTTTGAGATCGATGGACAGAAGAACAGTGGTTGGACTTATACTCGTTGGCTTGCAGATCAAGCGCAATAACAAAGTCTCTCTTCAAAAGCCGTGTTTAGCACGGCTTTTTTGTAACGCTCCATGGTATCGGCGCAGCTCATTGACCATATCAGCCAATCTTTGTTAGACAAACTGGGATTAAGCCTTTCATAAGCGTCAACCACTGTTTATAATTCACACAGGCCAAAAGCCGATTTCTCTGCCTTACTGCGTGCGATATCTCAGTTCTGAAGGTAGCTCAACAAGACCGAAGCATTTTCACTGTATGAATGCCTTATCTCGAATATACTAGGATACCATCATGAGTCACGTCGCCTTTAACACCTTACCGCTAAAACAAGAGTTAATAGCCAACCTTGCCGAGTTAGGCTTCGAGGGCATGACGCCGATCCAAGAGCAAGCCTTACCGCATGTGTTAGAAGGTAAAGACGTGATCGCTCAGGCCAAAACTGGCTCGGGTAAAACAGCCGTGTTCGGTCTCGGGATGCTACAAAAATTAGAGCCAAAAAAATTCTCGGTGCAATCGGTGGTGATGTGTCCGACCCGTGAACTGGCGGAGCAGGTGGCGGAAGAAATTCGCCGTCTAGCGCGACCCATTCCTAATATTAAAGTACTAACCTTGTGTGGTGGTACGCCGCTAAGACCGCAGGCTGATTCGTTAAAGTTCGGTGCTCACATTGTCGTCGGCACGCCTGGGCGAATTATGGATCATCTGGAAAAGCAAACCCTAGATCTGGATTCAGTCTCTACCTTAGTCTTAGATGAAGCCGACAGAATGCTAGACATGGGCTTTGAAGATGCGATGGAAGCTATCGTCGCTGAAATTCCGCGCGCACGACAAACGCTGCTATTCAGCGCTACTTACCCTAAAGAAATTCAGTCCATGGCTGACCATATTATGGTTGAGTCAGTAACGGTGAAACTAGAAGAGCAACATACCGGCTCTACCATCGAGCAGGACTTCTACCGCATCAGCGACGAAGGTGAGCGAGACGTCGCCGTGAGATTATTACTGCTACAACATCGCCCAGACTCCACCGTGATCTTTTGCAACACCAAGCGCCACGTCAAAGACTTAACCCAGTACCTAAAAAGTTACGGCTTTAGCGTGCTAGCGTTGCATGGCGACTTGGACCAAAAAGAACGTGACCAAGCTCTAGTGCGTTTCACCAACAACAGCGTCTCGATTATGGTCGCCACTGACGTCGCGGCACGCGGTCTTGATATCGACTCGCTCGATTTAGTGATTAACTACCACATCGCCAGCGATCCAGAAATCCACGTCCACCGTATCGGGCGTACTGGCCGCGCTGGTAACAAAGGCAACGCAGCCTCAATCGTCATCGGTAAAGAAAAACATAAATTAAAACGCCTTGAGGAATATCTTGGGCAAGACATTGAAACCTTTGGACTACCTGACACCAAGCTGCTAAACCAGCCAACTTACAAAGCCCCCATGTCCACCATCCAAATCGACGGTGGCAAAAAGCAAAAACTCCGCCCCGGTGATATTTTAGGCGCACTCACAGCAGACTACCGTATCGAAGGCAACGACGTCGGCAAAATCCAAATCGCCAACAGCTGGGCCTACGTCGCCGTCAAAAGCGACATCCTCGACGCTGCACTACAACTCCTAAACGGCGGCAAAATGAAAGGCAAAAAGTTTAGAGCAAGGAAGATTTAGCACAGGTGTCATCCCGCGATTTAACCGCGGGATTCAGTGTCTTTAAAGAAATTGTACTCTGACCCCAATTATTACCCCAATTATTATTAAAGCTGATTAAAAACAGTTACCTACTCTAAGATTGGAGTTAATGAATAATGTGTTATATTAAAATTTATTTTCACAAATAGGGAATATTGTTTTGGGAGAACACAATGTAATATCTGAAACTGCGGCTGGAATTAAAGAAAGGTTATCTAGCCCCTATATAGTTTTTTTTATCACAGCATGGATATTTCATAACTGGAAACTTTTGATAGGCTTGTTTTCTTTAAAAGGGTCCTTTGCTAGCAAAGTAGGAGTTCTAGAAGGTTACTTTAATGTTTATGATTTACTATTTTACCCTCTATTAAAATCTGCAGGAATTTTTTTGTTATATATTGTTGTAGGGGTTCTTTTTCATTTTATTTATGGAGCTTTCAAGCTCGCTCTCGGTAAAGTTGACGCTGCTTTAGATAAAAGAGATAGATATCTAGTAATAGAAAATCGAAAGTATTCGAATGCATTCTATGCTTTAATTGATAATTATTATCTTCGACTTCTTGCAAATAGTAGTGAAACTCGCCTAGATCATGAAATAATTTCTATGTGGTTTGAGCAATCAAACAGTGATCTGAATAAGGAAGTTTTCAAATTATATGAGGATGAAATCACCAGAATGCGCTCTACTGAAGATCTTAATAATGTCGATCACGATTTACTTGAGTCATTGAGGGAAATTGGTGCCATTAAATATTGGGGTAATACTCCATACTTCACTACAAAGGGTTTATTTTTTTATTTCAAATGGAAAAAATCAAGTAAAAAAGAAATAGATGATTTTCAAGCTGTACATGAAGAGTATATAAGAAATTTAAATAAAGTAGCAGCTAATAATATGATTGGGAATTTGAAAGATATCTACTCTGAAGTATAGTGAAATAGCAGATTTAAGTACTGGGGTTCAATAAATGGGGTCAGAGTTAATTATAAGAATGGACTTACGGTGGACTTACATAAATCCAAGGCAATAAAAAAGGCTTACAGATTGCTCTGTAAGCCTTTTTTAATATGGTAGCTATGGGTGGACTTGAACCACCGACCCCAGCATTATGAAAGCGATCTGGCCATGAATCTGTATGAAATTTAATCAATCGAATTTCTTTGTAAATCGCTATAAAATCAATTAAAACAATGCTTTACAAAGATGTCTTGTTTCATGGGTGTTCATCTTTTATTCAGCTAAATTCATCTATATTGGACTTACGGTGGACTTACGAAATGTTTAAAAACGGTGAAAAAACGGATTACCAAGGCATTAGTAGAAGAATTAGAGCCAAAACCCCGTCCTTATGAAGTGCATGATGATGAGATGACAGGGCTGTTAGTTAGGGTTCAACCAACTGGCAAAAAGAG
Source organism: Kangiella geojedonensis (assembly GCF_000981765.1). Lineage (GTDB taxonomy): Bacteria > Pseudomonadota > Gammaproteobacteria > Enterobacterales > Kangiellaceae > Kangiella > Kangiella geojedonensis. Next base: position 1,981,226 of record NZ_CP010975.1, on the reverse strand, counting down.
CTATTACTTTACCTATAGAAACTCACAAAACCTTAGAAGAAGAATTAGGCTTGGTGCAGTCGATAACATGACTCCAGCCAATGCCAGATCGGTTGCTCAACAAAGATACTCAGACATCATGAAAGGGATAGATGTTCAGAGTGAAAAGGTTAAACAAAGAAAGGAAGCCGAAGCTACAAAAAATAGAAGGCTTGGTGCGTTTATTGATGAACTGTATGAGCCTTGGATATTAACCCACCATAAATACGGTAAAGGCACTATGTCCTTAATCCGTTCGCGTTATGCTTGCTTCATGAATACCCCGTTAGAAGAGATAACTGTAAGAAGGGTTGAGGCATGGCGTAAAGATCGTTTGGGGGATGGTATCAAGCCGACCACAGTTAATAGGCAAGTCGCTTCTCTTAGAGGTTTGCTGACTAAAGCAGTTGAATGGGAAGTTATCTCTGAGCATCCCTTACAAAAACTAAAGGCATTAAAAACGGGTACTACCCCATTAGTACGGTATCTGTCGCCCGGTGAAGAAACCCGGTTATATAGGGTACTTAGTGACCGGGATACCGCATTAAAAGAAGAACGTCAAAGGGGTAATGAGTGGCGTAAACAAAGAAACTACCCCTTGTTACCCGATCTAACACCCCATGCTTATGGGGATCGAATGACTCCAATGATTATTTTATCGCTTAAAACCGGGTTAAGACGCGGTGAGTTGTTCGCTTTAACATGGCATGACGTAGACATGAATAACCGGGTTTTAACCGTAAGAGCAGAGAATGCAAAGTCTAGCAGAACCCGTCATATACCGCTTAATAATACCGCATACACCGCATTAAAGGCATGGCATGACCAATGCGATAAAAGTAATCCTTTAGTATTCCCATCCCATAACGGCACGAAACTAACAAACGTTAAAAAGTCATGGGCCTCCATATTAAAGCAAGCAGAGATACCTAACTTTAGATGGCATGACATGAGGCATGACTTTGCCTCAAAACTGGTTATGAATGGCGTACCGCTTAATACGGTGCGAGAGCTATGCGGTCATGCTGATATGAATACAACATTAAGATACGCACACCTAGCACCAGAGCACAGGGCTGATGCGGTAGCAACATTAGGTTAAATAGGAGGATATGTGAATAAGAAAATTGATAATCCGCTGGAAGTCTTTGGGCAAACTTTAGATAAGTTCTATGAAACTAGTTATAACCAAGCTAAAGATAGATATGAAGAATATACCAACAACTCTAGTTTATTTGTGCAAAGAGTAGTTAATTATTTTAAAGCAGATACATGGCTTATTGATAGAGAGGCTATACCATTGTTAATGGGAGTTATACCAACAGACTGGCCTAGTTTAAGAAAAGACTTTTATACAGAAGACGTAAAAAAATGTATCAAGTCGGATTATTTAACTAGCTTGAAAGTCTTAAATCCAGAAGCTAAGCCCTCTGACTGGCGAATTATGAAAGAGGACTTCATAGATTGGGTAGAGGCTAAAGAATTCCCTAAACCTAGAGTGTTTAGCGGGGCAATAAAAGAGTATTTACAGAAAGCTAGTACAAGCCATATCAAGCCAAGAAAAGCAAAGAAATACTCAGATGATCGCGAGTTAATGTTTCGTGCCGTTGTTGCAGTGTTGGTTAAGTTCCCAGAGCAGTGCAAGACTGCTGGAAAAGTAAGTGCGCCTAAAGTAGCTAAGGTTATAGATGAAAAGTCTTTAATATGGTGGCCTGATGGAGAAATTCCATTTAATCAACAAACTATGGCAAGGCACATTAGAGATGCAATAAGCACTCTTGAATAGTTAGCGATCAGATCGCTAACGTTAGGGATCACACATTTCAACATAATAAATTCTAGTATCTGCTCCATACATTCAACTACATTTGGAGCAGTTACCATGAATCTAAATTCACAAGAATCATTATTAACGCCTAAAGAGGTTTCTGAAATCTTAGGGGTTACTGAGCACACTTTAGCAGTATGGCGTTGTGAGAACCGCTATCCCTTGCCTTATATTAAAGTAGGGCGATATATACGCTATAGAAGCAAAGACCTATCAACTTTCTTGGATAATCAAACGGTGCAGGGAGGTTATGATGCCTAATCAACATATCCCTACTACTAATCGAGAAGCAGAAGAGTTTGATGGTAATTGGGCAAAGGCTGAACATGATATCGCACCTGCTTTTAAAGTCTCAAAGATTGGTGAGTTCTTAAAAAAGAAAATACCACCTAGAGAGTTACTATTAGCACCATGGCTACCAAAACAAGGTTTAGCAATGGTTTATGCTCCAAGGGGTGTGGGTAAAACACACTTTGCATTAGAAGTAGCTGTGGCATTAGCTACAGGTGGCGAATTCTTAGGTTGGAAAGCACCTAGACCAGTTAAAGTTTTATATATTGATGGGGAAATGCCTTCTGCTGACTTACAAACAAGGCTAAAACAAATACAAAAGCGTACCGGGTTAATACCGGGTGATAATTTACGAATAATGACACCCGATGAGCAAAGCGGTGCAATGCCTGACTTATCAGATCCTTGCTCATTAGCGCGACTAAAACACTTTACAGATGTAGATTTAATTGTTGTCGATAATATTTCTACGCTTTGCCGTACAGGTAATGAGAACGAGGCAGAAAGTTGGAGAATAACTGAAGGGTGGGCATTAAGACTGAGAGCTGAGGGTAGGTCAGTATTGTTTGTGCATCACTCAGGTAAGGGAGGAGGACAGCGTGGTACAAGTAAAAGAGAAGATACGTTAGATACGGTTGTAGCACTAAAGCACCCAGATGACTACAAACAGTCTGATGGTGCAAGATTTGAAGTACACTTTGAGAAAGCCAGAGGGTTTAGTGGCGAAGATGCTGAGCCAATAGAGGCTAGATTGGAAATAGAAGATAAAGAGGGCTATCAGTGGCAGTGGCAAAAAAAACAAGATTCTGAGTTATTAAAAATTAGAAAGCTAAGTGGGGAAGGGCTAAACCAATCAGAAATAGCAGAGGAACTTGGAGTTAATAAGTCTACTATCAGTAGAAAGTTTAAATATTTGAAGGCAAAAGGGAAGTTAGACTAAGTTGCATTGTTGCATGGGTATAAAGAGCAACATTGCAATATTAGATTATTTAATAAAATGTGATGCGTTCCGTTGAAATTACTAATGAAGCCCCCATATAGGCCTAGAACAACAAGCTAGGAGCGATCATGAATAAAGATAAAGTCTCATTTTTCCCTGTCGGTAATGGAGATACTGTTTTATTTGAGTTGGATGGTAAGACAGTTTTGACTGATATTAACCATAGAAAGTCTTCAGAAGAAGATAGTTCGGAGGATTACGACATAAGGCAAGATATCAAAGATGCTTGTAGAGTCGGTGATAGGTACGAGCTAGATATTTTTGTTTGTACACATCCAGATAAAGATCATATTAGTGGCACGAAGGACTTATTTCATCTTGGTGATCCATCTACATACAATCCTAAGTCGGGAAAAATTCTTGTAAAGGAAATATGGTGTAGCCAATATTGTATAGAGCCAAACTATGATACAGAAGATTCAAAACCAATTCTAAATGAAATAAAGAGAAGAAATAAAAAGGTTTCGTCTTCGGATGGCAATAGTTTATTGGTAATGAGTGTAGAAGATACTCCAAACGGGGAGCTAACAGATAATTTAAAATGGAAATTACTGGCTCCGACGAAAGATGAGGCTAATATTCCTAAAGCTGAAGATAAAGAAACCCCTAACTCCAGTAATGACAGTAGCATAGTAATAAGATGGGAATATATTAGTAATAGTGAAAGTAGTTACATTTTGCTGGGAGGGGATGCAGGAGTTAATGTGTGGGAGCGCATAAGAAAAGACTTCAAAGATGAAGAGTTAAGCTGGTCAATATTGCTAGCACCTCATCATTGTTCAAGAAAATGTATAGCTCGAAAAGAAAAAGACGAAAAGTATATATATTCTGATGGTGCTTTAAATGCTTTAAGTAAAATAGATAAAAACTGTGATGGCTTCATAGTTTGTAGTAGCAAAGAAGTTAAGGATGATGCTGACAACCCCCCTTCTTATGAAGCCAAGCAAAAGTATCTTGGTATTCTAAAGGAGCATAAAAGTTTTGAGTATAAAGAAAGATTTATAAACACAGCTGTAAATGATAACGGAAAACCTGGAAAAGTAGTATTTGAGTTTGATGAAAAGGGATTTAATAAAAAAAATACAAAAATGCAAAAAGAACAAGTAAATAGAACTCCGTTCACTTATGGTTAATAATAAAATTAAACTAATATCTGAACTAGGCGTGGAAATAGAGGTAAAAGCTCTTCCTAAAAAATTACAGTCTGAATACTTTGAGTTAATCCAAAGTGAAAATGTTTTAGGGAAAGTTACTATAAGGCGCTTTAATGATTCATTTATTTTTGCTTTATGCGTTAGAAGGGATATTCCAAGAAGAACAATAAGAGAAGATATTCAAGTTGAAGAAAAGATTGTTCTTGTATTTCGAGAAGCAGTAGATGCGCCATCTATATATTCGGACCGCATAGACTTTCCTCAGGATCTTCCACATTTAAATCCAGTTAATGAAAATTCACCAATGAGTATATGTGTGTCTCGACTTGGTGCGAATGTAATGTATAAGGATATTGGTATTAGAGGAGTTGTCAAAGTACTTTCCCAGTGGCTTACTGATGCTGCAAGTGGGTTTCTGGATTATGATGGTTGGGAGCCAACACCATTTGTAAGTGACAATGTTTTGGTAACAAACATTGGTGAGCTACAACGTTTTTTTTATGAGAAAATGGAACGTTCAGGTATTTGTTTTGGGCGTATTTCTGGATTTAGTTTTGTTTTTAACGGCAGAAGAGTCTATTCATTTAAATTAAATAATATTGAGTTAACAAAATTACCAAGTATTTCATTTAAACAGAAAGATAAGGATGATGCTGAGTTTTATTTAGATACAATATGGTCTGGGATATATATTGATAAAGTAAACGAAGTTGATGCACGCTATTTAAGAAATATCAACTCTTCAAAAAGTTTAAAAGAATTTTGTAACGTTCATGGTGTAGGGCAAAAATTTGAACAATTAAAAAGGATAGTCTTAGATAAAAGTCGCGAAATTAAAAGTCCATTAAAAATGATACTGGTTGTTGCTATTCCAAGAACAATAGAATTAATTAAAGAAATCCCTACGGATGCAACAGGCGAGGCCAGAAAAGTTGAGCTTTTTTCTTTTGTCATTCATGTTCACTACAGTCAAGATTCAGGGATGACCGATATAAAAGAGGTTGAGCAGTTAAGTATTACTCCTAATCCAACTGCAGAGTTGTCAAAAATGATATCTGGGATTGAAGAAAGCGGTGATGGTACTATTTCAATAGTAGGATGTGGTTCTGTTGGATCACATTTGGCAGATACATTAGCTAGGGAGGGTAGATCAAATTTATTATTAATAGATAATGATAAATTTGAGACCCATAATATATCAAGACATGTTTTACAGAAATCTGATATTGGGTGGGGGAAGTCAAATCAGCTCAAGGAGCACTTATTAAATAACGGCTATGGGAATATTACATCATCCACTAATGAGCTTAGGAACATAGATGATGAAATAAAAAGTCAACTTGTAAATTCTGATTTGGTTATTGATGCAACAGCTGACAAAGACACCATTTATTCTTTAGATTCGCTTCCTGTAAACAAAGTTGCAAGATGCTACATATCAAACAAAGGTAAAACTGGCGTGTTACTATTTACCAAAGATAAAGCTGAATGCAACCTAGAGGACCTTGAAGTTTATTTACTAATGAAAAGTTTAGAGGAAGATTTCGTAAAAGACTGGTTAAACTCAGAGGCTAACCCAACAGCAACAATGGTCGGAATGAGTTGCTCTTCTATAACAACACGTTTATCTGTAAGTTATATTAGAAATCATGTTTCTAATTTTAACGCGGTAGTTAATTGTATACTAAAGAATAATAAAATTAATAACTCTATATGGGTTAACTCACTCAATAAAGATGGGTTATCTCTTGGATGTACTCAGTTTCAAGTATCGGATTTTAAAAAAATAAAAAATGAAGGTTGGGAGATAAGTATTTGTGATGATGTAATCCAATCAATTAGAGGTAAATTACATGCAAACTCGCCAGTTGAATGTGGAGGATTTTTATATGGTAGGTTAAATCTTAAAGAGCAAAGGATCGTTATTGTTAAGGAGACTGAAGTAAATCCAACTAAAGCTACCGAATTTGAGTTAGAGTTGCCTAGTGCTGAAAGTAGTGAAGAACATAAAAATATTGAAGAAAGATCGGCAGGTATGTTACAGCTTGTAGGGAGTTGGCATACTCACCCCTCTGGTACAAGTAAGTTTTCTGGTAAAGATATAAAAATGAAAGAAACAATTGAAAGGCAAATAAGCACCCCATTTGCTCTAATGACAGTATCTAATAACGATGAAACTGTTCAGCTTGCTATACCAAATGAGTGGAGGGAATTACTTGCAGATGGTTAATAAGTTTAATATTTACAATTTTAAGGCAAGAATATTACCTTTAGCGTATATTTCTATACCAATCGCACTAATAACACTAGTACATAGAGAGTTATTGAGTACAGTTCAATATCTTTACACATTTCTAGGTTGGACAGGCTTGTTATTTTTACTTTCAAATTACGTATCTTTGATTGGTAATAAAATACAAACAAAAATATTTGAGTATCTTGGTGCGGAGCCAACAACTATAATCTTACGACATCATGATGATCGTATCGATAATATCACCAAGAAGAGGTACCATGACTTCTTGTCACTGGCACTTAACATCCAAATGCCAACATATGATGAGGAAAGTAGTGACCCTCATGGGAGTGATGAAAAGTATCGTTCTGCTACTAACTATTTAAGAGAATCTACTCGAGACAACAATAAGTTCCCCCTAGTTTTTGCGGATAATGTAGCATATGGATTTATGAGGAATTTATTTGCATTGAAATCTGCTGCTATAGTTATATCTTTATTGTGCCTAATTTATCTGATTTTTCTCACGACACTCACATTTGTATCCTCTTCTATTTTTTCCGAGATAGGACGAACACCACTAATATTGTGTTTAATATTAAATACCTTGTATTTGATTAATACTATTTCATTTGTGACTATGGATATAGTAACTACTAGAGCTTTTAGATATGCAAAAAGCTTGTTAGGCGCTTGTGATAACCTTTAAGGAAATTCTATGAATAAAACTGGTGCGTACATCTTATTAATTCTATTGGCTGTTGTCTCTTATTGGATAGCTTTAGTTACAGATGATGACAGTTGGTTCAAAGGTTTTCTTGCAGTACCTGGGGTTATTGCAAGTTTGAGTATAGTAGCTAAGATTCTTATTGATAGTGTAGCTTATGAGAGACAAAAATACCTACAGAGTAACCAGCATATGTTTGAGCTTGCCTCACAATCACCTATGGCTGAAGTAATATTCGAGAAGCATGCTGAATTTTGCCAAACCTATATAGCAAAACTTCATCAGGTTATTGGAGAGCTCTTTGCTAGAGGAGCTTGTGAGGAAGCTACGAATATGGGAAGGGAGCTAGCAAGCATCAGGATAGATTATTCACCTTGGATTTCTGAGGAAATGAGTGAAAATTTAATCCCAATTGAACACGCTTTGATAGATATTGGTAGTAGTGAATCGTTAGCTGAGGCTCTAAGAGGAGATGCTAGTAGGGGCCATGTTAGAGATCAGGCTATGCAAAATGCATCAAAGCTTACTTCTGAAATATTAGAACAAAGGGAAGGGGAAGGAGAGCTAGATGCTAAATCGATAAAGAAGAAGTTTGTTTTAGAAATGGCAAGGGATATTATTGACGTTAATAGCTTTTTCAAAATAAGAAAATTTGCAATATCTTCAGCCTTAGATTTTATTGATAGTAGCGAAGCTAAATAAATTACCTCAGCAGTCTTATTCATATTTTTTGAAGGTAGTCGCCAGCATCCGCCTAACTTCTGTGTTTTAACTTTTCACTTTACTGCATATTGTCTTGTAAATAATGCTTTATTTTAAATCTGACTCTATTAGAACTTTATCGCTTACAGGTGTTAGGTCCCTCCACCCCCTTATCTGAACTGCATCAAAGTCTTGCTTTAATTGTGGGCGCATAAAGTCGCTGAAAGCGTCTGTGTTGGTAAGGTCTGAATCTAGCCACATTGTTAAATCATCATAAGGTATCATTAAAGGCATGGCTTTTTTATGAATATTGGCTAACTTTTCGTGTGGGGGAATGGTAATCATAGAGGCAGAATATACAGGGTTCTCTGGATCACCCCATTGCTTGAATAGGCCTCCAAAGTATATCGGACTTCCATCTATGGGCTTTAGCAAGTGATAGACTTTGTTCATTCCTTCCACGAACCCACTAGCAGGTATTAGACAGCGGGATTCACGGTACGCCTTAGTAAATGACTTTTTAAAGCCTTTCCCTTCATACCAACGACTATTAAAAGAAGTGTACTTGCTAGCTTTCCACTCTCTTGACTTATTCTCCAATAAAAACTGCCACATTGCTTTAATGACATTGTTGGTCTGGCCGTCATTCAAGACTATCTGTACAGGTTTATAGCAACGAAATGTACCTAGCTCTAGTGGCACTTGTAGATCCAGAGTTTTCTCGACCTTTTTAGCTGGCTTTTGTGTCAGTTCAATTAGTCCACACATGGCATTTTCATTTTTGCGAAAAAATATACCTTATCTAACCTCTAAACAGGTGTTTATGGAAGAGATAAGTATAAAAAAAGAGGTGTTTTATTAATCTACGTTGGACTTACGGTGGACTTACGTTTTTTCAGGCAATAAAAAAGGGTTACGAAAAATGACGTAACCCTTTGATATATATGGTAGCTATGGGTGGACTTGAACCACCGACCCCAGCATTATGAATGCTGTGCTCTAACCAGCTGAGCTACATAGCCTTAATTCAGTGGCGCGTATTTTCGTGATTTCGGGGCTTTATGTCAAGCCTTTCGGGTGAAAATATGCGCCTTTTTTGTCATCTGTTATACGTTGAAGCGGAAGTGCATGACGTCGCCGTCTTTGACGATGTAGTCTTTGCCTTCTAGACGCCATTTTCCGGCTTCTTTAGCGCCTGCTTCGCCGTTTCCAGCGATGTAGTCGTCATAAGCCACGACTTCGGCGCGGATGAAGCCTTTTTCGAAGTCTGTGTGGATCACGCCAGCGGCTTGTGGAGCTGTGGCGCCGACTTTGACCTGCCATGCGCGAACTTCTTTTTCACCTGCGGTGAAGTAAGTCTGTAGCTCAAGTAGGTTATAACCAGCACGAATCACGCGGTTCAAACCTGGCTCTTCTTGGCCTAGGTCGGCTAGGAAGTCGATTTTGTCTTCATCGTCTAGGGCGGCGATTTCAGATTCGATAGAGGCGCAGATTGGTACTACTTCGGCGTTTTCTGAAGCAGCGAACTCACGTACTTGGTCAAGTAGTGGGTTGTTTTCAAAACCGTCTTCGCTGACGTTGGCGATGTACATGGTCGGTTTAATCGTAATTAACTGGAACTTGCGCATTAATTTACGCTCGTCTTTGTCCAAGTCCATGCTGCGAAGGGCGTTACCTTCGTCGAGACAGGCTTTTGACTTTTCTAACAGCTCTAACTCGATTTTAGCGTCTTTGTCGCCGCTTTTAGCGACTTTCGCCGTTTTTATCATGCGCTTTTCAACGGCTTCTAGATCCGCTAGCGCTAACTCGGTGTTAATGGTGTCGATGTCAGCCAGTGGATCAACTTTACCATCGACGTGTACCACGTCGTCGTTGTCGAAGCAGCGTACCACGTGGGCGATAGCGTGAGTTTCACGGATATTGGCTAGGAACTTGTTACCCAAGCCTTCGCCTTTTGAGGCGCCCGCTACTAGGCCTGCGATGTCTACGAACTCCATCGTAGCCGGTAAGATCTTTTGTGGCTTAGCGATTGCTGAAATAGCGTCTAAACGCGGGTCAGGGATTGGCACCACGCCGGTATTCGGTTCAATAGTACAGAAAGGGTAGTTGGCAGCGTCGATGCCTGCGTCAGTCAGTGCATTGAAAAGTGTTGATTTTCCAACATTGGGCAAGCCCACGATTCCACAATTTAGTGCCATGTTACTTCTCTCTACGATTGATTGGGTTATTCAGCGCCTGCTTTTACGCTGTGTAATCGATGTACGGCCTTATCCCAGTCGCCACTTAATAGCGTTGGGGTTTCGCGTACCGCTTCGTCGATTGCTAAATTGATTGCATTACGGTCGTCTGGACTTGGCTTACCGAGCACATAGCCTGTGACTTGGCTTTTATGACCTGGGTGGCCAATGCCGACGCGTAATCGCATAAATTCTTTGTTATTACCAAGTTTACTGATGGTGTCGCGTAAACCGTTATGACCACCATGTCCGCCGCCTTTTTTAAGCTTTAGCGTTCCTGGGTCTATATCGAGTTCGTCGTGCGCGACAAGAATTTCCTCAGGATCAATTTTATAAAAACTAGCGACGGCCTGAATGGCTTTACCGCTGAGATTCATAAAAGTGGAGGGGATCAGTAATTTGATATCTTCAGAGCCAATTAAGCCTTTGGCGAATAGGCCATGAAACTTACTGTCGACTTTGAAGGGGATATTATAAGCCCGTGCCAGTTCTTCGACATACCAGGCACCAGCGTTATGACGGGTATCTTGATATTGTGAGCCTGGATTGGCCAGGCCCACAATTAACTTGATGCTAGACATTATTCAGTCTAACTGAAAACGTTCAGTTAGAACGAAGAATTAATCTTCGTTCTTTTCTTCTGAATCGCCTTCGTCACCTTTCTGTTCGCTAGCTGGAACTTCAGTTTCATCAACTTCGTCAGCGTCGTCTTCAACTTCTTCAACAGCTGGCGGTACCATGTTAGCTACAGTTAGGTCGTTATCTTCAACATCGCCGTGCATGAAGGCAACTAGTTCAACGCCTTCTGGCAACGTGATTTCACTCAAGTGGATAGAATCACCGATGTTCATTTCGCCAAGATCCACTTCAATGTACTCAGGTAAGTTACGTGGACGACATGAAATCTCAACCGTTGTTAATTGGTGAGACATTACGCCACCTTCTTTCTTACCAGGTGCTTTGTCTTCGTTGATGAAGTGTAATGGAACGTTTGCTTCCATGTTTTCACCACGAACGATGCGCTTGAAGTCAACGTGCAATAACTTTAGTTTGAACGGGTGACGCTGAAGGTCTTTGATAAGAACTTCTTCAGTTTCGCCGTCGATAACTAAGTTGATGATTGAAGAGTATGCTGCTTCGTCATCCAACATGTTGTTGATTTCATCGTGTTCAAGGGTAATTGACTTAGCGTCTTCTTTACCACCGTAAACGATAGCAGGGATCTTGTCCGCAAGACGACGTAGGCGGCGGCTCGCACCTTTCCCTATATCGCTGCGTGATTCAGCTTTTAATGTAAAATCGCTCATTGTGTTTCTCCACAAGTTGAGTAAATAAATGGTTAAGCCTTGCGACCAAGCTTAACCCGAAAAAATCGGACGCGAATTATACCGTGATCCAAAAGCAATAAGCTAGCCTATTTAGGCATAATTCCTAGCTTTTTAGGGAATTTTACGGATTTTTTGCGCTAGAAGGCTTCAAATACAAAAATCCCGCGACAGTGCGCGGGATTTTAGTGCTATATAAAGGTGTTCGAGCGTTAGGTTCTAGCTTGAGAAACCTAGCCTAGGAGCTTAGTCCAAGAACATCGTCGAAATCGATTCTTCCGTATTCACACGGCGAATGGATTCACCTAAAAGCGGTGCTAAGTCGAGAGTTTCAATACGGTCACACGATTGAGCTTCTTCGCTCAACGGAATCGTATTGGTAATGACTAAGGCATCTAAGTCTGAGTTGTTCAAGTTATCGATAGCTTTGCCCGATAATACTGGGTGAGTCGCGTAGGCTGATACGCTGTTGGCGCCATTGTCTTTCAGCGCTTTCGCTGCCTGACATAGGGTTCCCGCAGTATCGACCATGTCATCGACGATGACACAGTCACGACCACTCACGTCACCAATGATATTCATCACACCAACTTCGTTGGCGCGTGGGCGACGTTTGTCGATAATCGATAGGTCGGCATCATTAAGACGCTTAGCGATAGCGCGTGCACGTACCACACCGCCAACATCTGGAGAAACAACCATCAGGTTTTTGCCAGATTGTGATGCGATATGGTCAAGAAGTACGGGAGTCGCGTAAACGTTGTCTACCGGGATGTTGAAAAAGCCCTGGATTTGGTCGGCGTGTAAGTCTACCGTCAGTACGCGGTCAAAACCGACGCCACTGATCATGTCGGCAACTACTTTTGCACTAATCGGAACACGCGCTGAGCGAACTCGGCGGTCTTGACGTGCATAACCAAAGTAAGGAACAACCGCTGTAATACGCTTGGCAGAAGCACGCTTTAACGCGTCAGCCATAATGATCAACTCCATCAAGTTGTCATTCGTAGGCGCACAGGTTGATTGAATAATAAAAACGTCTTTACCACGAACGTTCTCAAGGATCTCAACATTACATTCGCCATCGCTAAAGCTAGACGAGGTGATTTTACCGAGAGGAACTTTTAAGTAGGTGGAAATTCGTTGAGCGAGATCAGGAGTGGCGTTACCACTGAAAAGCATTAAATCTGACATCGGAAAGCCCTGTGTTTTGCCCCAAATTCACAAGCAGAGAGTTGATGTTTAAGTAAAGAAAATGGCAGGGGTAGCTGGATTTGAACCAACGAATGGCGGCATCAAAAGCCGCTGCCTTACCGCTTGGCGATACCCCTGCAATGTTGCACCTTAAATCAGCGGTGAAGTGTTAATGCCTCGTGCTGTTAAGGTTAGCCAGCGCTGCTTGCACAGTGCCGCTATTTTACGGACTTCTCGCTCTTTGTCAAAGGTTAAGAACACACAACTTCCAGTTCCTGTCAGCGTTGCTTTTCCAAATTTACTAAGAAACTCAAGGGCTTCGCGTACTTCTGGATATAGCTTCGCGACAAGAGGCTCAAAGGCGTTGTAACCAAGTTCTAAACTTGCCTCTGTGCGAGAGGCGCGTAATTTAATCGGTTTATTGTCTCTTGTCAACGCTGGATGCGAAAAAATTATCGAAGTGTTTATTTTTACATCAGGATAGACAATTAAGTACCACTTTTCGGGTACCTCTGTCTCGGTTAAAATTTCACCAATGCCTTCCGCCCACGCAGTTTTACCCTTGACGAATACCGGAACATCAGCGCCGAGACTTTTCCCCAGTTCGCAAAGCTTTTCGTTAGGGAGTTTGATATCCCATAATTGATTCAAAGCGACTAAGGTTGTGGCTGCGTCAGAACTACCACCGCCTAGTCCGGCGCCTGAAGGAAGTTTTTTATTGAGACGAATGTCAGCGCCTTGGTGCTTCCCTTTAAACGGTTCAAGCGCGCGCGCTGCTTTAATGATTAAATTATCGTCACTGGGAACTTCATCATATTCAGACTGGAGTGTGACTTGGCCTGAGTCATTGGGCTTTATCCAAATGTCATCACCACAGTCTAAGAGCTGAAAAAGGGTCTGTAAGTCGTGGTAACCATCATCGCGACGACCGAGAATTCTGAGCTCAAGGTTTAATTTCGCCGGGGCTGGCCAGTAGGAGTACCCCTGTGGGTTGGTGTATCCTGTGGAGTGAGCAAAGGTCATCAGTTAATCTCCGCTTGGCGCTATATCCCAAGAGCGGATGGAAAGAACGATTTTGTTTTCGCCCTGCGCTCCATTGTTTTGAACGATGCGGATTTTATCCGGCATTTTGAGTTCAATGGTTTTATCGCCAGCATCTCCACTCGCTGCTATAGGCAGTTCGGCAACGTCGTAACGCACAAAATCGACCACGTAATCCAGGTATTTGATTTGTTGCAAAGTGCCGTCGGCGTTTATCCGCAGATCGCTTTTATTGATGCCTGTGGGTAGACCTTTTATCCAGTCTTGCATCAGCGATACTGGAATATCCCAGCCCGATACACCGTACAGCAGTTGGCGAGCATCAACACCCTCATAATGCTCGTCATCGCCCGTGTCTAAAGTACTGAGGTGTGGTTGTACTTTAAGAATCATGTAGGTTTGGCCAAAGGCACCATACATACGAAAGGTAAAGTGGTTCGGTTCTTGCTGTTGCCATAGGAAGTTTGATGAAAAACTATCATCAGGATGGGTGATGCCGATTCGGCCTTTTATCTGGTATTGCTCAAACGTTTTTAGGAGCTTGTAGTGTTTTTGCCACAAGGGATCATCCCAAACGGTGGTTTCTTGTTTTACAGGAACCGTTTCGCAAGCGGCTATAAAGAGTATCAAGAAAACTGAGAGGCAAAGATTTTTTGTTATTTTTGTATACATTAAGGTTGTCGGCATAAGAGCTGTCGCTATCAGTCATTATCGGGAGTTGTTCCTGTCAGCTATAGTCAGCTGAAAGCTGATTTAATTAATCAGTCAGTACTTTCGCTTCAGGAAAACGTCTGAGTGTCCGCAAAATATACTGGTTATTAGGGTTCATCCGCAAGGCTTTTTGCCAAACATCAATCGCTCGCTCTTGTAAATCCATGTTCCACAGCACTTCACCTAGGTGTGATGCAATTTCAGGAGTGGCTTCTTGTTCATAGGCCATTTCAAGGAATTTGAGCGCTTCATCGTAGTTGCCTAAACGGTAATGAACCCAGCCCATGGAGTCTTGAATGGCGACATTGTCTGGTTGTTCTTTGTAGGCGCTTTCGATCAGCTCTTTCGCTTCATCCAGCGAACGGTTTAAGTCGGCTAGGGTATACCCCAGCGAGTTTTTAGCATGATGATGGTCAGGATCTATCTTTAACACTTGGCGTAAATCACGCTCCATCGAGCTGTAATACTCTAACGGCTCCGCCGCCAATGCTTTGCTATACAGCAGCTCGATGTTGTCTGGATGTTCCGCTGCTGCTTCTTCGATCAGCTGGTAAGCGATAAGGTAACTGTTACGGCCCTGTAAGAAGTTTGCACCGATTAAGGTGATATCCACTTTAAGCTGTTCGGCCTCGCTATTGGCTCGCAGGGTTTTTACCGATTGCACAAATTCTGTGACCGATTGGGTTTGATTTAATAGTTGTAGCTTTAGATAAAACAAGAAGGGCTTATTAGGGCTGACTTGGAGCGCCGAAGTAATACGGCGTTCAGCTTGTTCATAATCCCCAGCTTGAGTTAACAAGTTAATTTCAAACTCCAGCAAGCGTTGGCGATCATCAAGGCCAACCTTACGTTGTGCTTGGCGAAGGCTATTGACGGACGCTTGCATCATATCTTTCTCGGCGTATAGCTGAGCCAGTTCAGTCCGTGCGGTCATATAGTAACGGCCAACAGGCACCATTTCGTAACAACTGTAGGCTTTAACAAAGTCATTCACACGAGCAGCAGAGTCGGCACAATAGTAACTGCTGATTTCTTTTTTGTAGTTATTCTTTGCTAACTGCCAGAAGTGTTCACTCGCTTTTTGATAGTCTTCCATGGCGTAGTAGCTGCTGGCTTCTAAAAATAGTGTTTGTTGATCCTGTGGACGCTCTTTAAGAACCCGCTTAAAGGCGATTAAGGCCTCCGAAAAGCTACGTTGTGTATAAAGAAGCTCGCCTATTTTGTAGGTTTGTTCGAGCGACAGCTTGTTGTTCTGAAGTACTTGGCTTAAGTACTGCTGACGTTTTTCTTTGGAGTGAAGGGCGAGTGCTTCACCTTTTAATTCGATGGCCGATAAAAAGTTAGGGCGCTCAGCCAGAGTATAATCAAGCAACTGCTGGATACGAGCAAATTGTTCCAACGGTTGCCCTGACTTTAAGCGTAAATAAGCTTCGGCTGTGGCGATATGTGGTGACTCAAGCGGGGTATTAACTTGCTCAAAGAATGCAACGAAATCGGCTTCTTCTTGAAAGCTGGCCATGCGGAGGAGTTCATACAGCTTTTCGTCTTCATTCTCAGGAAGCAAGGGTAACAGTTGGTGTAAATAAGCTGTGGCCTGCTCTGTGTGTCCTTGAGCTAAACTAGCGATTAGAGCTATTTTGTAAGCGTTTTTATCGTCTGGGGCTGATGCCATCCATAACTCAGTAGCTTCCAGCGAGTTATTGTAGTCGCGCTCAATCAAGGCAACCATGGCTGCTCTCGACGACAGTTCTTTGCTGCCGGTTTGTTCGGCGGCGTAAAAATAATTGCTTTGGGCTACATCGTAGAGTTTTTGTTTGTTGGCGATATCCGCCAGCAAAATACTGAAATACAGTTGGCTCCGATCCTCGGCAGATAAATTAGCCACAGAAGGGTGTTCCGGCGCTTGGGAAGTGCTGGATGCCGTGGGTGTTTCAATCTTTTGTGGCTGTGTGGTGGCGCAGGAGGCGAGCAATACACAGCATATTGAAACGAATAGGGTTTTAGCCGAGAAAAGTCTGTTCATACGTCCAGTATAAAAGATTCCAGTAAACTTTTTGTGAAAGTGCTCCACATAGTTAAAACAGAGTATCAGGAAAGGTAGCCGAGTACAGTGTAAAAATGTAGTTTTTACGAATGTTTAAAATTAGCAGACATCTTGAAGCGGTGTTATAATTCGCGCCAATTGCATGCCTTAGGCATTTTCATGAGTCATGCCGCGCCTTTAGTGAGTGACCTTTTTGATAGCTGTTTCAAACCTATGTCTTTGATTGTTTTGGGAATTAACCATAAAACTGCACCGCTTGCCATCCGTGAGACGGTGGCCTTTGCCGATCATGAACTCGGCGAAATCATGGCTGAGGTCAAACAGCAGACCCAGGGTTCAGAGGTGGCTTTGTTGTCGACCTGTAATCGTGTTGAGTTTTATTTATCGAATGAATCGCACCAACATGAGCAGATAAAAGCACAGTTGCTGGATTGGCTCAAAGCTAAGAAAGAGCTGAGTGACGATCTCGACGAGGTTATTTATTACCATAAAGGTGTGGATGCGGTTAAGCATCTGATGAAAGTGGCGAGTGGCTTAGATTCGATGGTTCTTGGTGAACCACAGATCTTAGGTCAGCTCAAAGCCTGCTACCAGAAAGCGAAACGTGCTGGCACGGTAGAGCAGATCATGGAGCGTTTGTTCCAAAAGGCTTTTGCCGCAGCCAAGAAAGTGCGTCATGAAACTGACATAGGATCGAACCCAGTGTCGGTGGCTTATGCCGCAGTGACGCTGGCTAAGCATATCTTCGCCGACTTTTCTAAATTAACCGTCTTGTTTGTCGGTGCTGGTGAAACCATTGAACTGGCTGCGCGCCATTTAGAACAGAGCGGCGTTAAGCAAATGGTTATGGCGAATCGAACGCTAGCGAACGCTCACAAATTAGCCGATGAGTTTGAGGGAAAGGCGGTTGGGCTGGATGCCATACCCCACTATTTAGCTCAGGCGGATATTGTGATTAGCTCAACCGGAAGCATGTTGCCAATTATCGGCAAGGGTATGGTCGAAACAGCCATTCAGGAACGTCGTCGCAAGAGCATGTTCATGGTTGATCTGGCGGTACCCCGTGATATTGAAAGCTCGGTGGCAAAGCTGGATGATGTCTACCTTTATAGCGTTGATGATTTAGAAGGCGTTATTCAGGAGAATTTGCAGGCGCGCCAAGAAGCGGCTGAAGAAGCACTGGTCATCTTGGATGAGTTCGCAGAAGATTTCGAGAAGTGGCACGCGGGTCGTCAAAAACATGATACAGTTCGTGAGCTGCATCAAATGTTTGCTGACATTGCTCAAGCGGAACTTGAGCGAGCCAAGGCTCAGTTGAAAAATGGTAATGATATAGAAGCGGCGTTAGAGCATTTCTCACACCGCTTAACGAAGAAATTCTTACACCAGCCGATGGTGTGGCTAAGAGAAGATGACGAGGAATTGGATCGTCACGACATTACTCGTCAATTGTTTCAGCTTGACAAAAACTCAGATGATTAAGTAAAACATTACTTTAATCATTGTTTTATAAAGAATTATACCGATAGGAACAAAGAAATAGCATGTTGCAGGATTCTGTCAGTCAAAAACTAGAAGGTCTGGTTGATCGCCACGAAGAACTCGAAGCTTTGTTAGGCGACCCAGAGATTATTTCTGATCAAAATAAATTTCGCGACTTGTCGAAAGAATATTCTCAGCTGGAAGAAGTGGTTAAAGCTTTTCAAGATTATCAGGAAGCGGTAGAAAATCTTCAAAATGCAGAAGAAATGCTGAAAGACGATGATCCAGACATGCGAGAAATGGCTCAGGAAGAATTCAAAGCATCTAAAGCTACCATCGAGCAGCTTGAAATTGATTTGCAGAAATTACTGCTGCCGCGTGATCCGAATGATGACAAAAACACCTTCTTAGAGATTCGTGCGGGTACTGGCGGTGATGAAGCGGCTATTTTTGCGGGTGATTTATTCCGTATGTACAGTAAGTATGCGGAAAAGAAACGCTGGCAAGTAGAAGTCATCAGTGAAAGTCAGAGCGAGCAGGGTGGTTACAAAGAAATTATTTTACGTATCGTCGGTGATGCGGTCTTTTCGCATCTGAAATTCGAATCAGGCGCCCATCGTGTACAACGCGTACCGGAAACTGAGTCACAAGGCCGTATTCATACCTCTGCGTGTACCGTGGCTGTGATGCCAGAAGCGGATGAAGTCGATGCGATTGATATTAATCCAAGTGATTTAAAAGTTGATACGTTCCGTGCATCAGGCGCGGGTGGTCAGCACGTGAACAAAACTGACTCTGCGATTCGTATTACGCACTTGCCAACGGGTGTGGTTGTCGAATGTCAGGACGAGCGCTCGCAACATAAAAACCGTGCTAAAGCGATGTCGGTATTACAGTCTCGTTTGCAGGCAGCCGAAGAAGCGAAACATCAGTCTGAGCAGACCGAAATGCGTCGTAACTTAGTCGGTACTGGTGACCGCTCAGACCGTATCCGTACCTATAATTATCCTCAAGGTCGCATGACCGATCACCGTATTAATCTAACGCTGTATAAGCTTGATGAGATTATGGAAGGCGATATTGATCAAATCCTTGAGCCTCTGGTGCAAGAGCATCAAGCTGACCAGTTAGCAGCGCTTTCGGGCCAGTCTTAATCCTGCCTCCCGCATCATTTTGAACCAAACCGTTGAACACATTCTGTCTTGGGCTGTTTCACAGCTCAAGATGTTTGACACAGCTAAACTCGACGCTGAAGTGTTACTCGCCGAGACCGTACAACAAAACCGAACTTGGTTAAAAACTTGGTCCGATAAAGCGTTAACGCCTGAACAAATGCGTGCGTTCGAAGAGAAAGTTGAGCGTCGACGTAACGGCGAGCCGGTCGCTTATATTGTTGGGCGACAAGATTTCTGGACTTTATCGTTAAAAGTAACACCTGCCACGTTAATACCACGCCCTGAAACCGAGCACCTGGTTGAGTTAGCGTTAACAAAAGTCGCTCCGCAAGATAGTCATCGAATTGTGGATTTAGGCACGGGCACTGGCGCTATTGCGCTCGCAGTCGCGTCAGAAAGACCTAAGGCGCGGGTATGGGCTATGGATTTGAGCGCAGATGCTCTTGTCGTCGCCGGGTACAATCGTCAGAAGTACAAGCTGGATAATGTTACCTGTCATCAAGGGCACTGGCTTCGCGACTGGCAGGGTGAGCCTTTCGATCTCATCATGAGTAATCCACCTTATATCGACCAAGACGATCCTCATCTTCAGGACCTGACGTTTGAGCCAACATCGGCTTTGGTCTCCGCAGAGCAGGGGTTGTCTGATATTAAAGAAATTACTCAGCAAGCAACGACTCACTTAACACCTTTAGGTTGGTTGATGTTTGAACATGGCTATGAGCAAGGGCCAAAAGTCAGGGCGATTCTTCAGAGTCACGGTTTTGTCCACGTTGAAACTTTGAGCGACTATTCAGGGCATGATCGCGTAACTTGTGGACAAAAGCCGGAACTTTAACGGTGAAACTGGGTCTTTCTATAGGTGGCTGGGAGCAAAAGTCATACTAAGTCGCCAATCTGTGAAAATAATCTTATATGCTAGGCTTTTAAGCTTGCCGAGTTAGACGAGTATTGTTAGAGTAACGCGATTGAGAATATTCTCACAAGCCTTGTCGCTATTGGTTTTAAGCCCTTTTGAATGACAATTATTTTAACGAATTTGAGTAAAACAAGTTTTAAGCGGGAAACCTCCTCCGATGTTTAATAAATTACGTGGCCTTTTTTCTACCGACCTGTCTATTGATTTGGGTACGGCAAATACTTTGATTTATGTTCGTGACCAAGGAATCGTTCTTGACGAACCTTCAGTGGTCGCTATTCGACAAGACCGCTCTGGCGGCGCTAAGTCGATTGCGGCAGTCGGTGAAGCTGCGAAAAGAATGCTGGGTCGTACGCCTGGCAATATCGTTGCGATTCGTCCTTTGAAAGACGGCGTAATTGCTGATTTCGAAGTGACTGAAAAAATGTTGCAGCACTTTATTCGTAAAGTTCATGACAACACTTTTTTCCGTCCAAGCCCTCGTGTTTTGGTCTGCGTTCCTTGTGGTTCGACTCAGGTTGAGCGTCGTGCCATTAAAGAGTCAGCGTTGAGCGCTGGCGCACGCGAAGTCTACTTAATTGAAGAGCCTGTGGCAGCAGCTGTTGGTGCTGGTTTACCGGTTAATGAAGCACGCGGCTCGATGGTTGTGGATATCGGTGGTGGTACAACTGAAATCGCGATCTTGTCTTTGAATGGTGTGGTTTACTCAGACTCTGTACGTATCGGTGGTGACCGTTTTGATGAAGCTATCATCGAGTATATTCGTCGTAATTACGGCACCATCATTGGTGAAGCGACTGCTGAGCGCATTAAACATGAAATCGGCACTGCTTATCCTGGCACAGAAGTTCGTGAGCTGGATGTGCGTGGTCGTAACTTGGCAGAAGGTATTCCACGTAGCTTTACGATTAATAGTAACGAGATTCTTGAGGCATTGCAGAATCCACTTCATAGCATTGTCCGAGCCGTTAAGACGGTATTGGAGCAATCGCCACCTGAGCTAGCCTCCGATATTTCCGAGCGCGGCATGGTCTTAACCGGCGGTGGCGCCTTGATTCGCGATATTGATCGTTTACTGATGGAAGAGACGGGTTTACCCGTCATTGTCGCTGAAGATCCACTAACCTGTGTGGCGCGTGGCGGTGGTAAAGTCTTAGAAACCATCGACGAGCATGGTGGTGATTTGTTCTCAGATGACTGATTGAACAAAAATTCCATTAAAATCGGGCACTTAGATTGCCCGATTTTTGTATGTATCACATAAAAATTGCTAAACTAAAGTCTATTGACGTGGACTAACCATAAGAATTTACTCTCTCGGGAGGAGTAGGCCATTAAAAATCTATTCGCACGAGGCCCATCACTGGTTTTGCAGCTGGTGCTAAGCTTGATTTTAGCTGCTATTTTGATGGTACTTGATTACCGCTATGATTACTTAAGTAGCGCCCGTAAAGGTGTTTCCACGGTATTGGCACCGATTTATTTTTTAGCCAACCTGCCGAATGAAGTCGCTTCATGGGCAGACAGCAACATCGTTAGTCGCAATGATCTGCTCAACGAAAACCGACGTCTGAAAGATGAATTACTCATTCTGAAAGCTCAGAATCAAAGATTAATCGGCTTAGAGTCTGAGAATGCTAGACTTCGATCATTATTAGGATCGTCGCGGACGCTTCGTGGTAAACGCGTTATTGCGGAAGTGCTTAATATCGATAGCAGCTTGTTTGCCAATGAGTTGTTATTGAATAAAGGCAGTATTGATGACGTCTTTGTAGGTCAGCCTGTGGTTGATGCCGAGGGTATCATGGGGCAAATCGTTGAAGTGTCTACATCGACCTCTCGTATGATTCTGCTTAACGATCAAAAACATGCGATTCCTGTGCGAGTGGATAGGAATGGTGTTCGAGCAATTGCTCAGGGTAATGGACGCACGCTTTATTTAAGGCACCTGCCAAACACGATTGATATCGAAGAAGGTGATTTGCTTTTAAGTTCGGGCTTGGGACAAAAGTTTCCTGATGGTTATCCTGTGGCTAAGGTCATTTCAGTGATACGACAATCTGCTCAACCTTATGCGGAAATTCTTGCTGAGCCAACCGCAAATATTAACCGCGCAAACCATGTCCTATTGCTCTGGCCATATCACGACCCTCAGAAAGCTACTAAAGCCAGGTCTTCAAAAGGAGAGGGTGACGATGATACCGCCGATGCTATAGAGGAGGCCTCCGATGCAGAGTAAACAAAAGCGTGGTACTTGGGTCATCATCCTTACCTTTATTATTGCTTTAATCCTAACGGTTATTCCTTTACCAGAATCTTGGTCGCCATATCGTCCCGATTGGATTTTGCTGGTGTTCAGTTACTGGGTCATTGCTCTGCCACATCGAATTGGTTTGTTATGGGCATTCATTTGGGGGCTTATTTTTGATGCACTACTGGGAAGTACTCTTGGTTTGCACAGTTTTACCCTTTGTGTCATTGCTTTCATCTTGCAGTTGAACTACCTCAGAATTCGAATTTACCCTATTTGGAAACAAGCGCTGACTATGGGTGGTATCGCTTTGCTATATATGGCATTAGTGCTATGGCTATCAAGAGTCACCGGTAGCCCAGAAAGTACTTGGACTTACTGGATTTCGGCAGCTATCGATGCGGTGCTCTGGCCCTGGTTGTTTATTTTGCTGCGTGACATCCGACGCTATTTTAAGGTGCAATAAGTGAGTACTCATTACTCAAAAATTTACTTGGCTTCTGGTTCTCCTCGAAGAAAGGAGTTATTGACGCAGTTAGGAGTGGACTATATTCAAATTGCAAACGACTTTGATGAAACTCGTTTGCTGGATGAGTCGCCGCTTGATTATGTTGAGCGAGTTGCTCTAGGCAAAGCTCAGTCAGCCCTTAAGTCACTGGATAACCCTAACCAACTACCTATTCTCAGTGCGGATACGACGGTGGCTCATCAGGGAGAGCCATTAGGCAAACCGAATGATCTTGAGCATGCGGCAGAACTGTTACTGCGATTAAGCGGTGACCGTCATACGGTTATGTCGAGTGTGGTTTTGGCTGTGAGTGGTGGTTTCTTACAAAAAACGGTTAAAACAGACGT
Source organism: Kangiella geojedonensis (assembly GCF_000981765.1). Classification (GTDB taxonomy): domain Bacteria; phylum Pseudomonadota; class Gammaproteobacteria; order Enterobacterales; family Kangiellaceae; genus Kangiella; species Kangiella geojedonensis. The sequence continues at coordinate 1,958,036 of NZ_CP010975.1, read as the reverse complement.
TGTTTTTGCAGCATTAAAGCAAAAGACCATCGAGGCTTATTGCCAAACTCAAGAACCGCTGGGGAAAGCTGGTGGTTATGCCATACAAGGAATCGGTGGTAGCCTGATAGAAACGATTAGTGGTAGTTATACTAATGTTGTGGGGTTGCCTGTTTATGAAACGCGTCAGCTGCTTGAACAGGCCAAGGTTCAGTTTGCGTTAAGCGGGCTGGGTTAGTCTGGAGAGAGGTTGTTGTAGCATGCGCGATGAAATTCTAATTAATATCACCCCTCAAGAAACGCGAGCTTCTATTGTCGAAAATGGTGTATTGCAGGAACTGCATATTGAACGCACCGAGAATAGAGGCATCGTTGGAAATATCTACAAAGGCGTTGTAAAACGCGTTATGCCCGGTATGCAGGCTGCATTTGTTGATATTGGGCATGAAAAAGCGGCTTTTCTGCATCTGGCTGATATTGTGACGGACAAAGCCGAAGGCAGTAAACAAGCCATAGAAGGGGCTCAACTGTTAGATAAGCAACAGGCACAAGAAACGGATATCACTTCCGTGTTGCATGAAGGTCAGAAAATAACTGTTCAGGTTATTAAAGACCCTATTAGCAGTAAAGGCGCTCGACTCACAACTCATATTACGATTCCATCCCGATATCTAGTTTTAATGCCAGACACGGAGCATGTGGGGGTTTCTCAGCGAATTGATGATGAGCATGAGCGAGTAAGATTGCGTGAACTTCTTGAAGAACACGAAGATCTCGATAATGGCTTTATCATTCGGACGGCCGCAGAAGGTGCCAGCGAAAAAGAGTTGGTCAGAGATGCACTGTTTCTGGCGAAGCTGTGGAAAGGCGTGACCGAGAAATCTAAGCAGGTAAAAGCACCGGGCTTAATTCATGAAGACTTGAGTTTAGAGCTTCGGATTATGCGCGATATCTTTGAAGATGATGTTGAGCGAGTGCGTATTGATGATCAGACAACCTTAGATCGAATCATTAAATTTGTACAAAAATTTCTTCCAGATATGGAAAGCCGCATTGAGCTGTACGAAAGCGAACGCCCCATTTTCGACCTTTATAATGTTGAAGAAGAAATTAAGAAAGCCTTAGAACGAAAAGTACAGCTTAAGTCTGGTGGCTATTTAATTATTGATCAAACTGAAGCCATGACCACGGTTGACGTCAATACCGGGGCTTTTGTTGGGCATAAGAATTTAGAGGAAACAATTTTTAGGACCAACCTCGAAGCCGCTACAGCGTTGGCGAGACAATTGCGCCTGAGAAACCTCGGTGGAATTATCATTGTTGATTTCATTGATATGAAAGAAGAGGAGCACAAGCGACAAGTCCTCCGAACCTTAGAAAGGCTTCTCGAAAAGGACCATGTCAAAACACAAATCACGGAAGTGTCATCGCTCGGTCTAGTTGAAATGACTCGCAAGCGGTCTCGTGAAAGTTTGGAGCGTTTATTGTGTGAGCCCTGCCAACAGTGTAATGGTCGCGGTTATGTGAAAACAGCAGTGACGGTCTGTTATGAAATTTTCCGAGAGCTGAGTCGTGCGGCACGAACCTACGATGTGCAAAAGTTCCTAGTGTTGGCGAGTCAGGAAGTCGTTGACTGTTTATTGGATGAAGAGGCGAGTAGTCTCGGCGATCTAGAAGTCGAAATTGATAAACCTATTAAACTGCAGGTAGAAAGTCTTTACTCACCTGAGCAGTTTGATGTGGTCTTAATGTAGCTGGATTCTTAATGGCTAAAACATTGACACGATTATTTAGACGTTTTCTAACCTCAGTCTTATGGTTAGTGTCAATTCTTGTCATTATTTTCGTTTTACTCCTGTCTGTCGTTAAGCTAACCCTTCCTTATTGGACCGACAATAAAGAGCGTATGGTTGCTCTGGTTGAAGGCCAGATAGGCGGGGCATTTGATTATGAGTCGCTGGAAGTTGATTGGTCTGAGTTTAAGCCTAGCATCTTTATCAATGGAGCGACCTGGAGCAATCAAAACAAATCTCAATCCTACCAAGCCGATAAAACTTACGTTGTATTAAATTTTTGGGAAAGTTTATTTAACGGTTACTTGATCACTGAAACCATTGAGGTTAACCAAGCCAGTGCTGAAATTTTAATTTCCAGCTTGACACAAAATGTAGAACCGTTTTCGGTAGATTTTAGTGTGTTACTTAAACGTTACCCTGAAATCATCGATCAAGAATCTATCAACCTTAATGATGTCAGCCTTAATTTGCATAAAGACAATACAGTCAGAACGGTGCAATTTAACTCAATCGGCTTTACAAAGCTCGGCCAACAACGGCAGCTAATTATTGAGTCTCAAAGTTCTTTTGCCTCACAAGGCAGAATTATTGTTGAGTCTAAAGGGCAACCATTCGATAAAAAGAACCCTATTAAAGTCTACGGATTATTAAGAGACTTTGATGTTATCGATAGCACTGACTTTTTTGAGTTACCACAAGGCATTCCAGTGGAGTTAGCCGATACTGAGTTCTGGTTGGAGTACGAAGGTGAAACCCCTAAGTCCGGTCGGCTGTTATTCTCAGCTGCAAGCACTAGTTCACGGGTAGCTAAACTTGATGCTGAAATTAACTATCAAACGGAAGGGAATCTATCGATTTTTTCCAGCGATCAGTTCCATGTGGTTGAACGAAGTGGCGAAGGCCAACTAAAAAATTATGACAGTTATTTTAAATTAGTGAGACGAGAAACATCTGCTACCAATACTGACTGGCTTTTGGAGGCAGAAAATACGCCAATTGGTTACTTCATGACTTTAGCCAGCCCATTTATGCCACTGGATTTTAGGGATCCATTGAGCAAAATTCAGCCACAAGGTGAGTTGGTTACGCTCGACATTGAAGCACAGCAGACAGAAAAAGGAATACTGCCAAAATTTGGTAACGCTGAGCTCGTCAATGTCTCCATCGAAGAAAGTTCTTTGTCGCCAAAATTTCAACTGGATCGTATTTCTATTCGTGATGAAGGTGAGGGCTGGAGAATTAAAGCCAGTGCTTCAAATACTCAAATTGAGTGGGGTGAGGCTTTTAAGGAGGCCATTCCTGTTGACAGTTTGATGCTTGATTCTTGGGTCAGCTTCCTTGACCGGCCATTGATTAATATCAATCAATTCAGTTTAGATAATGCCGATGTAAGCACAACCATTAATGGTGCATTGAGAATTTTAGATAATGATGTGGATGTATCCATCTACGGTGAATCAAAAAATATTAACATTGCTGAGCTTGAAAAGTACTGGCCGAGAAATGAGATGGAGGATGATGTCCTCGAATTTCTCGATATGGCTTTAATCAGCGGCGAGGTTAAATTAGCAACATTAACTTGGCGCGGCAACTATGATGATTTCCCATATCAGAATAATGAGGGACAGTTTGATCTTCAAGCCACTGTAGACAATAGCACCTTTAAGTTTGATTCTGATTGGCCTGCAGTAGAGGGGCTTGCTGCCAAGGCACACTTCTCCAACAACCAAATGTTTTTATCCGCCACTGAAGGCAGCATTTTGGGCAATGGCTTTGATAACGTCGAAGGAGTTATCGAGTCAGTATTCACAGAAGGATCAGTACTCAAGTTAGATCTTAAGAACCAGGTTGCGTTTGCTCCTTACCAGTCTCTGTTTTTAAACTCTCCTTTAAAAGAGTGGCTAGGAGAGGAGTTACTGGACCTCAAATTTAGTGGACAACTTAAGAATAACCTGAAGGTCACGGTGCCGCTAAGCGATGATAGTCCTGATGCCACTTTAGAAGGCGTCATTACGTTTGCTGGTCAAGATATAGAGTTGCAAAGCTACTCGCTCGGACTTAAAGGTATACAAGGCGAGCTGCATTATACTGAGAAGGGGGCCGTTGCGGAAAAGCTTGATGCGACCCTTTGGCACAGCCCTGTGGCCATTGATATCGCCGTGGATGAATACACTAATAACCATGACTTGGTGAACATTAACGCCAGTTCAAGCTTTGATGTCGCTAAAGCGGTGGCCTCGCTGAACATGCAGCTTCCTATTTATGTTGAGGGAAAGAGCCTCGTTAACCTGCACTATCGTCAAGATAGTGAGGGAGCTGAATCCATGATTGTGCGCAGTGACTTAGAGGGAACTGAGCTAAATGGGCCTTCTTGGCTGAGTAAAACAAAAGAAGAAAAAAGCCCCTTCTTAGCGACACTGTATCGCAGTAACAATCGAATTCATGCTCGAACTATTTATAGAGATACAATTTCATCCCAGCTTAATTTTGGAGTGGGAACACCGGAAGATATTAATGGTGTGATTGCTATGGGAGATTTAGCAACCCACTCGATTAAGGTGCCTGAAAAAGGTGTCGCTATTGAAGGTTTTTTTGGTGAAATACATAGTGATGAGTGGCTGAATAGTTTGCAGGTTAAAAAGGAGGGAGATTTCTATTGGCCAGACTGGATTGACCATATATCCATTCGGACAGCTTTGTTTACAATCGCAGGCCAATCCCTGCATGACGTGGTGTTTACCGACTCATTATTAGAGGACGATAGTGTACGGTTTAACGTTGAGGCTAAAGAAGGATTTGGTAATCTTACTTTGTATGCTGACGGTAGAAAGCACGTCACGATCGAAGCATTGGATATTGAGCTTAATTCATTTAACCAGTTGTCGAGTTCAGAAGTAAGCATTAATAAGACTTCGTTAGATAATTGGCAGCTTGAGTGCCTAAGCTGCAAAATCAACGGCATTGATACGGGAAAGCTTACCTTAGTTTCTAATTTAGAGAACGGTATAGTAGTGGTTAAAGGAGACAGTCAGATTGAAGGGCAGTTATCCGCATACCTAGAAGGACGCTGGCAAAGACAAGAAAGCTCGGTAAGTATAGACTTCACCACTCAGGACACTGGTAGGTTATTACAGCTGTGGGGGTTTGGTGATGGTATTGAAGGCACGAAAACAACCGGCGCAATACAGTTATCTTGGGCCGGTGGGTTTCATGATATCAGCCTGAAAAACTTAAATGGAACCATCAAGCTAGAAACAGGTGAGGGAGTGGTCAAGGAATTGAGCGACCGTCAAGCTCGAGTGTTTAGTCTGTTTTCTCTACAAAGTGTCAGGCGCAGACTGTCCTTAGACTTTAGTGACCTGTTTGAAGATGGATTCTTCTACGACAAAATGAATGGTGAGTTCACCATCAAAAGTGGTGTGGTTCACAGCGATAATGTCTTCATTGACGGCACCAGTGCAGATGTTAGAGTGAAAGGCTCAATCGATTTGGTCAAGCAAACGGTTAATCAGAATGTCACTGTGGTGCCTAAGCTTGGTTCTAGTTTGCCCGTTTTAGCTGGCTGGGCAGTGGAGCCGACCACTGGTCTTATCATGTTATTGGTCAATAAAATATTTGAGCCTGTCATAGATGTGGTGGTGAGTATTGAGTATAAAGTTAGCGGTGACTTAACCAACCCTCAAGTTATTGAGGTCAACAAGAAATCTAAAGAAGTTGCTGTGCCAGAACCAGAACCAGAACAAACGCAAGAATCACAGCCGAAAGCAGAACCAGCATTAGAGCAGGAGCATGAAGAGCAAAGCGCTTCAGAAAACCAAACTGACCAAGATAATCAACCGGTAGATAATGATGGGGGACAGTTAATGAGTAGCAAGACTATTAATATAGGATTGATTCAGATGTCTTCTTCCAGCGAGGTTGAAGCTAATTTACAAAAAGCCGAGGCATTAATACGTGCATCTGCCCATGATGGCGCAGACATGGTGGTGTTACCCGAAACCTTTGCGCTTATGGAAAAATATAATGGTCAGAAACTTGGCTTTGTGGAGAAGCACAAAGAGGGACCGATTCAAGATTGGATGCGACGTGTGGCGCAAGAGAATCGTGTGATCGTTGTCGGCGGAACTATTGCCATTGAGTCAGGAGTCGAAGAGCGACCTTTTGCACGCTGTTATGTGTATGATGCACAAGGCGACGAGATGACCTACTATGATAAAATCCACATGTTTGATGTGGCTGTGAAAGACGATGAAGTGTACTCTGAGTCTGACAATACTCTTGCGGGCGATGAGGTCAAGACCTTTACAATTAATGGTATTAATTTCGGTCTGTCGGTTTGTTACGATTTACGCTTTCCTGAGCTCTATAGACAGTATCAGAAATCTGCGGTGGATATTATTCTTGCACCCTCAGCCTTCACTCTGAAAACCGGTGAGGTACATTGGCAGCTTTTATTGCAGGCAAGAGCCGTTGAAAATTTATGTTTTGTGGTAGCTTCGAATCAAACTGGAGAGCACGACAATAAACGCAAAACTTATGGCCATAGCATGTTTGTGGGACCATGGGGAGAAGTGCTCGATGCTATGGAGGGTGAGGAAGGTTACATCAACCACACTCTAGACATTGAGCAAATTGAAATGATTAAAAAGCGCTTCCCTGTCCATACTCATAGGCGACTTTAAAAGTAGCTACGGCTACCAGAGCTGTGACAATAAAAGTTTAAGGTAAAGAATGACTAGTATTATAGAGCGTGTCGAAAGCCACCTGTTCAGAGAATCTAACCTGTCGGTTGATGCTATTAAGCAAGCCATCCAGTCGATGGGGCGCTATCAGCAAGACTATGCGGATATATTCTTACAAGAAGTCGTGATGGAGTATTGGCAGCTTGAAGATGGTCTTGTAAAAGATGCGAGCTTTAATCTCAATAAGGGCCTAGGTATTCGGAGTATTGATGGTGAAAAAACAGGTTTTTCTTACGCCAATCAATTCGAACTAACGGCTTTGAATAATGCCTTAACGGCAGCGACCAGTATCAGCAGAGCTGGCCAGTCCAAAACGGTTAGTTTTAATCAGCCGTCGAAATCAAGCAGTTTATACACCGAGAAAAACACCTTAGGCGATGTGGAGCAAGCTCATAAAATTGCACTGCTTCGACAATTAGATGCTAAGGCTAGGCAGCTTGACGAAAAAGTTAAGCAAGTCATTGTGAGCCTATCTGCTGCTGATGAGCATATGTTGGTTGCTGCCATTGACGGCACTTTAGCCGCTGACATTAGGCCGATGATTCGATTAAATGTAACGGTCGTTGCTGAACATGCGGGGCGACGTGAGCGTGGTAGTGCTGGCATGGGCGGACGATATGACTGGCAACATCTTATTTCACTAGACCTAGAAAGTTTAGCGAAGAAAGCCGTAGATCAAGCGGTGGTCAACTTAGATGCGGTCGAAGCCCCTGCGGGCACCATGGAAGTCGTGCTGGGTAATGGTTGGCCCGGCGTATTGTTACATGAGGCTGTGGGGCATGGATTAGAGGGCGACTTTAACCGAAAGGGCTCGTCTGCCTATGCTGGACGAATTGGTGAGAAGGTAGCCTCAGAATTGTGCACCGTTGTTGATGATGGCACTTTGCAAGGGCAGAGGGGCTCACTTAATGTGGATGACGAAGGTACGCCAACGCAATCCAATGTTTTGATAGAAAAGGGTGTCCTAAGAGGCTACATGCAAGACAAGCATAACGCTAGACTGATGGGACAAGCACCGACCGGTAATGGGCGTCGTGAGTCTTATGCGCACTTACCAATGCCTCGTATGACCAATACTTTGATGGTCGGCGGGAGTTCTGAGCCTGGCGATATCATAGCGAGTGTGAAAAAAGGTATTTATGCGCCTAACTTTGCCGGCGGACAGGTGGATATTACCTCGGGTAACTTTGTCTTTAGTGCCAGCGAAGCTTATTTGATCGAAGATGGTAAACTAACAGCCCCTATAAAGGGGGCCACTTTGGCAGGCAATGGCCCTGAAGTACTGAAATATGTCAGTATGGTCGGAAACGACAGCCAGCTTGATCCGGGAATTGGTGTTTGTGGCAAAGATGGTCAGAGTGTTCCGGTTTGTGTCGGTCAGCCGACGCTAAAAGTGGATAAACTGACCGTGGGTGGAACACAGGCGGGCTAGCGATAACGTGGGGTTATTCGTCGTTGAATGCAGCGTGATCTCGTAAGTAACGATAAAGTTCTCGTTGATATTTTGGCGGTTTATCCAGCTGTTGCTCTTTACTTGCGTTTCGGACCAGTTGACGTAACTGTTGACGGTCAAGGTTGTTAGCAACTTTTAATAACTCGAAAGTTGCATCATCACCCTCAGAAACCAGTCGGTCTCGCCAGTGCTCACACAGTTTCTCGCGCTGAACTTCTAGGGTGTGTTGTTGATTATCGAGTATGAGTCGCTGCTCAATGGCATCGACATCTTCGTTACGAAGAAGCTTGCCAATATATTTGATATGTCGCTTGAGGCCAATGTGATGATTGATCTTAGCGACTTCGCTTAACGCATGCTTTAGGGTTGCAGAAATCGGCAAGTCTTGCCATTGGTGTTTTGGCAATTTGCTCAGTCGCTGACCAAGAGCTGTTAGCTCTAGGAGTTCTTTTTTGACTTGTGACTTGGACTTTTCTTGCCCCATGTCATCGTATTCGTCAAAGTGCTCAGTCATACAATCAGTTGGTTACTTGGCTTTGGTTTATGATAACGTTTTCCAGAGATGAGTGGTAGCGAGTAAACAGTAAATTAATTATTGATGTAAGGTGAAACGATTGACTCAACGTGATAATGAACAATTAACGCTGGTGCAAATTGCTGAGCAACAGGCGCAAACGGCACACACAATGCGACAGATAGCAGAGACTTTGATTGACCGAGCCAAAGGCGCTGGGGCTGATGACATTGAAGTTTGGAGTTATAACACCATTGGTAATAGCGTCGAAGTTCGCAATAATGAGCTTGAGACATTAGAGTTTAATCAAGACAGCCACCTCGGAATTAATGTTTATTTTGAACAGAGAAAAGGCACCGTTTCGATTAATGATTTAACCGAGTCTGCTGCTTTGCAAGGTCTTGAGGCTGCTTGCAATATCGCTAAGTTTACTGAGCCGGATCCTTATGCAGGCTTGGTTGAATCCAGTCGCATGGCTTCAGAGTTCAAAGACTTATCGTTGGATCATCCCTTTGCCTTAACCATCGACGATATGGTCACGTCAGCCAAACAGGCAGAAGCATCCGCGCTGAACAGCCAACATATCAAGCAATCTGAAGGCGCTAATTGTTATAGCCACCGTTCAGTGTCTTGTTATGCCAATAGTCATGATTTTTGTGGCTTCAATCAAACGACCCGCTACAGCCTTTCTAACATCCTCATCGGCCAAACTGAGAAGGGTATGATTCGGGATGGTTACTATACGTTGGGCAGAGATTACGCTGATCTATTAGCACCTGAGGCTGTAGGAACCGAAGCTGCGCAACGAATTCAAGCTAAACTCAAGTTGGGTAAGAGTCGCTCTGGCAAGTTTCCTGTGGTGTTTAACCCCGAAGTGGCTCGAGGCTTATGGTCACATTTGCTGGGCGCTCTAAAAGGCGGTGCCTTGTATCAACGCTCATCTTTTATGCTTGATAAGTTAGGGCATCATATTTTGCCAAAAGATATCTCTATAATTGAAGATCCTTTTATCTTAAAGGGCCTTGGCAGCTCAAATTATGACAGTGATGGTGTCGCTACTGCTAAAAGAACCATTGTCGAACAAGGGAGGCTGGATGGGTACTTTCTGAGTGGTTATTCAGCCAGGCGTTTAGGAATGGAAACCACGGGTAATGCAGGAGGTATACATAATATCCTTATTGAGTCACCACAGCAGTCTTTAGACGCGATGCTTAAACAACTAGGTACGGGATTACTGATCACTGAGGTTATGGGGCAGGGTGTTAATATTGTTACTGGCAATTATTCTCGTGGCGCTAGTGGCTTTTGGTTTGAGGATGGTGAAATTCAACACTATGTCCAGGAGATCACGATTGCAGGCAATCTAGAAGATATGTTGCAGTCAATTATTGCGGTAGGGAGTGATGTTGATGGTCGCTCAAGTATATTAACCGGCTCAGTTGCTATCGATGGTATGACGATCGCCGCTTAATCTGCCTAGCAATAAAAGTAAAGGGGCTACCCAAAGAAGTAAGTGGCTAGACCTAATAGAGCAAAGAACCCCGCTACGTCGGTAACCGTTGTCAAAACAACACCGCCGGCGATAGCTGGGTCGATGTTCAGCTTTTTCAAAATAAGCGGAATACTGGCCCCACTCAAAACGCCAGTCACTAAATTAAACAACATGGCACCGCCGATAGTAATGGCAAGGTGTAAATGATTGATGCCAGATTCTTTGTAATAAGAAAATGCATAAACCAATGTTGAAATTGTGACCGCCCAGATAATACCGTTAATAATACTCACGGCGAGTTCTTTCTTGAGCAGATAGGATTGGTTTCCGTCGCTGATGTGGCCGAGGGACATACCTCGAATTACCAGCGTTAGCGTTTGTGTTCCAGCGATACCCCCCATACTCGGCACGATTGGCAGCAACACCGCGAGTAATGTAACTTTGCCAATGGTGCTTTCAAAAAGGCCAATCACCAGAGCTGCCAGAATCACTGTTAGTAAATTAATGCCTAGCCAAATAGCGCGTTTACGTGCAGTGACCATAATTGGGCCGAAAGTGTCTTCTAGTTCGTCCAAGCCGGCCATGGACATTAATGAGTGATCAGCTTCTTCCCGGATAACATCAACCACGTCATCAATCGTAATACGACCCAGTAACCGTCCTTCTTCGTCCAGCACGGGAGCTGAAACCAAGTCATGTCGCTCGAAGATTTGCGCCACTTCGGTATCTTCCATATCCGCAGGAATGGTAAACATCTCTTCGTCTACAATCTGGGTGATCGAAGTATCAGGGTCACAAGTTAAGATAGCACTGATAGGGACAGAGCCAATTAACACGTCACGAGAGTTCACCACATACAGGTGGTCAGTATTAGGTGGCATGCTACCTCGAATTCTCAAGTAGCGTAAAACTACTTCAACCGACACACGCGGGCGTATCATGATGGTGTCAATATTCATCAAACCGCCAGCGGTATCTTCTGGATACGTTAGCGCGTGCTCAATTAGCGCACGGTTTTGCTCGTCGAGGAGGCGTAATACTTGGTTACTGACGTTGTGCGACAGATCACCAAGAATATCCACCACGTCATCGGTATCCAAGTCAGCTAGAGCATTTGCCAGCTCTTGTGGCTGCATGTTTTCGATGAAGTTTTGACGAATTTCGTCGTTCAGGTGTTGCAGTACATCACCTTCACGTTCTTTATCCAGCAATTGCCAAATAACGTTACGTACACGGGGCGGTGTGGATTCAAGAAGGTGTGCAATGTCCGCGGAATGTAACTCTTCGAGCAGATTACGAACGGGGATTAAATGACCACTATCGAGCGCGGAGTTTAGAAGCTGTAGCTGCTCTTGACGAGTCTGGTTGTTTTGATTCTCAGCCATAGCCCTTGCCTCGTTAGTGGTTGATTTTATTGCTTATTCTAACGTAGCTAGATGGCCTTATCCAGCGGGATTTGGTGCGTCCGTCTATTCTTCTTCAAGATTTACATTTTATTAAGGCGACTATGCTCTACGGAAATGTTTGGATAATGCTGTTTCAGGTAATGTCCGAGAGTTTCCACCATGTAAACGGAACGGTGGCGACCACCGGTACAACCAATGGCGCAAGTGAAGTAGCTACGGTCTTGTTTGCTAAACTCAGGAATCCAAGTGGTGAGGAACACTTTTAATTGCCAAGTGTATTCCATAACCATGGAGCTTGAAGATAAGTAATCGACGATCTCTTGGTCTTTACCCGTGAAATCCTTAAGCTCTTCAACCCAATAGGGGTTAGGTAAACAGCGCACGTCAAAGACAAAATCAGCATCTTTAGGTGCTCCGTGCTTAAAGCCAAAGGACACCAAGCGAATATCCATTTGAGGGGCTTTATTCGAACTGACTCGTTCGCGGACTCGTTCTCGTAGATCATGAGGCGTCAATTCAGAAGTGTTGATCACTAGATCAGCTAAAGCTCGAACCGGCGCTAACAGTATATTTTCTTCATGAATAGCATCGCGCAGTGAGTAGCCTTGCTTGGTCAAAGGGTGCCGACGACGGGTTTCGCTGAATCGTTTCAGCAATATATTTTCATCGGCATCTATAAAGAGAATTCTTGCATGCGGTGCCGCGGCTTTAATCTTCTCCATTTCATCAGAGAACTGTTCTAAGTCCGAAGGGTTACGAGCATCCACACTAATCGCAATTAATTCATTTTTTAGGATATGGTCGTTGATGACGTTAAGCGTTAAACCTAAGGGCAAATTATCAATGCAATAATAACCAGCGTCTTCCAGCGCCTTAAGCACAACGGATTTGCCAGATCCTGACCTTCCGCTGACAATAACAAGTTTCACGAAGCTTCTTCCTTAGTGCTATATTCTTTAATGGCATGTTCAATGATATCAAATAATGCTTCATTATTGTGTGCATTTCTAATTTGGGCGCATAGCGTTTTGTTATCAAATATAGGCTTAATGAGCTCAATTCCTTTCAAGTCCCTGAAATCTAAGTCTTCTGGAATTAATAGCCCAAACACTATATCCACATCTTCTCTGTCAGAAGCAAAGAAATCCACGCCTTGCTCTAATGTGCCTAAAATGGCTACAGGCTTCTCACAAGACGCTAAGCGGCCATGAGGCAGGGCAATGCCATGACCGATGGCGGTACATCCTAGCTGCTCACGTTCAGTAAACGCTTGAAGTATTTCAAAGGAATCGAGTTCTGGATTGTTTTTACTGAAGAGGTTTGCGATTGCTTGAAGAGCTTTCTTTCTGCTGGTCGCTTGCAACCCGAGCAGGCATCGCTCGGGCGCAATAGTGTCTAATATGTGCATTCTAGTGTCGGGTCATCTTTTCCTTATGTTTTATCACTTGTCGGTCTAACTTATCAATCAATAAATCAATCGCAGCATACATATCTTCTGATTCACTGTTGGCGAAAATCTCAGCACCATTAACGTGGACGGTCGCTTCAGCAATTTGACGAATTTTTTCAACACTTAAAATCACATAAACGTTATTAATGTGGTCAAAGTGTCGTTCTAGCTTTGAGAATTTTTCGTCAACGAATTCTTTTAGTGGTTCTGTAATGTCTAAGTGACGCCCTGTTAGATTGATTTGCATAATAAACTTTCCTTCTATCATTAATTTAATGGATAAATGTAATCACGCTCGGTGAGTTACGGAGTCTAAGGTGGGAAGGTTCCACACGCAGACAGGATTGTAATATTGGGATTACTGAAGATTTGACGTTGATAGTTTTTGATAGTTCACCTCCTAGGTTAGGTTGGAGAAAACTGTGATAGAAAAACTTTGTTGAAAGAACTTTAAGGGTAACTGAGTTTGGCTTAAACAAATTCTTTGGCTTTGATTTGAACCAAATGAGAAGGGGGTTGAGTTGTAGGCGTTTAGTTGTTGCCACGTAAGCCAATAGTTTCCTTTTTATTACCCTTTAATTACAAGTTACCTTGAGATGCATCATCTTGCAAGGCTTATTATTTATCTGGGGCTTAGGAAACTATTTTCAATGGTTTGATGGTTATTATCTATGAAGCTCAGTCAGCCTTTGCTGGGTTTAGATGGCGAAAATTGATCTGAGTGTTAGGCTTACATTTTAAAGTGTTCACCGAGGTATCGCTGTCTAACTACTGGATTTTCAAGAATCGTGTCAGTATCGCCATCGGCGATAATGCTACCGCTATCGACAATATAGGCTCGCTCACACACATCAAGAGTTTCACGGACATTATGATCGGTGATCAAGACGCCAAGCCCACGGTCTTTCAGTTGCATGATAATGCTTTTGATTTCAATGACTGAGATGGGATCAACTCCAGCGAACGGCTCATCCAACAAAATGAACTTAGGGTCATTCGCTAGAGCGCGAGCAATTTCGACTCGTCGACGCTCACCGCCTGATAAGCTCATGCCTAGACTCAGGCGAATATGTTCAATGTGGAATTCTGCCAGTAATTCGTCCAGCTTCTCTTCCCGCTGCTGTTCATTTAAGTCTTTTCGAAGCTGCAAAATCGCCATGATGTTATCTTGAACGGATAACTTTCTAAAGATTGAGGCTTCTTGGGGGAGATAACCGATGCCTTTCTTTGCACGGGCGTGCATCGCTGCTCCAGTAATGTCTTCACCCCCTAAAAAGATCTGACCGGCATCAGAAGGTACGAGCCCTACGATCATGTAAAAAGAAGTCGTCTTCCCGGCACCATTAGGCCCCAAAAGGCCAACGATAGATCCTTGGTCAACCTCTAATGAAACGCTTTCAACGACTTTCCGTGTTTTATAACTTTTAGCTAGGTTTTGTGCTCGTAAAGACGTCATCGTTATTGCTTGCCTTCTTCTTTATCGGTTAGTGCGTCCTGTGACTCATCAACCGTAGATTCAATATTGTCGTCAGCGGTTTCTTCTAATGCTTTTTCGGTTTCAGTCTTTTCTTGCTGTGGTTCATCTTGCCAATAAAATTCAGTGACAACGGGTTGTGAACCATCAGAACTTTGATCTGCAGAAATGCGCTTAGTTTGCCCATCGTACGTCAGTAAGGCTGCTGATGTGTTGGAAGAGCCTTGGCTTAGTTTGACAGAACCTACTAGCTGCGTTTTACGGTCTTTACCATTCGAGCGCAAGGTATCCGCTATGGCCGTAATTTCAGTTTGACTCGGTTGCTTCAAAATAAACTTAGTGGGATTACCAGTCAGTACAAAACTGAAGCCATCAGTGATTTTTTGGTTAGCACGAAGTTTGTTCCCTAGCAGGGTAAGTTTGTCTTGCTCTGAGGTCTGAACAATCTGAATATCACCGTCAGCTGCAAGCTCACCAGTCTTTTGTTCGTAACTGATGCTCGGCGCTTCAATGTCGGTGGTTTCACCAAACTGATCAACATAGTGAATCTTCACTGGCGTGCCTTCTGCGGTAATGGTGCCGGCGTCTTCACCCTGCTTGATTAACTTGTCGGCATAGATCACCATCTGACCATGCTCATAGACCACGTTATTTTCATAGACAATCGTTGGTGTTTCTTTCGAAGCATCCAAGTAAGAGTTATCCGCCTTTAAACGTGATTTCTCGAATTGAGCGGCCGCTAATGGTTGGCTCATCATGAGAAAGCCGACAATTCCAGTAAAAAGGGTAAAGAGTTTGTTCATAGTTCTTCTGAAACAACCTGAGATTTAAATTCTATAGTATTCGCTTTTAAGTCAGCGCTCATGCCTTTGGCCGTCTGACGAAAAATCGTGTTATTTAACTCAACTTTTGAGTCTGTGAATGCAGTTTGGGTTGTGAAATCGACTTTTAATGTTGGCATAGATAAAGTCATTTCAGGGTTTGGGTCTTTTGTGTTCATGGTGATTTTGACATCACCCTCTAGCTCAAGCTGCTCACTAAGCTCATTGCTAAGCGCTTTCTGGGCTGACACTTCCCAGTTTTGCTCTGGCGTCATCATTTTAAACTCAGGATTTTCCATGCGAGTTTGCATGATGTCTTTAAAGTGAGACGTCTTATCACTGGTAAATTGTCGGACTCGTTGACCATCAACATTAAACTCTAACGTTGATGTATTAACTAGGTAATAGTCGGGGTTATTATCAGCTAGGACAAAATCAGGCTTTCGTTGCACAGAGCCGTCCCAAAGAAAGGCCACTACAAATGCTGCAGGGACTAATAGCCATAATATTTGGCGACCTTTCAAAAATTTCATCAACAGTACTCCTGGTGAATCTTTTCAAGCAAACCTTTACTCTCAAGAATAAGGTCGGTAATTTCACGCACTGCGCCGAAGCCACCATTGTTCTGAGTTGTCCAGTCTGCTTTTTCGCGCACAAACCAGTGCCCATCAGCTACTGTAACACCTAGGCCTGAACGTCGCATTAATGGCAGATCAGGCAGGTCATCACCAACATGACACACTTGCCTTGGTTCGAGTGATAAATGGTCACACAGCTCTTCATAGGCTGCGATTTTATCTGATTGACCTTGGTAACAGTGCTTAATCCCCAGCTCACGACAGCGTTTCTCGACGATTTCAGAGCGTCTGCCAGTAATAATTGCGACTTGAATATTATGCTTCATCAAGCTTTTCAAACCCAGCCCATCTTTGATGTTAAAAGTTTTCAGCTCTTCGCCTTGGTTGCCAATAATAACTTGGCCATTGCTGAGCACACCATCAACATCACAAATAAGCAGCTTTATCTCGTGGGCTTTTCGACACAGGTCTTGTGAATAGGTTGGTTTATTCATCTATACCACTCCTGCTTTCAGCAGATCATGCATGTGCACTGCGCCGACCGGTTTGTTCTGCTCATCAACGACGATGAGACAGGTGATACTGTTGCGCTCCATCAGGCCTACAGCATCGACCGCAAGCGCGTCCGCAGTAATGGTTTTACCACCTGTTGTCATAACGCTTTCAATAGGAGTGTCAACATTAATGCCTTTTTCAAATGCTCGGCGTAAGTCACCATCGGTAAAGATACCCAGCAAATGTTTGTTACCATCAAGCACTGCGGTCATACCCAAGCGTTTGTCGGTGATCTCCAATAAAGCATCTTTGACCGACGTTTGTGGCGTTACCGCAGGAAAGTTTTCCGCGGTGTGCATAAGGTCTTCAACATGAAGTAGCAACCGTTTACCTAAACTGCCGCCTGGATGCGATAACGCAAAATCATCCGGCGTAAAGCCTTTCGCTTCCAGTAAGCTGACCGCAATCGCATCACCAAGGGCTAATACCGCGGTAGTGGATGCTGTTGGGGCAAGGTTATGTGGGCAGGCTTCCTGCTGTACTTTAACCGTTAAATGAACTTCACTGGCTTTTGCTAAACTGGAACCCGGGTTACTGGTAATGCTGATCAGTGGAATATCACGGCGCTTGATGACTGGAATTAGGGAAGTGACTTCGTGTGTTTCGCCAGAGTTGGAAAGAGCAATGACGACATCACGCTCTTCGATCATCCCTAAGTCACCATGACTGGCTTCTGCCGGATGTACAAAAAATGCTGGAGTGCCAGTGCTGGCAAAGGTCGCAGCCATTTTGCCGCCGATATGACCAGATTTGCCCATACCGATGACAACAACTTTGCCTTGGCAGTCGATAAGACGTTGGCAAGCAGTCACAAAATTATCGTTTAACTGCTCTTTTAATTGTTCTACGGCTTGGCTTTCAATACTGATCACGCGCTCAGCGCTTTGCAGTAGTTGCTCTTTAGTCGGCTTATGACTCAAACTATGCTCCCTAACTATTTGGCTTATATGACTTTTTTGTCGCTTTTATAGAACAAAGAACCGAACTATATAATACCCTAGGAAGACCGCAACTAAAATAGCGCCCTCAATACGGTTGATTTTGCCTGGCCCACGGAAGCCGTAAGCCATTATAGCCATAGCAATAATAAGGCCTAACATCAGTGGATAATCGATGTTTAAGATGTCTTTTTCGATGGTTGGCGCTGCGATGGCTGCTGGAATACCAAGCACACCCAGCAAGTTGAAAATGTTGGAGCCAATGACGTTACCAATGGCAATCTCGTGTTCGTTTTTCAGAACACTAGCAACCGAAGCTCCGAGCTCTGGTAAGCTCGTACCTAGCGCAACTATGGTTAAGCCAATCACAGTTTCTGATACGCCGAAAGCTAAGGCGATACCACTGGCACCTTCGATTAATAACTTCGAACTACCAACCAGCAGAATCAGTCCTAAAATGACCCAGAAAGTCGCCTTACCGGTAGGCATACCTTCCGGTAACTCTTCAATCATTTCATCCACCATCGGGTCATGCTCTTTACGAGATTGCATGCCGACACGTACCAACCAGAAGAAATAAAAGACTAATCCAGTCAGTAAAATAAAGCCTTCTACGTGACTCAGGCGCAGATCCCAGAAGAATATTAAGGCAGCCGCAGAGCTTAAGAAAAGAAGCGGGATTTCTCGCTTTAATAAACTTGAGTGTATGAGTAAGGGGCGAACGAGGGCTGTAATCCCCAGTACCAAGGCAATGTTAGTGATGTTAGAGCCTAAAGCGTTACCAATCGCCACCTCTGGCCCGCAATCTGGCTTGTCGGGAGCGCAGGTTTTTAACGAATCGAGAATGGAAACAAAGATTTCTGGGGCGGAGGAACCAATAGCAACAATAGTCAAACCGACGATGAGACGTGAAACGCCAAGGTTGCGAGCTATCGCCGCTGCACCGTCCGTGAAGCGATCTGCACTCCACATCAATAGAGTAATACCGATAACGATATACGCAATATTTTCTAACATGAGGACCTTAATGGACTATTCTAGTGACTATTATAGGATCAGTAAGCAATCGTATTACAGTAGCAAAGTGTAACTAAGGTTTGCTAGCTAAACGCCCAGAAACTATAAATTTAGCGGGCTATTGTACTAGGTCGTTATGAGGTTGTCATTACAAGCCGACGGAGGAGTTGACTTGATCATTCTGTGAGGAAAGTGGTGGTGAATAGGTGTTAATTGGGCCGTTTTGAGGTAAAATCGCGCCACTTTAGAGTCACATTTGATAGCTCTGTAGCCTTTTTCGGGCTTTAATTCGTCAACATCTGACGTCATACTGTGAGCTAATCAGTCATTTATCAGCAACAAAAGAATTTCCTAATGATAGAAGAGATTAAAAAGTTAATAGAGCAAGAGATTAATACCACCGAATTACGTGTCGATGGCGATGGTAGTCATTACCAAGTGATCGTCGTGAGCGATCAATTCGAGGGCTTGCGTGCGGTGAAGAAGCAACAGATGGTGTACGCGGCGGTGAATGAACATATCGCAAGTGGTGAGATTCATGCATTAACCATAAAGGCTTATACTCCTGCTGAGTGGGAAAAAGCGAAGTTATTTGTATAAACAGAATCGTAACAACTGGCAAACGTATCTAAGGCTTATTGATGGATAAATTATTAATCAAAGACGCTGGTCCATTGGACGGTTCAGTAAAAATTTCTGGCGCAAAAAATGCAGCGCTTCCGATCTTAATGGGCAGTTTATTGGTTGATGGCATGACCTCCATCGGTAATTTGCCACACTTAAACGATGTGACCACGACATTAGAACTACTGGGTCGCTTAGGTGCTCAGTTAACGATCGATGACAAGTTCAATGTTGAAATTGACGCGTCGGATATTCATAGCCATGAAGCACCGTATGACTTGGTGAAAACCATGCGTGCGTCAATTTTAGTACTAGGGCCTTTGGTGGCTCGCTACGGTGAGGCGGTTGTGTCGCTACCAGGTGGTTGTGCGATTGGTGCGCGTCCTGTGAATTTGCATATTGATGGCATGCGCGAAATGGGTGCTGAGATTGAAGTAGAGGCTGGTTACGTTAAAGCAAAAGTTAACGGCCGCTTAAAAGGCGCTAAAATTGTCATGGATATGGTCAGTGTTGGTGCTACAGAAAACCTGATTATGGCGGCGACATTAGCCGACGGTACGACAGTTATCGAAAATGCTGCACGTGAACCAGAAGTCGTCGACTTGGTGAATTTCTTGAATAAGATGGGCGCCAAAATTACGGGTGAAGGCACTTCAGTCATTACTGTTGAAGGCGTTGAGCGCTTGCACGGTGGTGAACATAATGTCCAGCCAGATCGTATTGAAACCGGCACTTATCTTGTAGCCGCCGCAATCACTCGTGGGCGTATTTTGTGTAAAAATACGGATCCCGTGTTGTTGGACGCTGTACTGAAGAAGCTCCAAGAGTGTGGCGCTGAAATTACTACCGGTGATGATTGGATCGAGCTCGACATGAAAGGGCAGCGTCCAAAAGCGGTTAATATCAAAACGGCTCCATATCCTGCTTTCCCAACCGATATGCAAGCACAGTTTTGCGCTTTAAACGCGGTAGCTGAAGGCACCGGCACCATTACTGAAACGATTTTCGAGAATCGTTTTATGCACGTTCTGGAAATGCAGCGTATGGGAGCTGACATTGCCATCGAAGGTAATACAGCGATTTGTCGTGGCGTGGAGAAGTTATCGGGTGCACAAGTTATGGCAACTGATTTAAGAGCTTCAGCAAGTTTGGTGCTGTCGGGCTTAGTCGCTGATGGAGAAACTCTGGTCGACCGTATTTATCACATTGACCGCGGCTACGAAACGATTGAAGAGAAGTTGCAAAACATCGGCGCTTCGATCAAGCGAGTTGGCTAAACGATAAGCTATAGTCAATAGAAAAAAGGCGCCTGATTGGCGCCTTTTTATTGTTAACTAAAATCAGATATCAACTTCTCTGTCCCAGCTTAATGGTTTGATTAAGCATGTCGTCACCTCGCATAAACTCTATATCTACAGAGGTTTGAGGTGGCAGATTCCAAATCGCTGAGATGAGATCAATACTATTGTATATCGGCTCATCATTTACCTTGGTGATAATGTCTAGAGGCTGTAAGCCTGCCTGATCGGCAGGGCCTTCTGCATTAATACCGGTGATGACGATCCCTTTTCCGTACGGTAGTTGGCTGATGCGATCTTGTAACTGTTGCTTTTGTTCTGGGGTTAAACCCAGCTCCAAGCTGATGGAATCCAGGTTGATGGTCATATCACCATCGAGTCCTAACCAACCACGACGAACTTGACCGTGTTCCTTGAGTTGTTTGACAACATGCGCCACGTTATTAGCGACAATGGCATAGCTCTGATAAAGCTTCTCGCCTTGTTCGCTTTGAGTACTGAGCGAGGTAATTCCAACAAGCTCACCTTCGGCATTCACTAGGGCTCCGCCGGAGTTGCCCGGACGTAGGGCTGCGTCAGTTTGGATGTAGTGGCTGACGCGTGAGAAAAACTTAGAGCTGATAATGCCTTGAGTGACGGTTTGATTAAAAGCCATGTTGGGTGTGCCAATGGCAAAGACCCAGTCACCAACTTGGCTATTGTCATTTTCTGGAAGCGGTAGATAGTGAGTCGGCTCGGCATCAACTTTTATTAAGGCGATATCTGAATCCACGTCTACCCCAACAATATTAGCTTTAAGCTGCTGCCCTGATTGGAG
The DNA here is from genome assembly GCF_000981765.1 of Kangiella geojedonensis. GTDB lineage: Bacteria > Pseudomonadota > Gammaproteobacteria > Enterobacterales > Kangiellaceae > Kangiella > Kangiella geojedonensis. Next base: position 1,937,082 of record NZ_CP010975.1, on the reverse strand, counting down.
TTCGACAATAATCGTGGATGCTTTGTCTAGAACATGGGCATTGGTGACCAAGTGACCCTTGTTATCAATAAAAACACCAGACCCATTGTTTAAAAAGGCGCAGGCATTGGTTTCTGGAGGCAGGGCCTGTAATCGTGAGCTACAAGCTTCGCTATTGAGCGGGAAAGCTTGTGAACGCGCTTTAATTCCGACCACCGCAGGCGTCACTTTTGCCAACATATCAGCAAAGCCATGCTGAGTTCTTGGAGTGTCCGCTATTGGTTTGAGTTGCTGTGTTGGTTGCTGGTCTTGGCTGGAAAAGCGATCAGGCATGAACACGATAAACAATGCTGCGATGCCTAGGCCAATTAATAAATATTTGACGATGAATCCTATAAATTCGAGTAGTTTCATGATGTTCTCAGGTTTTATACTTTTGTTGCTGATTCATTCTGGGGCGACTCAGCACTTTTATCTATTTTGTCATTGACACTTTCGTCTCGTTCAAAGCCTGGAGCGCTAGGCTTCTTAGCCTCTTCTTTAGCGAGGTCGCTAAACTCTGACTCTTTTACCTGAGGATCGTTCGGATGGTAATCATCGTCCATGTCACCATCTGCCCAATCTTTTGGTGGCGATACTTCAATATCCAAGTCGGGTGATGAGGCACTTTCTGTGAGACCATCACTTTCATTGGCGCCATTCTCGGCTTCAATGGCATCATCAGACATAGCTTTATATTCACGAATAAAGGATTCTTCTTCATGATGTTTTTCATCGGAAGTGTCAGAAGTAAATTCTTTACTTAGGTGCTCTTCAGCATCAATCACTTCAGCTGCGCTAGCTTCTGAAGGGAGTGCTTCTTGCCCGACAGGAGCAGAGAGCTTAACTTTAAACTCTTGCTTGGTCAGTTTATTCGCACCTGATGCGAGGTGTTGATAGAAAGCTTTGTATTCTTCGGTTAAGTTCGAGAATAACCGTGCGGTTTCGTCGAAGTGCTCATCAACGCCCGATTTCAACTCGTCTAACTCTTTATCTTTTGACTCCAACTCTTTGGTCAGCTCTTTGGTGCCTGTTGACAGTCCATGCCAGCGACCAATAAAGAAAGCTGCTACGGCAGCGATTAGGATAAGAATAATACTAAGTACAGGTGACATTCAGGATATCCTTTTAACTGTGTTATTGACAAAGTGTTTGTCGTCGTCTGTTTTCTGCGAAAATTGCAGAAATCTGTGCTTTACGCTTATGATACACAAATTATAAGACAAAGTTCGAGTAGAATAATGACACACAATACGCGTTTCTTGATGATCCTTGGGGTACTTTTCGGCATCGTATTCACCATCTGCGCTATAAACCCGCATGACAGGGCAGACTGGATGCTGGAAAACGTATTAACGGTACTTTTTGTTATCGGTATTGCTGCCACCTATAAAGTATTTCCTCTATCCAAGATTTCTTATACCTGTATCTTTATCTTTCTGTGCTTGCACGAGATAGGGTCACACTACACTTATGCCAAAGTACCTTACAATGACTGGACCTTGGCAGTGTTTGGTTCTGAGCTGAATAGCTGGTTTGGTTGGGAGCGAAACCATTTTGATCGCCTGGTTCACTTTTTGTATGGCTTGCTGTTTGCTTATCCGATCCGAGAAGTGTTTGTTCGAGTGGGCAACGTTAAAGGGTTCTGGGGATACTTTCTACCATTGGACTTAACCATGTCGACGTCGATGATCTTTGAGCTGATAGAGTGGGGCGCGGCAGAGTATTTTGGTGGTGACTTAGGTATTGCTTACCTCGGAACGCAAGGCGATGTTTGGGATGCGCACAAGGATATGGCATTAGCCAGTATCGGCGCTCTAATCACCATGTTAATCGTTGCAGGTATTAACTTTAAATGGCAGCGTGACTTTGCCAAAGAGTGGAGTGATTCTTTTACAGTGAAAGATAATCGGCCACTAGGCGAACATGACAAAATATAACTAACTTATTGTTAATACTGAAAAATATTTAGAGGCGATGCTGTTTTGTGAGTTGCTTCACGAAAACGCTGAATTCTATTAAAAAGTGTAAAAGATGGCTTTTTTAAGCCCCAATCGCTAGATGATAAGAACATCTTGAGATAGCCTGAAAGTCCACTTTGAAAATAAAACAGCAGGTGTTGATTATGAAAACACAATTAGCAATTGCCACAATTATCGCGATGACTTTATCGGCTGGCGCTTCAGCGGTTGGTGTAAAAAGCCAAGTAGAAGTTGAGAAAAAACTGGAAGTGCAAGAGTCTACTGAAAAGGCGATGGAAAAAGCACAGGAAGAGCGCGAAGCTGCTCGTGAGCGTGCTGAAGAAGCCAAAGAAAGAGCTGAGCGTGCGAAAGAGCGTGCAGCAGAAGCAAGAACGAAAGCTGAGGTTAAATCTGAAACTAAAGCTGAAGTTTCTGAGGAAGAGAAAAATGCTCGCATCAAGTCTGATGTTGAAGCTGAATCAGAAACCAGTTTAGAAGATGATAAATAGCCAGCTACTTTCTTAGTAACTGACGATTCATGGTGCTCTTACGAGTACAAGGAGTCCTTCGGGGCTCCTTTTTTGTGTCTGATAAAAGCTTTGCCCAGTACCAAAAGACCAAAGCTACTAGGTTCCATGACTGTACAAAACATGCGAAAATAACCGCATAAGCCTTTATCCCTTACATCATTTTGAGCAAAGACAAGTTTATTATTGACGGAGCCGTTGGTGCTATCGAAGCCACTTTGGATGCCCCTGAAGGCGATGAGCGTGATGCTATAGCGATTTGTTGTCACCCACATCCGGTGCATGGTGGGGCAATGACGAATAAAGTGATCCATACGGTTTCACGAACATTATCCAGCCTTGGGATTCCTTCTGTTCGCTTTAACTTTAGAGGAGTCGGTGGCTCAGAGGGCGAGTATGATGAGGGGCGTGGTGAGCAGCAAGATCTGATTAAAGTGATTGAGTGGGCGCAGGAGCAATATCCTGATCGTCCTTTATGGCTAGCGGGGTTTAGCTTTGGTTCTTGGATCGCTGCGTTACAAGCAAAAGCACAAAATGCTCAACAACTGATCTCTATCGCTCCCCCTGTAAACCGCTTTAGCTTTGATGACTTTGTCATTCCAGACTGCCCTTGGCTGGTGGTGATGGGGGATGCCGATGAAGTGGTCGATCCCGATGCAGTTTTTAATTGGATTGATGAACTGGAGCCACAACCAGAATTGATCAAAATGTCGGGAGCGGGTCATTTTTTCCATGGACGGCTGGTAGAACTTCGTGAAGAGCTGGAGTCGGCTCTAAAGCCTCACTTACCAGAAAAACGCTAATGACACCTCTCGAAAAGTATCAGCAAGATCTTGCCAACGGTTTTAGTAAAGATCCAGCTCAGGAAGAAGCCGTGAAGGCGCTACAGACTGTTTACGATGATTTGATGGCATCACGGCCTACGTCTGGTTTTATGCAAAAGTTGACGCGCTGGTTATCCGGCGATAGTCAGCCTGTAAAAGGCTTGTACATGTGGGGTGGAGTCGGTCGCGGTAAAACCTACCTAATGGATACTTTCTTCAGTGTATTGCCTTTGAAAGCAAAGATTAGGCTTCATTTCCACCGCTTTATGCATGAAGTGCACAACGAGCTTAAGGCCTTGGCTGGTGAAAAGAATCCTTTGGTCAAGATTGCAGATCAACTAGCTGAACGCGCCAAGATAATCTGTTTCGACGAATTTTTTGTAACGGATATTACCGATGCCATGATTCTTGGTAGCTTGTTCGAGGAGTTGTTTAAGCGCCACGTGGTGTTGGTAGCGACCTCAAACATACCTCCCGACCGGTTGTATTGGAATGGCTTGCAACGTGAACGGTTTTTGCCAGCAATTAAATTGATTCAGGAAAACTGCGAAGTTCTAAATGTGGATGCGGGTATTGATTACCGCATGAGAACGCTGGAGAAGGCAGAGATTTATCATTACCCGCTAGATAAAGCCGCCAACGCCAACATGCGTGAGTACTTCAAACAGCTGGCCGCCACTGAAGGGCAGGATAATTGCAAGCTTAAAGTCGATGGTCGTTTAATTGATACGGTTAAGCTATCGGACAGTGTTGTCTGGTTCACCTTTAAAGCGATTTGCCAAACCGAACGCTCGGCATCGGACTATATTGAAATCTCACGTGGGTATCACACCGTTTTTGTCGGACAAGTACCGCAAATGGATGACTCCCTTAATGATGCGGTTCGTCGCTTTATTGCCTTAATTGACGAGTTCTATGAGCGCCATGTAAAGCTGATTATTTCAGCAGAAGTGCCGATGGAAGAACTTTACACTGGCAAAGGGCTTGCTTTTGAATTCAAGCGCACCCTGAGCCGTTTGCAAGAAATGCAGAGTAAGGACTACCTGTCTTTAGAACACTTGGCTTAAGGTTTTGAGCGACGTTTGAGTGAAAGGCGCAGACCAAGCATAGTGATGGCGATAATGCCTAATACAAACAGCACTATAATAATGTCTCGAATGTCTCTACCCAAGCCATCAAGGAAGCTGGCTTTGTGCAACACTGAAAAACTCATGCTTTCTAAAAGTTTCTGCTGACTAACTTGTTTGCTCAACGATTGAGCCGTAGGGTCAATAAAATAAAGACTCTCTTCGGTTTCGATGCGGTATGTCGGTAGCTTTTTGTCAATAAAGCCATACTCGTGATTAAAGTGGGGCTGAAGTCGAAAGTCCGAGATGATTTCTTTTGGGCTAATTTGACTAAGGAGCTGCTGTAGATATAGCGTACCAGTACTTACAAGCTGACCGTCGATAAGCACTTCTTTAGGAAAGTAGCTAATGTCCCCTCTTATTAATCTCTTTTGTTTACCGTGTTGATGACCGCCGTGACGTATCGGAGCTTCGGTTAAATGATGAAGCTGCAGCACAGGATGCCCTGCTACTGCAATGAGTTGAATCTGTTGAATGTTAGTTGGCGGCTCATGTGCCACAAACTGTTCCCAAAGGGTTCGATAGTCATTGGGGTTGAATAGCAGTTTTGGGCTTGATTTCTGGCTGTAGGACTCTGTGTTTCCGTTGACCAACTTATTCAGGGCATGGAACCCACCAGAAAAACTGAAGGCTAAAGCTGCTAAACAAACGGTTAGCCCAATATAACGGTGGGCGCGGCGTGTCTTAGTGCCTTTGTGCAAACTGCCTTGTCGCCAGCGTCGAATGCTTAAGTAGACGCCTAAGAGCGCACTTAAAAACAACAACAACGTCACTAATATCATTAAGCCGTAGCGAAAGGTGTGGTTAGGAATAAAGTCCCATGAGTGAAGGTGCGAAAACCACCGTGTGTAGAAACGCTTGTACTGGTTACTGACGTTGGCCAGTTGCAAGCTTTGTGCATCGAGATAAACGGTGGTGTTTAAGTCATCGGAAAACTCGACCTTATAAGCAGGAAGGTAACGGTTTACTCGAGGGTAATCGTAATCAAACTGGTGAATTAGTGTGATCGTTTTGGCTTGCTCTTTATCGAGCCCAGCATAGAGGGCGCCAAGTTGGGATAAATACTTGTCTTTAAAGTTTTGGAGCCGCTCGCCTGTTTTAGCATTATGGTACTGCCAGCCTGAAGCTGTTTGCAAAGCGATGACAGGCGCTTGCCCCTGACGGTTTAGGATCAAAGCGTCGTTGGACTCAGGAGCTGTTTCGAGTATCTGCCCAATGCTGGACAACTGACTTATATTCAAAGCTTGAAGCGGTAGCTGTGCTTGTGCAACAGGCTTGATACGGCTCATTAAGGGGTGAGCGATTCCACTCAACCCCCACATAATTGTTACGACGGCTAAGGCAAGCCCGAAGCGTTTGTGCCAGCGGTGAGCCTTAAGGTGCAGTGATGAGGATTTCATATTGATTAACCGTTAAAAGTTCACACGAAGACCTAGGTAAGCGGTCCTTGGCTTGCCTGGTGTATAAGTGGGGCCCCATTTACTGGTGGTTTCGGCGTACAGTTTATCGGTAGCGTTTAGAATATTCAGGTACAGTTCAAGGCTATCGCCCAAGTAATAATTGGTACGAATATTCAGCAAACTGTGCCCAGAGTAGCGATCAGTATTGGCTTCATCAACGAAGTAACCTCCCATATCAATCCCTTCCAGCTCAATGCGTCCACCGTTAAGAAAGTCAGGCATATAAGCGAGTCGGAGGTTGGTGTAATGAGTGGGTGCTAGAGGAATACGGTTTCTGCTGAAATCATCGCTATCGGAGACTTGCCATTGTTTAAATTCGTGACGTGACGTGGTGTAAGACAAGCCAAGCTGCCAGTTCATAGCGAAGTAATAGTCTAAGCCCAGCTCCAAGCCTTGATGCTGTGTTTCCCCGACATTGGCATTGCGGCGACTACCATCAGCCTCGGTTAGGCTGACAATATCATCGTCCTTTACCATGTGATAAAGCGCCAATTCAAAATTAATCTCGTCGGTCAGGTTACCGCGAATACCGATATCAAAACTGTCGGCGACAACCGGTTTAAGGCTGGTTGAGTCGAGGGTTTTTCCAGAGCGGAACAGCTGTCCAGAGCTTGGTATGCGAAAAGCATTGCGGTAAGACACGTAACTACTTAAATCATCAGACCATTGGTAGGTTAAGCCGAGTTTGGGACTTAAGTGGTCCATGCTTAACTGTGTATCTGCTGGGCGTAAATGGATGCTTCCGCTAGTGACGGTACTTAAATGGTTGTCGTAATCATAGCGTACACTGTCATAACGCAAACCAGCATTAACCCTGAGATTGTTCGTGATATCTGACTCCATGTGGAGGTAGGGTGATACCGAAGTAAAATCTACCTCGTAATCGTACAAAAGCCCGGCGGTTTGATAGGCAAGCCAATAGTTGCCTGGATCGTTGTCAGTACGCTCTATATAAGTTTGCTGGGTGTAGCCTTCACTTTTATCTAAGTCAACGCCGACAATCCAGAATCCATTTAGAGCTTCAGAATCTTGTTGGTAGCGGAGGAGTGCGCCGATTGAGTCGTGCCCACTATGGTTAATGTGCGCGTCTTGTGAGTCTAGGACCGTTTGACCGAGCCAAGGGATAAACACTTCGCGTCCGGTATTCAAGGTCCAAGTCGCCATGTATTGTAGATCGTTACTGCGCACATAAGGAGTAATGGTTAAGCGTCCTGAGGCAAGATCTTTATGCAGCGCACTGGACAGTCGATAGGATTCAACTTCACGAAAACCGATTAAATTGCCAGCTTGCTGACTGTTGTTAATGAAGTCTTCATAGCGCAACCCTGAGCCACCCGTATCCATATCTATCTGGGTATAAGAGAACAGACTGTTTATCTCATCAAACCCTAACCCGGACGTTTGCCAGTTGATGAGCGCATTCTGACGATCAACCGCAGTATGCTGGCGCCAGCCTTCGCTATCGATGACACCGAGGCGAATAGAAAGGCTGTCCTGCTCGAATCGGTTATCCGACTTGAACTGCAGTCGACGCCACTCGTCGGAGCCTGACTCAAGAGTCAGCTGTTGCCGGTCGTGTGTAATCGGCTGGTTGGATAGGATGTTAACGACGCCACCAATGGCATCAGAACCATAGAGTGCAGAGCCAGGTCCTTTAAGGATTTCAGCACCGTGTGCTTCTGAGAAATTAGTTTCATACAGTGAGTTATGATTAAAAAATGCCGGCGAACGAACCGGTACACCATTTTCGAGGTATAAATAGACCGGCCCATAGGAAATTGGCTGACGTATGGCAGCTGCAACACCCTGGCTGCCACTACCAAGCTGAACGATGTTGACCCCAGCGATACGATTTAAGGTATCAGCGGCATGTGTTGGGTTGGTGTCTTCAATGGTTTGTTCTCCGATAACACCTATTGACTCTGAGCGATCTTTTAGTTTCGTTTTGGTCTGGGTGGCGGTGATAACCATGGTGTCTAATATTTTTTTAGAAACGTCGGACTCTTCTGCCACAGCAGAAACGGCTACAAAGCCAGTCAATAATAATGTGATGTGTCTCATACTTCATTCGTCAGTTGGTAAGCAACGGCGCGAATTATAGAAGGAAGAGTGGGCGATGGGGATGTGACAAATTGTCGCAGTCGATGGATTTAATAGATAGCTAAAGCCATGTGTTCAGGCAATAAAAAACCGGCAAAAGCCGGTTTTTAGGAATCTTTGGGAGTGCTTATTACTTCGCCATATCCTTGAGCTTTTTAAGAGGACGAACTTTTACAGCAGTTGAAGCAGGTTTTGCTTTAAATGTCGTTTCTTCACCAGTGAATGGGTTGATGCCTTTACGTGCTTTAACCGCAGGCTTTTTCACAGTGCTGATCTTTAATAGGCCTGGAAGGGTAAACTCACCAACAGAACGCTTCTTAATATGACGCTCGATAACGATCCCTAATTCATCAATCACAGCGCCTACATCTTTCTTTGTAAGGCCTGTTTGAGCAGCGATTTCGTTTAAAATTTGGGTTTTAGTGAACTTCTCTTTGACCGCAGTAATCTTGCGAGTTTTATTATCTGCCATTTTTCCTTTGCCTCTTGGGTTGTTTGACTGTTAAAATACGTACTGTCTTGGCGAGCAATGCAAAATTGACTCTCCCAACGCAGTGTTATTTATAGCGTTAAAAGCCCCGTAAATAAAGTCTTTTTGAAAGGATTTGTTTGAAAATTCGTAAATTTGCCCAAGACGAAACATAATTTTAGTAAATCCTTCGCCTGCCACTTGTAATATAGGGGCGGGTTCTGTATGATTTGCGCTCTTTTTTATGGGCTGGTGACTGACTTCTAGCGAGCGTCAGCGGTCTGATAAGTTGTCTTAGATGACTTATTTTTGCGGGTGCAAATGGCTTTTTGGAGCTTAACGAATATGAAAACATTTAGTGCAAAGCCTGAAACTGTAAAGCGCGACTGGTATGTCGTCGACGCAGAAGGCAAAACATTAGGTCGCTTGGCGACTGAAGTCGCTCGCCGTTTAAAAGGCAAGCATAAAGCTGAATATACACCTCACGTTGATACTGGCGATTACATCGTTGTTATCAATGCTGAGAAAGTTACTGTAACTGGTAACAAAGCGGACAACAAAATGTACTACCGTCACTCTGGTTACCCTGGTGGTATCAAAGAGACTAACTTCAATAAACTTCAAGCTGAGAAGCCTGAAATGATTATTGAAAAAGCGGTTAAAGGTATGTTGCCTAAGAACCCATTAGGTCGTGATATGTTCCGCAAATTGAAAGTTTACGCAGGCTCTGAGCATAATCATGCCGCTCAGCAACCTATTAAATTAGATATTTAAGGTAGGAAATCATGGCTGAACAATACTACGGTACAGGTCGTCGTAAAAGCTCAACAGCTCGCGTATTCTTGCGTCCTGGTAACGGTGATATCACTGTCAACCAAAAGAGCTTAGACCAATATTTTGGTCGCGAGACGTCACGTATGGTCGTTCGTCAACCACTAGAGTTGACTGAACTTCTTGAAAAATTCGATGTTTACGTTACTGTTTCTGGTGGCGGTGGTACTGGTCAAGCGGGTGCAATCCGCCACGGTATTACTCGTGCACTTATGGAATATGATGAAGAGCTTCGCGCACCACTACGTCAAGCGGGTTACGTTACTCGTGATGCACGTGCTGTTGAGCGTAAGAAAGTTGGTCTTCACAAAGCACGTAAACGTCCTCAGTTCTCTAAGCGTTAATTTTACGCCGCTCTTTCCAAGAGCGAGAATTGTCGAGTTGCAAAACACCTGCCTATTGGCGGGTGTTTTTGTTTGTATTGCTTTATTTTCAAAAGCTTAGTTTTTTGCCAATTCGCATTCCTAGAATAACCTCATCTGGTCTGACCACATTGTAATAACCACACATTTCCTATAAGATATGCGCCCAGTAACCTGCCACTGACACCGTGTGTGTTCTTTAACGGTTTTGAGCAGTTTATTTATCAATATTGATTTTGTCCCATCTGTTGTTTTGACAGATGGGTTTTCTTCGTGGGGAGACTATTCGAATGAGTAATCAGGGCGTTAACAAAGGACGCAGGAATCTCCTAATCGGGGCTACTTCAGCAGTAGGCGCGGTTGGTGTGATTGGTGCGGCTGTACCTTTTGTACGTTCCTGGGCACCGAGTGCGAAAGCACAGTCGGCCGGTGCGCCAGTAGAGCAAGAATATAGCAAGCTTGAAGTTGGTCAGCAGATTACTGTTGAGTGGCGTGGTAAGCCTGTATGGATTATCCGTCGTGACAAGAAAATGCTTGGTAGCATTTCTAAAAGCGAAGGTATTGTTGCTGATCCAAATTCAGAAGCTGATCAACAACCGGCTTATTGTAAAAACGAATTTCGCTCAATTGAGCCTGAAATTTTCGTTGCCGTTGGCTTGTGTACGCATTTAGGGTGCTCACCAACGCTTTATGCTGATGCAGGTTCGCTTGAAAATGATTGGCTAGGCGGCTTCTACTGCCCATGTCATGGCTCTAAGTTCGATTTAGCTGGCCGTGTTTACGCGGGCGTTCCAGCAAACGCGAACTTAGAAGTCCCACCTTATGCACTCGACACAACAAATAAAGTAATTGTTGTGGGCGAAGATGGAGGTGCCTAATGTTTAAAAGTTTCATGACATGGCTTGATGCACGTTTCCCAGCGACTAAAGTTTGGAATGAGCATTTAGCGGAATACTACGCACCAAAAAACTTTAACTTTTGGTATTTCTTCGGTTCTTTAGCACTTCTAGTTCTAGTGAACCAATTATTAACCGGTATCTGGTTAACCATGTTCTACAGCCCGAGCGAGCCTTTCGCCTCTGTAGAGTACATCATGCGTGATGTCGACATGGGTTGGATTATCCGTTACTTGCACTCTACCGGTGCTTCTGCGTTCTTCGTGGTGGTCTATCTTCATATGTTCCGTGGCATCATCTACGGTTCATACAAGAAGCCTCGCGAGCTAGTGTGGATCTTCGGTATGATCATCTTTGTCCTTTTGATGGCTGAAGCGTTCATGGGCTACCTATTGCCATGGGGTCAGATGTCGTTCTGGGGTGCTCAGGTAATTATTAACCTGTTTGGTACTATCCCAGTGATTGGTCCTGACTTGGTTGAGTGGATTCGTGGTGACTTTACGCTGTCATTAGCGTCTCTAAACCGCTTCTTTGCACTACACGTTGTGGCTGTACCTTTAGCGCTGGTTGCGATGGTGTTCTTACACATTGTGGCGCTACATAAAGTCGGTTCTAATAACCCTGACGGCGTAGAAATTAAAGAGAAGAAAGACGAGAACGGTATTCCGCTAGACGGTATCCCATTCCACCCATACTACACAGTGAAAGATATTGTGGGTGTGGTGGTCTTCTTGATGATTTTCTTAAGCATCGTGTTCTTTGCTCCTGATTTTGGCGGCTACTTCCTAGAGCGTCCAAACTTTGAGCCGGCGAACCCACTTAAGACTCCACCGCATATTGCTCCAGTTTGGTACTTCACGCCGTTCTATACGATGTTGCGTGCGGTTCCAGATCCGTTTGGTGGCTTTATCGTGATGGCATTGGCGATTGTGATTCTATTCTTATTGCCATGGTTAGATCGTCAGAAAGTGAAGTCGATTCGTTACCGCGGTACTTCGTTTAAAGTATTACTATTCTTCTTCGTTGTATCGTTCATCATCCTTGGTGTGTTAGGTGTGATTGCAGTGACACCAACTACAGCATTATTGGGTCAAATTTGTACGGCTTACTACTTCTTCTTCTTTATTGCTCTTTGGTTCTTACCGAAGTTTGAGAAGACTAAGCCAGTACCAGAGAGGGTAACAGACAAATGAAAAAGTTAATTACAGCTATTTTATTCCTGCTACCTGTAACCGCTTTTGCTGCGGGTGGTGGAACGACTTATCCGAACGATAAGGCGAATATTAATTATGGTGATAAGGCGTCGATCCAAAACGGCGCAAAGTTATACGTTAACTATTGCCAAGGTTGTCACTCAATGGAGTACGTGCGTTATTCACGTATTGCTCAAGATCTTGACTTAACTGAAGAACAAGCATCAGAGCTTATTCTTGGTGAAGGCAAGCTGGGCGACACCATGAATAAAGCTATGGACAAAGAGCTTGCGGAGAAGTGGTTTGGTGTTAACCCACTGGACCTTTCTTTAGTAGCCCGTGTTCGTGGTAATGACTGGGTGTATAACTATCTTCGAGCGTTCTACCTAGATGATTCACGTCCATTCGGCGTTAACAACACGGTCTTCCCAAGCGTCGGTATGCCACACGTGCTATCTGACCTTCAGGGGCTTCAGGCGAAAAGTGACGAGTTAGTGGCAGTTGAAGATACTATCGCTACTGGCAAGTCTCGCATGGAAGTTCTAAGAGCGACGGTTAACGATGCAGAAGCTTCTGCTGAGGCAGTTGCTAAAGCAGAAGAAGAGATTGCTTTAATCGAAGAAGAAGTGCATGACGCTGAATTAGAATATGCGAAGCTGGCTCGTGAAGGCAAAATGTTCACTATCGTTAAAGAAGGTGACATGACGCCACAAGAGTACGACCATGCGGTTCGCGACTTGGTAGCGTTTATGGCGTATACCGCTAACCCAGTGAAACTAAAAAGTAAGGCAATTGGCCTATGGTCTTTATTGTTCTTATTGATCTTGCTGGTATTAGCATACTTCTTGAAGAAAGAGTTCTGGAAAGATATCAAGAAGAAGTAATTCGGTTTTATGGGCCTCACCTTAGAGGCCCTTACTGTTAGGAGAAAAAGTATGGCCGTAGTTGCCAAACGTTCGGTAATGACACTTTATTCAGGCAATGACGTTTACAGTCATCAAGCACGTATTGTGCTGGCGGAAAAAGGTGTTAATTATGAAGTGGTAGAAGTGACTTCAGATAAAGTCCCTGAAGATTTGATGGATCTGAACCCGTATGGGTCAGTGCCAACGCTAATCGATCGTGACTTAGTGCTGTATGAAGCAAGCATCGTAATGGAGTACCTGGATGAGCGTTTTCCACATCCACCACTGATGCCGGTTTATCCTGTGACTCGTGGCCGTAGCCGTTTGATGATGCACCGCATTCAAAAAGAATGGTACAGCCAGTACGAAATCATTGTGAATGGTACTGAGGCTAAAGCCAAGAAAGCCCGTAAAGAGCTTCAAGAAAGCATTTTGGGCTTATCTCCAGTGTTTGCAAGCAACCCTTACTTCATGAGTGAAGAATTTTCACTAGTTGATTGCGTCATTGCTCCATTATTGTGGCGTGCTGATCAATTAGGTATTGAAATTAGTGGTCGCGGTAGCAAAGCTATTCACGAATATATGGAAAAAATCTTTGAGCGTGAATCTTTCAAAGTCAGTTTGACCGAAGAAGAACGTGAAATGAAATTAGGCTTGATGTAATGGCGGATTCCACGCCATTACAGCCATACCTTCTCATCGCCTATTATGAGTGGATGATTGATAATGGCTGGACACCACAAGTCTTAGTCGACTGCTCTCACCCAGAAGTTAATATTCCTCAGCAATTCGCAAATGATGGCAAGATTGTTCTCAATATTGCCCCAGAAGCGGTTGCCAACTTTGAACTGAATCATGACTACTTGAGCTTTAGTGCTCGTTTTTCCGGTAAATCATTGGATATCTATATCCCGATGAATTCAATCGTTGCAATTTATGCGCGAGAGAACGATCAAGGGATTATGTTTTCGCCCAATATGTATGGCGAAGGCGATGCCCCACAGTCAAGTGATGATAATAATCATGGCGATAATAGTGATGGTCCAGATGATGAGCCACCGACACCGCCAAAAGGCAGACCTAATTTAAAAGTCGTGAAATAGCTTTTAATGCCATAGAAATAAAAAAGCCCAGCATATGCTGGGCTTTTTTATAACAGTAACGTCAATACTAATTAATGTACTCGAATATTTTTACCACTTTTTTAACGCCTGAGATATTGCGGGCAACGAGGGCTGCTTTGTCGCCTTCTTCACGGGTGACAAGCCCCATCAGAAATACCTCGCCAGCTTCTGTAGTCACGTTTATACGTTTGGAATCGAGACCTTTCTCGGCCGCTAAGCTGGATTTAACCTTGGTGGTTATCCATGTATCCGACATGGTGCTAACTTTTTCTGGATCAGCGATACGAAGCTCGTTAAATATTTTCCGTATTTCTGGGATACCTTTTACTTCGCTTGATACTTGGGCTTTCACTTGTTCAGAAGGGACTTGGCCGTAGATTAAGACGTAAAGATTGTGACTATCTACACCAATAAACGAAGGCTTGTTTTTGGCTTCAATAGCATCAGTAATGGTATAAACACGACTTTCAATGCTGTTATCTTCAGCCATAGTGCCAAAAGTTGTACAAGCCGGTAAGATAAATATAGTCACAGTGATAAGACTAAGGATGCGCAAAATTCGGGTTAAAATCATGGTATTAAGCCTCAGTACCAAATAAAGAATTATCAATAAAATCACACAAAGCGTGAATCACTACTAAGTGAACTTCCTGTATTCTGGCGGTAGAGTTAGATGGAACCCGTATTTCTACATCATTCTGTCCCATAAGCCCTGCCATTTCGCCTCCGTCCTTACCTGTTAAGGCGACAATAAGCATATCCTTACTGAGCGCAGTTTCCATGGCATTGATCACATTACGCGAATTACCGCTGGTCGAAATCGCTAATAAGATATCGCCCGGTTGACCAAGTGCTCTTAGCTGCTTTGAGAATACGTCGTTATAGCTGTAATCATTCGAAATTGACGTTAGCGTTCCAGTATCAGTGGTTAGTGCGATAGCTGGTAGACTAGGGCGTTCACGCTCGAAACGGTTAAGCATTTCAGAGGAGAAGTGCTGCGCATCGCCTGCTGAGCCGCCGTTACCACAGCTGAGGACTTTATTACCGGCCAATAGTGAGTTGACAAGGATTTGCCCTGCGCTTGCAATAGACTCAGGGAGAGAGTCAGCTGCTGCAATTTTAGTTTGAATGCTTTCTGTAAAAATATCGCGTATACGTTCTATCATAGATAGCCTAATGTCTTTCACCAGCCGTGTAATTGGAATGCATTTTGTACCCAGTCGGCTGATAGTAGTTTGTGTTGTAATGTTACGGAAACTACATCAAAACGACAATTGAGTTGTTGCATATTTTTTGTTTGTTGCAGGAAAACATGCGCCGTTTTGATGATTTTTTGTTGTTTCCGATAATCCACGCTTTCGGCTCCAGAGCCGTGGGACGACTTAGCTCTAAATCTTACTTCGACAAAAACCAACGTTGACTTGTCGAGCATGACTAAATCGATTTCGCCGTAGCGTGTATTAAAGTTTTGCTCTATTAGTCTGAGCCCTTGGCCTGTTAAGTATTTCAGCACAAAACGCTCGACTTTATCCCCCTTGGTACGTGCAAGCATATCAATCCTTGATTGTATCTTTGACTGTTCAGTCTTTTAAAGTTCAGTTCCTTCGTTGAGTCCTGTCGAGCGCAAAGGTATCATTTGGCCGCCACGAAACATCCCCCAAGCGAGTTGGCGAACAAATTGTCCGTAGGCATCCATCGTAAGATATCCCGATAAGCCTTCAATACCGTGATTCGGACTTTGAGCAAACTCTGGCAGTTGCGGAATGATGGCATAGGCATCATGACCTAACGCAAAAAAGCGTGCCAAGCTATTGGTCGAGTTTGGAACCAATTGCTTCATACGGCGACGGCTATCTTCAATTGCTTCGGTACTACCAAGCATCCAAGGAGCGTCAGTGAAGGAAATACCATCTAAATCATTGTCACGCGTTGGGTTGGTATAGCCTTCATAAACCGTTGATGTGGCGTACACTGGCAAGTCATACGCGTAATAGTAGTTAAGGTAAGGCTTGATTATGCGGGCTTTATCAACTTTTGAAATGAGGAAAATGAAGTCCGCGGTTGCAGAGCCTTGACCGCTTGCCTCAATCGGAATATTGAGGTAGTTCTGTAAATCTTGTGCACGTTTTTCCGCCTGATCAGCACCCAGCATCGCCATTACAGCGGCTTTAACGTTTTGGTTGTGTGAAATGTTGGCGGTCTTAACAATGTAGCCACCCATCTGCTCAAACTCTTGTGTAAAGGCTTCTACAGCACGCTTACCGAGCGAGGCGTCGGCATTAATGATAAAGGCGCGATCTTGTCCCTGACGCATGGCATGGCGAGCAATTTGTCGCGCTTCATCTTCAATGGGTAGGCCAAACTGGAAAAAGTTACTTGGCGCATAGTTTGAATCAAGTCGGTTTAGAGCTAGCGTTGGGATCGGTAGGCTCGGTTGAGCAGCTAGATCTTCCATATTGGATTTAAGTAGTGGGCCGACTACAAAATCAACGCCTTCTTCAAAAGCACGTTGGTAGAGAGTTTGAATATCAATACCATGCGTATCATAAACAACAACATCGGCAGTTTCAGCGCGGTTAGGTTGCTCATAGTAGGCAGCCATGAATCCATCACGAATTAACTGTCCAACAGGTGCTAAATTTCCTGATAACGGAACGAACAAGCCAATCTTGGTTGGCGCTACGGCTGTAAAGTCGAATGAGCCCATTTGGCTCATATCAAGGTAATTAATAGCAGGGTGGTCAGGGTAAATTTGAGACCATTCGTCCATAGCCGTAGACATGTTTGATGCATTACGCATGTAACGGTGACGAATAATGGCCATGTCTAACCAGCCGAGTACCTGATGATCCGAAGCGCGTGAGCGTTTTAGCTCGATGGCACCAACAGGAGAAGCGATCAGTTCTTGCCATGCTCGGTCGAATTGCTGTTCTGCGATACGGTAATCGTTAAATAGTGATGATGCTTCAAGGCGAGTGACGGCAGCATCAGCCAAGCGATTATTAGCGGCTAAGCTATCTGCTAGCGTAATAGCGTAATGAGATTGCCAGTTTTGACTGTGATCTTGAGGGTTGCCGATAGCTTGTAACGCACGAATAGACTCAAAAGGTTTATCTTGCGTTAGAGCAACTTCGCCCAACAATAAGTTATACCCATCGCGTTGTTCGGCTGGCAGTTCTGTTGGCTGAAAACTCCTCAGCACTGAATAGGCTTCTGCTGGGTTCCCCATTTCCTGATAAGCAATCGCGGCTTTAAGCTTAAAGGGCGCTTGGGCAGTACCAGTCTGTTGTTCTGCTTGCTGTAAATAGAAATCAGGCGATTGTGCGACACGGTCACGTATACCATCATCTGAACTCGAAGAACGAGGTTTCGTGGTGACACAGGAAACTACTAAAAAGCTACAAATCGCTAATGATAGGTTCTTGTTAAAGGACTTTTTTGTCATAATTCCATTCTCAAGACTTTATTACGTTATATTCTAAGCTCTAGGGCGCAACAAGGCAAAGAACCAATGGTAGATTTGACAGATTCTAACAAGGAAAATTCACAACATATCAATCAGTTCCAAGCAGATGCTGGAACCTTGTATGTTGTAGCTACGCCTATTGGCAATATCAGCGATATTTCTTATCGAGCCATTGAAACTTTACAGCAGGTTAACTTAATTTGCGCTGAAGATACGCGGCACAGTCAACGTCTAATGTCTCACTATGACATTACGACCCCCATGATTTCATTGCATGAGCATAATGAAGAAGCGCGCATTGAGCAGATTGCAGAGAAGCTGAACGATGGCTTATCGGTTGCCCTGATTTCCGACGCGGGAACGCCATTAATCAGTGACCCAGGCTTTAAACTGGTTCGAGGCTTACGCCAAAAAGGTTTTAGAATTAGTCCTATTCCAGGGGCTAGCGCCTTGATTTCAGCATTATCGGTTGCGGGGTTAGCTACCGACAGTTTCAGCTTTTGGGGCTTTCTGCCGTCGAAGTCAAAGGCTAGAAAAGAACGCTATGAAGCCCTTTCAGAGCATAAAGAAACGTTGGTTTTTTATGAATCTTCGCACCGTATCGCCGACAGTTTGAAGGATTTAAGCGAGGTTATGGGTGATAGGCATGTGGTTATTGCGAGAGAAATAACCAAAAACTTTGAAACTATTTTGTCCGGTGTTTCGTCTATAGTACTAGAACAGGTTATAAACGACCCGAACCAACAAAAAGGTGAATTTGTGGTAATGGTCGAAGGTGTAACGAAAGTGTCTGTCGGTGATGAGATAAGCCAAGAAGCACGAAATATCATGGCTCACCTCATCTCAGAGCTACCGCCAAACAAGGCGGCAAAGCTAGCGGCACAAATCACAGGTGCAAAAAAGAAAGACTTGTATCAGTGGGCGTTACAGCAAAAAGCAGATTAAGCGGAGGTTTTATGAAAAGCTACAAACACATTCTAGTCAGTGTCATTGGTGCCTTAGCGTTGAGTTTTGCTGGTGCTTCTTTTGCAAGTAATGACGAAGCTCAATCTAAAGCAGGAATTAAGGTTGAGTGGGGAGATTTCGATGATTATCGAGATGTTCGTGCGGCTTCTGAGCCAAAAGGCACCTTCCATAAACGCGTAAAAGAAAGCTTTGATAAGTTTTTTACTGAATATGGTAAAGAATTACCAGAAGGTCAGACTTTATCAATTGAAATCAAAGACCTAGATTTGGCTGGACATGTTCAAATGACAGGCACTCGTAATATTCGCACCATGAAAGAGCTCTACTTTCCGCGCATGGAGTTCAGTTATAAGCTGACAGGAGCTGATGGTAACGTCATTAAAGAAGGCGATGCCAAAATTAAAGACATGAATTATTTATATCATGAAAAAACATGGAAGCGTTACAGAGAAGGCTTCTATTACGAGAAACGCATGTTCCGCGAATGGTTTGAGGACACGCTGGGAAAAAGCTAACCCAGAAGTTAAATGTTTTGCCCCGAAAAGGTGAGGAAATTAAGTTTTCCTTGCCTTTTTTTGTGCGAAGACTAAACTTGCTGCAAAGCTGGCCAGACAGTCGCTGCCTATGACTTCATAGGGAGAGGAAAGTCCGGACTTCACAGAGCAGGGTGCCAGGTAACGCCTGGGCGGCGCAAGCCGACGGCAAGTGCAGCAGAAAGAAGACCGCCGATGGTTCTTAGTTCGCTAAGTTCACAGGTAAGGGCGAAAGGGTGCGGTAAGAGCGCACCGCGCTACTGGTAACAGCTAGCGGCGAGGTAAACCCCACCCGAAGCAAGACCAAATAGGGTTCCGTACGGCGTTGCTCGCGTTGGAACCGGGTAGGTTGCTGGAGCCATCGAGTGATTGATGGCCTAGACGAATGACTGTCCACGACAGAATCCGGCTTATCGGCCAGCTTTTCTTATTTTCTATTCTTGTCATTCCGTACTTGATACGGAATCCAGAGTCTTTTTCGCGAGTGTTGTAAACCTAGGTTTATTGTTTACCCCATGAGTATTTGATGTTCATTTTCTTTGCATGCCTAAGCGACCGAAGGGAATCCCTTTAGGGAAAAACGAACCAAAAGAAAGGGCACCCCAGATAGTTAGGCCCTTCGGGCTTCCCTCATTCATAAAAGTTATTCACGCGCCGTCAAACTCGACATCCTGTCTCGTTTTGACTAAATTGGGCTATAACTTTTCTTCTTTCGGCTAACTTTAAGGGAATTGGACGCAAGGTTCAGACTTGAGCATGTGCTTGTATACTAGTAGTTTAACTTGGAGTTGTTTAGGCTAATAGAAAACTATATTAAATAGATATGAGGGAATAATGAGCAATTTTAAATTTAAAATGGAGGGGCCTACTTTCGAGCAAGGAATTCCTTTGCCTCTTGCGATATCATCTTTGAGTGAAGTTCAAGCCATCTTTGATAAAACCTACTTAGTTCTATCAGGAGGCAGTAAAGTCACTAAAAGTGACCGAGAAGTTTTTTGCTTAAAAACGTTTGATATTAAGCATGGCTCATTAGAGACTGATTTAGAAATAATTTACGATGTTGCTCAGCTTACAATTCCCGTACTAGCAACTTTTAGCTCAAAAGATATATGGGAACTTACTAAGCAAAGCTGGGAGCTTTTAAAGTTTGTTTATAAACTTGCTGAGAAAGGGGAAAAGCCGGTATACCAAGCTAATGATGATTCGACACTGACTGTGCACAATGGTGATATTCATAACACTTATAACGGTCCTGTTTACCAGATAGCTGAAGCTTCGGTTGAGCACTGGAGAGCTTTGAATCATAAATTGAAGAAGGGTGCTGTAACAAACTACTCTATGGGAAGTGCTGAAAATCCAGAGATTCAGTTGCGTGATAACGAGAAGTCTATATTTGATAATCCTACACATATTGAAAAGGAGCCTGTGCCAATCTTTTGAGATATTTTTGATTTTAACAAGAGAAGTAATGTTGGAAAATTAACGGTTATAGGCGTGGGAGAAATTATTGAAGGAGATTATCCTTTCTCAGTAGTTGGTGACCAAGACAGAATTGAGTACATTTCGTCTATGACAAAATCACAAGTCAAAGCTTTGGTATTAAAAGAGGTTTCTTTGGATCCATTTGGAGAAGTACGAGTTAAGAGGCTCCATATTGTCGAAATTAGTCACTAATGTCTAAGAAGTAAGTCCATACACCGCTATCCCGCAGGCTGTTGCGACATTCATGGAGGAGTTTTTGCCAAGCATGGGGATGTGGGTGGTAATGTCGGATAGTTCTAGGAGTTCTTGGCTGACTCCAGTATTTTCTGAGCCTAGAACTAGGCAAACTTTCTGATCTTGTTCTAGTTTTAGTTCTTGTAGTGGAATACTGTCGCTGGTGATTTCTAAGGCGATGATTAAGCAGTTTTCTTGTTTTAATTGTTGTATTACTTCAACTGGGTTTTCTATTGTTTCAAACGGCACGTATTTTTCCGTGCTGCGTGAGGTTTTGCGGATTTTATTATTGGGTGGCGTTGGAGTCTCACCAGATAAGTAGATTTTTTCAATGCCGAGGGCGTCAGAAATACGAAAAAGGCTGCCGACGTTCATGGGTACGGTAATGTCGTGTGCCAGTAGACTGATCTGGCGCTTGCTTTTCTTTTTCTTGTCTTGGCCTTCTAAGTGATCGGTGTGTTCGAGTTGTCTGTTGCTCATGACAGAGTAGGCTTTATTAGATTGTCATTAGTGTGCCTGAGCAGGTTTGGTTTAGCAAATAGGGATTTTATCAAAGGAGTGTTGAATAATTATTAAAAAAAGCCAGCGCGAAGGGTTACTAGGGGTAGTTAAGTGTCTTGGTTAGAAGACTGCGCTGGCTGTTACACTGAAGTAAAACTGATAAGAATAAGTTAACTATGATTTCAACAATGGTTTCGATCAGGATTCTTCTTCACCAGTTTCTTCAGATTGGGTGGTGACTAGGGCGCGGGTATGGTCGCCGTAGACAGGTTTTTCGTTTCTTAGCATGTCCATCATGATCTGGAACTCTGAAGCATTGACGTAGACGCTTCTTTCGCGAGTATTATCGTAATAGGTAAACCAGAAGTGGCCGCGGTTTTGGCTAGAATCCCACCAGCCTTGGTATTTTTGAATAAGCTTGATCGCCATAGTAAAGTCCTTTTAGTTGTTTCCGTTGTATCCATTAGATTTTGTTACTGAGTTTGCTACTGAGAAGGATGTTGAAAGGGAAGTAGCACATCCTGTGCCATTCCCTTTTCATCAACATGCTCATCCTGAGCTTTCTTTCCTTAGAGTAGAGTCTCTTCCTGAGACATTCCTTAATGACCTCTTCCTGAGGTGTCCCTGATACTCTCGTCCTTAAGAGCAGAACCATTCCGTCGGTTCAGTTGCTATTTAATAATAATTACTGGAATGAAACTAGACGTTTTCGATGAAGCTTTTGTGAGAGATTGACTACGGTTATGTTACGAATTCATGGCTTTTTATTCGTACTCTAGTTCGTCGAAGATAGGCGATGGCCCGAAAACGTTGGATTGAGTAATGGTGGTGAAGATCTCTAGCGCTTTAATACCTTTGCTTGAGTTGCCTTTAGTGTTTAGGCCGGGACTCCATACGGCAACACTATATTGGTCGGGATAGATGGCGACAATGCCACCACCAACACCACTTTTACCAGGTAGGCCGACTTTAAAGGCGAACTCACCGGCTTCGTCATAAAAGCCGCACAGTAGCATGATGGCGTTGATCCGCTTGGTTTCACGAGCGGTTAAGATGCGCTTATTGTTTAGAGGGTTCTTGCCGCCACGGGCTAAGAACATAAAGGTTTGGGCTAAGTCTTTACACGACATTTCAATTGAGCAGAGGTGGAAGTAGAAGTCGAGTACTTCCTCAGCATCATTCTCAATATTGCCATAAGACTTCATAAGATTGATATGGGCGTTGTTTTTAAAACCACACTCTTTTTCTGATTGGGCGGTTTCGTTGCAGTAATCTATTGAGGGATTACCGGCCAGTTCTCGCACGAAATCGATGAAATCGTGGTAAGGATCCTTCAATTGGCTGACCAAAATATCGCAAACCACGATAGCGCCAGCGTTGATCAGAGGATTTCTCGGTATACCTTGCTCGTATTCAAGCTGCACTAAAGAATTGAAGGGGCTACCAGAAGGCTCTACTCCAACACGCTTCCATAAGTCAGTGCCTACTAACTTGAAAGCGTAGACTAATGAAAGAACTTTAGAAATACTCTGGATAGAGAAGGTTTCCTCAACATCGCCATGATCGTATTCATGACCTTCTTCGGTGACTAAGTACATGCCGAACTTGTTAGGGTTGGCTTTAGCTAGCGCAGGAATGTAGGTAGCGACTTGACCAATTTCGTCAAAGTCCTTTAATTCATCACTGATCTGCTCGAAAATCTCTTTGTAATTCATAGGGTTATACTTTTTAGCGTCTTGATACCAGTCTAGGGCACTCTTGCAGGAATTACCACCCCAGTTTTGGTGTTATGGCGGTAAGTTATAAGCTGATCATTAATGTTGAAAGCACAGCCTTACAACCAACGAGTGCTTATTAAAGAGTAACAAGCTTATTACCGCATAATTGTAAAATTGTTTTACCGGAAGCCTTTGATTTGGGCTGTTTCAAGTAGATTCAGTACATTGTAAAGGTCGAAAACTCCCCATTAACTTAAAGTAGTTTCTAACTTATAACGCTAATTTGATGAAAAGTATCGCTTTTATTTTTGGGTGTTTGTTAGTGCCAACTAACCTTTGCTAAGTGTTTGTCAAATAAGGACATTTTTCACATTTTACATGCAAATTTGCCTTGCAAAAAACACCTAAACTTCATATAGTGTAGATAAGTGGAGAAAAGTGTCGCAAAGTGGATCGTAAAGGATCAATGACGATCAAAACGATTTACTGAGCGTTGTAACAAACCATCATTACTGGTGGCGAGCTTTAAAAAGAAGCTTGAAAGAGCCTTGCTTTAACTCTCTCCTAGCAATCCTCTTTCAAGCTTCTTTCCTAAAACTGGCCTCAATAATGAAACAGTCGAGTTAATCGGGGTTAAAAGAAGCCAATGTTTAGAGGCGCAACTGCAATCAATATGGACGCGAAAGGTCGTATCGCCATTCCGGCGAAGTACCGTTCGCGTTTTCATGATGCTTGCGCTAATCAAATTGTGGTGACAATTGACCTGTTTGACCCGTGCTTACTGCTTTTCCCGCTTCCCCAATGGGAACAACTCGAAACCACTTTAGACACTTTTTCCAACACTGATCCTAACCAACGACGTATTAAGCGTATGTTACTCGGCCATGCATCTGAGCATGAAATCGATGGTAACGGGCGTATTCTACTACCACCTGTTCTTCGTGAATATGCACATCTTGAAAAAGAAGTGTTATTAGCGGGCCAAGGTAAAACATTCCAGATTTGGAATGAGAATAACTGGCACAAGAAGATTGAAGATGATGTGGCTGCGTTGGGCGAGGGTCCATTAGATACAGAGAATTTACCGGACCTGGCGTTTTAACCATGAGCTCTAATCATGACTTCTAGTGATACAGAGACGGCGCACGATGCGGTTCTTCTGGATGAGGCCGTGGAGGCTCTAGTGATCAACCCTGACGGTATTTACATTGACTGCACCTTTGGCCGTGGTGGCCATAGCCGAGCAGTTTTGTCGATGCTATCTGATAAAGGGCGCTTAATGGCCTTCGATAAAGATCCTCAGGCGATCTTAGTCGGTCAGTCGTTAGAGCAAGAAGATTCTCGGTTTGAAATTATACATGAAAGCTTTTCCCTTTTAGAACAAAAGGTTAGCGAGAAATCATTAGTCGGTGAAATAGACGGCATTATGATGGATTTAGGCGTTTCGTCGCCACAGTTAGATCAGGCGGAGCGCGGTTTCAGCTTTATGCAAGACGGTCCGCTGGACATGCGTATGGACACTACACGTGGGCAAACTGCTGAGCAGTGGATAGCTGAAACGAAAGAAGAGGATATGGTGTGGGCGTTCAAAGCTTTTGGCGAAGAACGTTACGCCAAACGAATCGCGAGAGCGATCATTGAGAAGCGACAAAAAGCCTCAATCAACCGCACATTACAGTTAGCGGAAATTATAAAAGAGGCACATCCACGCTGGGAAAAACATAAGCACCCAGCAACTCGCTGTTTTCAGGCAATTCGTATTGCCGTGAACAGTGAGCTGGATGATTTACAAAAGACTTTGGAGCAAACGCTGGAGTGCTTGAAAGTCGGTGGCCGTATGGTCGCCATCAGTTTCCATTCGCTAGAAGATCGAATGGTGAAACGATTTATACAGAAGCAGGAAAAAGGCCAGGATTTTCCACCTGGCTTGCCGGTGACGGAAGACATGATTAACCGCCGGATGAAAAAAGTCGGCAAGTTCACCAAAGCCGGTGACGAAGAGTTAGAACGAAATAACCGCGCGCGAAGCGCGGTTATGCGTGTTGCGGAGAAACTTGCGTGAGCAAGAGCAGCTTGAGCAAAAGCAAGAGCCGCGCGGACAAAAAAAAGGTTAAAGAAACCAATAGCTTATGGCCTTTTTACAGTTTGATGGCAGCTTTCGCAAGACGTTTTGGTGTGATTACGTTAGGTGTGATTGTGGTGATTTCAGCGATTACCGTAGCCTATCAAACCCACCAGCTTCGCCAGGCAACGATTGAGTTGAAGAAGCTACAGGATGAACAAACAGCGTTGGATTTGCAGTGGCAAAAATTAAGGTTAGAGCAAAGCGCTTTATCAGACCATAGCAGAATCGAGCAGTTGGCTGAGCAACAGTTAGAAATGAAACATACGGACAATGATGACGAAATCATCATGAAACCAGCTCTTAGAGATAAAGAGTAGTTAGCGTTAAACAAGAGTGAGTAGGGTAGGACCGAGAGCGAATGAAAAAAGTAAGAAACCGCAAGGTTAAAACAGTACCACTTTGCACATGGCGTTATTACGTTATGTGCGTTGTGCTGTTGTGCGGTTTTGTTGCGCTACTCGGTCGAGCGGCTTATTTACAAGTTGTCAGTGCTGATGATTTAGCTAAAGCGGGAGATTCTCGTTCGGTTCGTGTTAAAGGTATTTCAAGTCACCGCGGGCTTATTCTGGATCGCAGTGGCGTTGAATTGGCGCGATCGGTACCAACAGAGTCGGTTTGGCTGGATGTCAAAACCTTATTACAAACGCCAAAAGTACTACAAAGCGAGAAATGGAAAGCGTTTTCAGCAGCGTTAAAGCGTGACGAAAACGAGTTAAATCAGTGGGTGATGAATCGTTCTGAGCGTCAGTTTGTATGGCTTGAGCGTCAAGTAGATCCCAACGTTTCGTTATACATCAAACGTCTGGATATTAAAGGTGTGAACTTTAAAACCGAATATCGCCGTTATTATCCAAGCGCTGAAGTGACTGCGCATGTAGTCGGCTTTACAGGGGTTGATGATAAAGGACTGGAGGGTGTTGAAAAAGCATTCGATACTTTCTTAACGGGTAAACCGGGTAAAGAGCAGGTGGTGGTTGATCTCTACCGCCGTGTGGTTGAAGAGCGTGGTGTGTTAGCAAAAGCTGAGCAAGGTAACGACTTACAGTTAAGTATTGATTCACGCATTCAAGCGGCGGCTTATAAAGAGTTGAAGAAGGCGGTGCTTTCGAATGGCGCAAAAGGCGGTTCAGTGGTTGTGATGGATGTTGACACTGGCGAAGTATTAGCAATGGCAAGCCAGCCATCGTTTAACCCTAACCGTTCAGACAGTCGATTGCCTGAGTTAACCCGTAACCGTTCAATTACAGACATGTTTGAGCCTGGATCAACGGTAAAACCGTTAACCGTTGTGAGCGGCTTGAGCAGCGGTAAATTTGACGTTAACAGTGAAATCGATACGTCGCCAGGTCGTATGTACCTTGATTATGCATGGGTGCGTGACTCCCGTAATCATGGGGTTTTAGACTTGGATGGCATCATCAAGAAATCAAGCAATATGGGTGTATCGAAAATTGCCCTAGAACTGACCGATGATGAATTTTTAAGAACCTTGTATGCGGTAGGCTTTGGTGTCGACACAGGCTTAGGTATTCAGGGCGAGGCCCAAGGTCGTTTATCACCACGACCCAATTGGTCGCGTCATGAAAAAGCAACTTGGTCATACGGCTATGGCTTTATGGTGACGCCAATGCAATTAGCGCAAGCTTACGCTGTGCTGGGTGCTGGTGGTATTAAGCGCACGCCAACACTATTAAAGCGTCCTGAACACGAAGAGATTGAGGGTGAACGTGTTATTCAACCTGAAATCGCGTCACAAGTTGTCAAGATGATGGAGCAGGTGACACAGAAAGGTGGTACCGGTACTCGTGCTCGTGTGGATGGTTATCGCGTTGCAGGTAAAACGGGAACATCACGTAAGGCAATTCGTGGTGGTTACGGTGATGAGTACGTGACTTATTTTGCAGGCCTAGTTCCAGCGACTGATCCTAAATTTGCCATTGTGGTGATGGTGGACGAGCCTGCTGGTGATAGTTATTACGGCGGTACAGTGTCTGCGCCAGTGTTTTCTAAAGTGGCTGATACGGCGTTACACTTGTTAAATGTGACGCCTGACGGCGAGTTAGACAGACCTGCGATTGCAACCGCGACAGGCTCAGTGGCCAAAGGAGGCGGTCATGACTAGTTTCCAAGGGGCAAGCTTTAAGCCGAAAGCATTAGCAAAAGTATTGAAAAAGCACCTGAGTAAAGAGCAACTGGGTGATTTGGCTGAGTTAGAAATCGATGGGGTGTGTCTTGACAGTCGTGCTGTGGCAAAAGGCGTCATGTTTCTAGCTTATCCAGGACATCAATCGGATGGACGACAGTATTTACAACAGGCTGTCGATTTAGGGGCTAGTGTATTAGTGGTCGAAAAAGAGGGGCTACAAGAGTTTGTCCAAACGTCAGAGCAGGTAACTTCATTCTCTGGTGTGCCATTAGTGGCTATTGAACATCTAGCACAAGCAAGTGGTGATATCGCGGCTCGTTTCTACGGCAACCCAACGCGCAAAATGTCGGTGACGGGAATTACCGGAACCAATGGTAAAACAAGCTGTTGTTTCTTGTTAGCACAGGCATTGGATTTTTTAAATTACCCAACCTTGATGCTAAGCACAATTGGTAATGGAAACCCGTCGGCGCTGCAGCCAACGTCGAATACCACGCCGGATGCGGTATCGTTACAAAAAATATGTGCGGAATATTTACAGCAAAAGAATCATTACATGACGATGGAAGTTTCGTCACACGGTTTATTACAAGGTCGTGTTAATGGCGTTGAGTTTACCGTCGCGCTATTTACGAATTTATCCGTCGATCATCTCGATTATCACGGTGACATGGAATCTTATTTCCAAGCGAAACGTGAGTTATTCCTGAAGAAGGATTTAAAAGCTGCGGTGATCAACGCTGACGATGAATACGGTCGCCGTTTATTGGGTGATAAGAAAATCAAATGTCAGAAAATTGCTTATAGCCAAAGTGGTAAGCAGTCAGAACTCAACGTTGCTGATTGGATTACTTCTGAAAATGCAGAATTAAGCCTCAATGGCTTAAAAGCCGATCTGCACACTCCTTGGGGGAGCGCCAAATTACACTCGCGATTATTGGGACAATTTAATTTGTCTAACTTGATGGCAGTGGCTGGGGCTTTAGGCGTGATGTTAGGCGATAGTCATAAGTGGATTATTGCGTTGAATTCAGCCGATGCGGTACCTGGAAGAATGCAACAGTTTAGTGCTGACAGCAAGCCTACTGTTGTCGTGGATTATGCGCATACGCCTGATGCTTTAGAGAAAGCGCTATCTGCGCTAAAAGCACATTGTGACACTGGTAAAGTGTGGGCGATTTTTGGCTGTGGTGGCGATCGTGATACTTCTAAGCGAGCCATTATGGGACAGGTTGTCGAAGCTAATGCTGATGAAGTGATTATTACTGATGATAATCCACGTACAGAAAACCGTGAGACGATTGTCGAAATGATTCGTCAAGGTATGAGTAATAAAGAAACGCCTTATATCAGCAGTCGTTTTGAAGCGATTAAGTTTGCAATGGAGCATGCGAAGCCTGACGACATGATTTTAGTTGCGGGTAAAGGGCATGAAGATTATCAAGTCATTGGAACCGAGCAAGTGGATTACAGTGACTTACAATCGGTTAAAACTTTGATGGAGGAATTAGCATGATTCCATTAAAGCTTTCAGCGATTGCAGATTTCTGTGTAGGTCAATTAGTGGGTAATGATTTGACGCTGGATAAAGTCATGACGGATAGTCGAGCAGACTGCTCTGGGGCTTTATTTGTAGCTTTAGTCGGCGAACGATTTGACGCACATGAGTTTATCAAAACTGCTGAGAATCAGGGTGCAGTGGCGCTGATGGTAAGCCGAAAAGTGGACAGTCAATTACCACAGGTTGTTGTAAAAGATACTGAAAAAGCATTAGGCCAATTAGCTCGATTTGTTCGCCAAGAAGTGAATCCAAAAGTCATAGGGATTACTGGAAGCGCGGGCAAGACAACGGTTAAAGAGTTGGTGGCATCAATACTGCGCCTGAAAAGTACAGCGCATAAAGAAAATGTGTTAGCCACAAAAGGTAACTTTAATAATCATATCGGTGTACCGCTAACTTTATTAGAGCTTAATCAAGAGCATGAGTTTGCTGTGATAGAGATGGGCGCAAATCACAAAGGTGAAATTGCTTATTGTGCCGGTTTAGCGAAACCAAACGTTAGCGTCATTAATAATGTTGAGCCAGCACATCTTGAAGGGTTTGGTTCCATAGAGGGCGTTGCTGAAGCAAAGTCTGAGATCTATCAAGCGCTTGGAGAGAATGGTACAGCCATTATAAATCTTGATTGTGAGTTCGCTTCGAAGTGGCAAGAAGAGTTTATTGACTGTCATAAAATTACAGTGTCTCGCCATAAAGATGCCCACTTTAGCGCTAATAATGTTCACCTAAACTCAGAAGGTTTGGTGACATTTGATTTGATTAAGAGACATTTAACCGGCAAAGACTCTATCACAGTGACATTACAGCTGGCAGGGTTGCATAACGTTTCCAATGCCTTGGTTGCTGCGGCAATTTGCAGCCAGTTTGAGGTGGAGCTAAGCACTATCAAGCAGGGCTTAGAACAAGCCGGTGCAGTTAAAGGACGGTTAAACCTTATTACTGGACAGCAAGGTTGCTTGATTATCGATGACACTTATAACGCTAGTGTTGGCTCTGTTAAAGCTGCTATTGATGTGCTTGCAAGCAAAGAGGGAGAGTCTATTTTTGTCTTTGGCGATATGGGCGAGCTTGGTAGCGAAAGCGAGCGTTATCACAGAGAAATTGGTACATATGCCAAAGAGCAAGGCGTCGAAAAACTTTTTGCAACAGGAACTGAAGTTGCTCATACCATTGAAGCATTTGGGGACGGCGGAAGATTATTCGCCGATAAAGAAGCATTGATTGCGGCGATGAAAGCACAACTGGATTCAACGCAAATTATTTTAATAAAAGGCTCGCGCGGTGCTCGCATGGAACTAGTAGTACAGGCGTTACAAGAGTCGCAACAGACTACTCAGAGGGGAGGTTAACCATGCTAACCTGGTTGGCAGAATATCTATCACAGTTTTACTCAGGCTTTAACGTTTTCCAATATTTAACGTTCCGTTCGATATTGAGTGTATTAACAGCGCTGGGGATATCTTTGATAGTCGGACCTCCTATGATTCGCCGTTTGAGCACTTATCAAATTGGACAAACGGTTCGTGATGACGGCCCACAAACTCATTTAAGTAAAGCCGGAACGCCTACGATGGGCGGAGCATTGATTATTGTAGCAATTGTCTTGGCTTGCCTATTGTGGGGCGAGCTTGAGAACCGTTACCTCTGGGTTTGTTTAATTGCGATTGTTGGCTTCGGTTTAATTGGTTTGGCTGATGACTACATCAAACTGGTACGAAAAGATCCGAAAGGATTAATTGCTCGCTGGAAATATATGTGGCAGTCGCTCATAGGCGCAGGAATCGCTATTTACTTGTTCTATACCGCTAGTCCACAAGAAACCCAGTTATTGATTCCGTTTGTTAAAGATGTGATGCCACAACTTGGTTTGATGTTCATCTTCATGACGTACTTTGTGATTGTCGGCACCAGTAATGCGGTGAACTTGACGGATGGACTGGATGGATTAGCAATATTGCCAACGGTGTTAGTGGCCGGTGGCCTAGGCATCTTTGCTTACTTAACAGGTAACCAAGTTTTCTCAGAATATTTGTCGATACCATACATCGCCGGTGTTGGTGAGTTAGTGGTGTTTTGCGCTGCAATTGTTGGTGCAGGTTTAGGATTCTTGTGGTTCAACACTTACCCCGCACAAGTCTTCATGGGTGACGTGGGTGCTTTGGGGCTCGGCGCTGCGCTCGGAACAATCGCAGTACTAGTTCGACAGGAGCTGGTGTTATTCATTATGGGCGGTGTATTCGTGATTGAAACCGTCTCAGTGATTTTGCAGGTTGGTTCATACAAGTTGACCGGTAAACGAATCTTTAAGATGGCGCCGTTACACCATCATTACGAATTAAAAGGCTGGCCAGAGCCGCGAGTGATTGTTCGCTTTTGGATTATTTCACTGATTCTGGTGTTGATTGGTTTAGCAACGTTGAAAATACGTTAAGAAAGTAGGTAATAGTAATTGATGCAAATAAACGCACTTGAACAGAAAAATCGTTTGATTCTTGGTCTTGGAGAGACCGGGCTTTCGGTTGCGCGTTATTTGTCAAAAAACAATCAGTCATTCAAGGTCATGGATACGCGTGAACAGGCGCCAGGATCGGATGAATTGGCAAAACTTGATGCCGAAGCTTTAATTCCTTGGAATGGTGAGCAGATGTTGGGCTATGAACAATTAGTGGTTAGCCCAGGTATCGCAGTGACGCAGCCCGATATTGCTAAAGCTCAGGACTATGGTGTTGAGATTGCTGGCGACATTGAGTTATTTGCACAAGCCAATCAATTGCCCGTGATAGCGATTACTGGCTCGAATGGTAAAAGCACCGTTACTGAATTAGTAGGAACCTTGTTAGAAGCCAGTGGTTTAAAGGCTCTGGTTGGCGGCAACATAGGCGTTCCAGCACTTGACCTGTTAGTAGAGTCTAGCGACGAAGCTGTGGTGGTGCTAGAGCTGTCAAGCTTCCAGCTTGAAACCACGTATTCGTTAAAGCCAACGGCTGCCACTATCCTTAATATCAGTGAAGATCACCTCGATCGATATGTGGATTACAAAGCTTATGTCGAGGCGAAACAGCGTATTTTTGATCATGCAGAAGTCATTATTGAAAACTCAGAAGATGAGTTAACTCAACCTAGCGATACAAATGCTAATCGTTTGTCGTTTGGGTTTTCTGCTCACAGCGACTGGCAGGTGGATGTAAAAGCCGGTGTATTACGACGTGCTGAGCGTGAAGTACTTTCACTAAACGAATTAACGCTACAAGGTGCGCATAACGCACTCAATGTAGCGGCGGCTTTTGCTTTGTTAGAAGCAACTGGCGTAGTAATTAATGAGGCGGTCATTAACAGTGCCAAAAGTTATCGAGGTATGCCACACCGAAGCCAGTTGGTTGCAGTAAAAGGTGATGTGACTTACATCAACGATTCAAAAGCAACCAATGTCGGCGCTACTGTGGCGGCGATTAATAGTTTTGCACCTAAGTTTGGCAAAAAGATTATTTTGATTGCTGGCGGTGATGCTAAGGGTGCTGATCTATCAAGCTTGCAAGAGACTATTAAGACGCATACTAAAAAGGTGATTTGTTTCGGCAAAGATGGCGGGACTATTGCTGGGTTAGACCCGCATAAATCGATCATTGTGAGCAGCTTAGAAGAAGCTGTAGAGCAAGCGGTGGCTTCAAGTGACGCTGGCGACTGCGTGCTCTTATCGCCTGCTTGCGCCAGTTGGGACATGTTTAAGAATTACATTGAACGTGGTGAACAGTTTGAACAATTGGTGGAGGCGCTATGACAAATATTATTCAAGTCTTGCGTCTTAACGACTTTGTCGAGCAGTTAAAACTGTCAGACCCACGTACTCGACTTGATCCTTGGTTGCTTGGTCCAGTGATTGCATTGCTCGCAATTGGTGTGGTGATGGTTGCTTCTAGCTCGATGCCGTACGCAGAAGATCATATGAACGGTAACGAGTTCCACTTTTTAATTCGTCACTGTATTTATTTATGTATTGCAGTGACTGCGGCTATCTTTGCTTTACAGCTGGATACCCGCTTTTGGCAAGAAAACGGCCCTAAGTTTTTAGTGTTGGGCGTGTTATTGCTGGTTGCTGTACTGTTTATCGGACGAGAAGTTAACGGCAGTAAGCGCTGGATTGGCGTTGGTCCCTTAACGATTCAGCCTGCTGAACTTATGAAGTTCTTTATTGTGATTTACTTGGCTGGTTATTTAGTGCGTCGGAGTGATGAACTGCAGACACAGATTCGCGGATTCATAAAGCCTTTAGTGGTTCTTGGCTTAGTCGTTGCTTTCTTGTTATTGCAACCGGACTTTGGCACATCAGCTGTGATTGTTGCAACGGCGTTGGCCATGATGTTTTTGGCCGGTGCGCGTTTATGGCAGTTCATTACCCTTACTGGCTTTGTGGGGATTGTCATGGGGCTGGTGGCTTGGCAAGAACCTTATCGCATGAAGCGATTAACCAGCTTCCTTGATCCATGGGCGGATCAATTCGGAAGTGGTTACCAGCTGGTGCAATCATTGATTGCATTCGGTCGTGGTGATTGGTTTGGCGCGG
Source organism: Kangiella geojedonensis (assembly GCF_000981765.1). Taxonomy (GTDB): domain Bacteria; phylum Pseudomonadota; class Gammaproteobacteria; order Enterobacterales; family Kangiellaceae; genus Kangiella; species Kangiella geojedonensis. The sequence continues at coordinate 1,903,992 of NZ_CP010975.1, read as the reverse complement.
GTTTAGGAAATAGCGTGCAGAAATTATCCTATTTACCAGAAGCTCATACCGATTTTGTGTTTGCGGTATTTGCTGAAGAATTTGGCTTTATCGGCGTGGCGTTAGTCATTGTCTTATTTGCCATTATTTTCATGAAAAGCCTCAGCATTGGCCGTCGAGCACTAAAGATGGAGCATTATTTTGCAGCCTATATGTCTTACGGCTTTGGTTTTTGGTTGAGCTTGCAAGCACTCATTAATATTGGCGTTGCGAGTGGCTCTTTACCAACCAAGGGATTAACACTGCCATTTATTAGCTATGGCGGTAATTCCCTTATCGTCAGCTGCGTTGCTATAGCCGTGTTGTTGCGTGTTGACTTCGAGGTTCGTCGGAAAGAGCACGAATATTCTAGCGCTAAGCAGTCTTACCGTGGCAGAAGCCAGGGGGAGCGGCATGAGTAGAACAACCCAGAAAACGATTTTATTGATGGCTGGTGGAACTGGCGGTCATATTTTCCCAGCGTTAGCGGTGGGTAAAGAGTTGCAACAGCAAGGTTGGATGTTGCACTGGTTAGGCTCAGAAGGTGGTATGGAAGAAGAGTTAGTGCCGAAACACGATATTAAGATGACGTTGCTACCTGTTAAAGGGGTTCGAAATAAAGGATTCGCATCGTTAGTTAAAGCGCCATTCCAATTGCTAAAAAGTGTGTTATTAGCGAGAAAAGCGATTAAGACAATCAAGCCCGATGTTGCGTTAGGCATGGGAGGGTTTGCTAGTGGTCCTGGTGGGTTAGCCGCAAAGTTGTGCGGAGTTCCTCTCGTACTGCATGAGCAAAATGCTATCGCAGGCATGACCAACCAACAGCTGAATCGTTTTAGCAAAATAACCTTACAAGCTTACCCAGGAGCTTTTGTTGAGGCCAGTAAAGTCGCCACAGTGGGTAATCCGGTCAGAACCGATTTAATGAATATTGCTCCTGCAAAAGAGCGTATTAATACCACGCAAGGCAGTATCAAATTGTTAGTGATAGGCGGTAGCAGAGGAGCCTTGGTGTTGAACCAAAAAATCCCTGCGATGCTGGACATTATTAATGGCGGACTCAATGTGAGTGTGCGTCATCAATGTGGTCGTGGGAATTTAGGTGACGTCGTCGCTAGATATAAAGAATTAAATAATAGCCTAGTTAAGCATGATGTTACTGAGTTTATTGATGACATGGCAGCCGCTTATGAATGGGCTGATTTAGTGATTTGTCGTGCGGGTGCTCTAACCGTAGCAGAAATAGCGATGGCAGGATGTGCGGCAATCTTTGTGCCATACCCACATGCGGTGGATGATCATCAGACTCACAATGCACGTTACTTGGCTAATCAAGGCGGAGCATTAATTATTCAACAGCATGATTTAGATGAGCAAGCCTTGGCTCAACAAATTACGGCGTTAGCGAATGATAAACAACGCATTGTAGAAATGGCGATTATTGCGAAGAGTTTGGCCAAGCCACAATCAACGCTACAGGTCGCTGAGTATTGTAAACGTGCAGCAGTTGGTCAGTTTGAAATTATGAGTAGCGCAGAAGCTAATACAGATGTTAAGAGTGAAGCTGCGGAGAGTGTTAATGAGCAACGATAACTTACAACAGGCGATTCCTGAAATGCGCCGTATTAAGCGAATTCACTTTATTGGAATTGGCGGTGCAGGTATGAGTGGCATTGCTGAAGTGTTGTTAAATTTAGGCTACGCCGTAAGCGGATCTGATTTGCGTCAAAGTCACGTTACCGAACGTTTGAAAAGTTTAGGTGCAGAGATTTTCCTCGGGCACCGCAGTAACAATATTCTAGATGTGGATGTTGTGGTTTGTTCGACTGCGATTCCAAAAAATAATCCTGAAATTGAAGCGGCTAGAGAGCGCCGAGTACCGATTGTACGTCGCGCGGAAATGTTAGCCGAGCTAATGCGCTTTAGACATGGCATAGCAGTAGCGGGTACTCATGGCAAAACCACGACCACAAGTCTATTGGCCAGTATTTATGCCGAAGGTGGCTATGATCCAACATTTGTAATTGGTGGCTTGTTAAATAGCGCAGGTTCAAACGCCAAGCTTGGTAAAAGCCGTTACTTCATTGCTGAAGCTGATGAAAGTGATGCGTCATTCTTGCACTTACAACCGATGGTGTCTGTGGTGACGAATATTGAAGCTGACCATATGGATACTTATGGCGGTGACTTTAAAAATTTAGAAAGTAACTTTATCGATTTCTTACATAACTTACCGTTTTACGGTTTAGCGGTGATGTGTATTGATGATGAGACGGTATTAGAGTTGATCCCGAAGCTCTCTCGTCCAACAGTAACTTATGGCTTTAGCCAGAAAGCTGACGTAAGAGCCATCGACTTTGAACAAAAAGGAACGAAAAGTTACTTCAAAGTGGTTCGCCGTGATTGTGTTGGGCAACTGGATATTGAGTTGAATTTGCCTGGGCAACATAACGTACAGAATGCTTTAGCTGCTATTGCTGTCGCGACAGATGATGGTGTTAGTGATATCGCCATTCAAAAAGCATTAGCTGAATTTGAAGGCATTGGTCGACGCTTCCAGATGTATGGCGATTACACAGTTAATAATAAAACAGTGACCCTAATAGATGATTATGGTCATCACCCAAGCGAAGTGAATGCGACCATTAAAGCGTTACGCAAAAGCTGGCCTGAGCGCCGCCTTGTTATGGTGTACCAGCCACATAGATACTCCCGAACTCGTGATTTGTATGAAGATTTTTGTTCGGTCTTATCAGAAGTGGATGAGCTATTAATGTTAGAGGTATATTCGGCGGGTGAAGAGCCTATACCTGGCGCGGATAGCCGTTCGTTGTGCCGTAGTATTCGTCAACGCGGCAAGATTGAACCGATTTTTGTAGAGTCGATTGCGGATTTACCAGAAGCATTACATCACGTCTTGGACGATGGTGATGTTCTGGTAACGCAAGGTGCGGGTAATGTTGGATCACTAGCGCCTTCTTGGGTTCAAGTTAATTTGGATTTTAAGCGTTTGATCGACAAGGAGGATGCGTGAGCCACCCTGCTAACGATAAGTCATTCCAAGTAAGTCGTTCTCCAAAGGAGTACGGCAAAGTGGCTGTGGTTTATGGCGGCTTTTCGGCTGAGCGTGAAATTTCATTGATTTCTGGCGAAACCGTGCATAAAGCACTAGTCGAAGCTGGCGTCGATGCTCATAAGGTAGACCCTAAAAGTGATGGCCTTGAGGCATTATCAACACAGGGGTTTGATCGAGTTTGGAATGCTCTGCATGGCCGTGGTGGTGAAGATGGCGTGATTCAAGGTTTCTTGGAATTGCACCAGATTCCTTATACCGGATGCGGAGTGATGGCTTCAGCAATCGCCATGGATAAATTACGCACCAAGTTACTATGGAGTGCGCAGGGTTTGCCAGTGGCAAAACATCGCATGGTGACTACGGGAGAACTGTCCTTTGATCGTGCACAAGAGTTGCTGGATGAATTAAACGGTTGCGTCATGGTCAAGCCGATTCATGAAGGCTCAAGCGTCGGTATGGCGAGAGCAGATAGCCCAGAGTCTTTGCAAAGAGCGGTGGCAGATGCGGCACAGTTTGACCAAGAAATCATGTTAGAGCAGTGGATATATGGCGAAGAGTACACCGTATCCATTTTAAACGGTAAGGCGCTTCCCAGTATCCGTGTGAAAACGCCGCATGCCTTTTATGACTTTACAGCGAAATACAACAGTAACTCCACGGAGTATCACTGCCCGAGTGGTTTGTCTGAGAGTGAAGAGTCAGAGCTGGCGACCTTAAGCGAAAAAGCGTTTAAATCTCTGGGTTGTTACGGCTGGGGACGTGTGGATTTTATGCTGGATGGGCAAACAGGTGATTGGTTGTTATTAGAGGTCAATACAGTCCCTGGAATGACTCAATCGTCGTTGGTGCCCAAAGCCGCAAAAGCCAAAGGCGTGAGTTTTGAGCAGTTAGTACTGAATGTATTAGAAACAAGTTTTGAGCGTCAAGGCGGATTGTTTAAGAGCGTTCTGAGTGCTGAAGGAGTTGGTGAATAGTTATGGCCAAGATGGCGAGTCGTAGCGAAAAAAAGCAGCGTTCATTTGAGGGCTTTGCAAAGCCTTTAAAATGGGCTGTTGGTTTGCTAGCAGGTTCGTTGGTTGCGATAGCGTTGGTGTTTGGTGGTATTTGGATCTTTAGCATTAACACTGACAATGTTTTTCCGATTAAAAAAGTAGAGTTACAAAAGCACAAATTTACAAACGCTGTAGGCGTCTATGATGTGCTGAGAAGTATTGATGACCGGGGCTTCTTCACGTTAGAGATGGAGCAAGCGGAACAAAAGTTAGTGGAATTGCCATGGGTTAAGTCGGTTCAGCTGAGAAAAGTTTGGCCGGAAACTTTACAAGTTTCGGTCATAGAGCATGAGCCCGTGGCGTACTGGAATGATCGTGGTGTTGTGTCGGTCGAGGGTGAGGTTTTTTACCCTGTTGAGTTACCTCACGCTGAGTGGGTGAAGTTAAGTGGCCCTGACGCATTGGCGAAAGACTTAACGGAGTTGTTGCAACTGTATCAGCAACAGCTACTCGAAAAGAAAATGATTATCGACAGAATGGAGTTAAGTCAGCGTGGCGCTATCAATTTGGTGTTAACCGATGGCTTAGAAGTTCGATTAGGCAATGTTCATGTGGAAGAGCGTATAGAGAGATTTATGCAGTACATCGATAGTGTAAAACAACAAAAACAAGCCGCTTTGGCATACGTTGATTTGCGATACCAAAACGGTATGGCAGCGCAATGGGTAGAAAATGAAGCGTCAGTCATCAATGACGGAGGCAGTAGGTAAGGCTATGTCGAAATCAACAGAAAAACGATTAATTGTAGGGCTGGATATTGGCACATCAAAAGTGGTGGCCATTGTTGGGGAAGTAGGTGCTGATGATACGGTCGATATTATCGGTATTGGCTCGCACCCATCTCGTGGCATGAAGAAAGGCGTGGTGGTTAATATCGAGTCCACCGTCGCTTCAATTCAGCGTGCCGTGGAGGAAGCTGAGTTAATGGCGGGTTGCCAGATTCACTCTGTTTACACCGGTATTGCTGGAAGCCACATCAAAAGTCTCAATTCGCACGGTATTGTTGCGATTAAAGATAATGAAGTCGCTCAGAGTGATGTCGAGCGTGTGATTGACGCAGCGAAAGCGGTAGCAATACCTGCAGATCAAAAAATCATGCATGTATTGCCGCAAGAATTTGTGATTGATAACCAAGAAGGTATTCGCGAGCCGATTGGTATGTCGGGCGTTCGTCTTGAAGCAAAAGTACACATGGTGACTGGTGCCGTGAGTGCAGCACAGAACATTACTAAATGTGTGGCGCGCTGTGGATTAGAAACGGAAGACGTGATTTTAGAGCAGTTAGCATCGAGTTATTCGGTGCTGACTGAAGATGAAAAAGAGTTAGGCGTTTGTTTGATTGATATCGGTGGCGGCACGACGGACATCGCGATATTCACGGGCGGTGCGATTCGTCATACCGCGGTCATTCCGATTGCGGGCGATCAGGTCACAAACGATATCGCTGTCGCACTAAGAACGCCGACTCAGCATGCTGAAGATATCAAAGTGAAATATGCGTGTGCGTTAAGACAGTTAACGAACTTAGATGAAACGATCGAAGTTCCAGGGGTTGGCGAGCGTCAACCGAGACGTGTGTCACGACAAATATTGGCGGAAGTCGTTGAGCCACGTTACAGCGAATTGTTTGAGTTGGTTCATGCTGAAATTCGTCGTAGCGGATTTGAGAATTTAATTGCTTCGGGCATGGTCATCACCGGTGGCGGCTCGAAGATGGAAGGTTTGATGGAGCTGGCAGAGGAAGTGTTCCACATGCCAGTTCGTCAAGGGATGCCTCAACACATCAAAGGTTTGGTGGATGTTGTGCGCAACCCAATTTATGCCACGGGCGTTGGTCTATTAATTTACGGTAAGCAAGACGTAGGCCATCACCGTGAACGAAATGTGACTGGCTTTAATGGGCTCTGGGAGCGCATGAAAAGCTGGTTCAGTGGATTTTAATCATTAGCTTTGGCTAGAGATTAAATTGGAGAAGTCACTTATGTTCTTTAAATATTGTAAGCAAGACTTAAGTGAAAATTGGCTAAACAATCGAAGGGGATATAGTTATGCCTAATATGTTTGAACTCGTAGATAGCTGCCAGAATAGCGCAGTTATTAAAGTTATTGGTGTTGGTGGCGGTGGCGGTAATGCCGTTGAGCACATGGTGAAAGCCAACATTGATGGTGTTGAATTTATTTGTGCCAATACGGATGCTCAAGCCTTGAATGCTTCAACGGCTAAAACCACCATCCAAATTGGTCAAAACATTACACGCGGCCTTGGTGCTGGCGCAAATCCTGATGTGGGACGCCAAGCAGCACTCGAAGATCGTGAACGTATCATGGAGTCGCTGCAAGGCTCTGATATGGTATTTATTACTGCCGGAATGGGCGGTGGTACTGGTACGGGTGCTGCACCTGTGATTGCCGAGATTGCTAAAGAGATGGGCATTTTAACAGTAGCTGTGGTCACTAAGCCGTTCAAGTTTGAGCGCAAAAAGCGTATGAAGCTGGCGGAAAACGGTATTGAAGATTTGCGCAACGTCGTAGACTCTTTGATTATTATTCCAAATGATAAGTTAGTGGCTCAGTTCGCTGGATTGCGCTTAACCGAAGCCTTCGCCTCGGCTAACTCAGTATTGCATGGTGCGGTACAGGGTATCGCAGAGTTGATTACCTGCCCTGGCCTAATCAACGTTGACTTTGCAGACGTCCGTACAGTGATGGCGGAACAAGGCCAAGCGATGATGGGTACTGGTATCGCATCAGGTGAAGGTCGTGCTCAAGTTGCTGCAGATATGGCAGTGGCGAGCCCGCTTCTTGAAGACGTTGATTTATCAGGTGCACGCGGCATTTTGGTTAACGTTACGGCGAACGAAGAGTTTACCATTGATGAGTTCTCTGAAGTTTGTGAAGTAATCGAGGATATTGCTCACGAAGATGCCATCGTCGTGGTTGGTACTGCAATCGATGACAGCATGGGCGATGAAATGCGTGTGACTGTTGTTGCGACGGGCTTAGGTCAGGAAGCTGGCATGAGACTTGTTTCAGACAATAAAGAGCGTGAAGTTCGCAAGCCAAGTGGTGAGCTGGACTTTAATAAACTTGATGTCCCACCTGCGGCGCGTAAGCAAGCTGGTGTGGAAGAGTCGGAAAGCACTCAAAAAATGGCGGTAGGAAGTGATGTTGATAACTTCTTGGATATTCCGGCATTTTTGAGAAAGCAGGCCGATTAACTGTTAAGTTTTAGTTGAACGTACCATTGATTTGGACATTAACTATTGACAGTAACCATGGAGTGATACATGCAAAACGTTAGAGGTGTTGTGTTCTGATTGAATGAAACTAAACGCAAAGCTAGCGTTCATAGAGAATAAGGAGGCAATCCCTTCGAGCCTCCTTAGCTTTCCTTGCTCTGCATTCAGTGCTGATTAAGGATTTGATTTGCATAATTAGGGATAATGAGAGAATTTGTGTGGAAGATGCAAATTCAAACAAATGTTCAAAAAACGTTCAAAAATTGTTCAAACAATAGAAATATTGTGGTAATATGCGCTAAAATTTCGACATCTTCCACCCTAAATTCTTGATTTTTCAAGAAGTTGGAGAAAACACTGAATGATACGACAACGTACGTTGAAAACAACCATTCGCGCCACTGGCGTAGGTTTGCACACTGGAGATAAAGTGTATTTAACCCTACGACCAGCTCCAGTGGATACAGGGATTGTGTTCCGTCGCGTTGATCTAGATCCAATTGTAGAAATTGATGCAAAGCCAGAAAATGTTGGCGATACCACGCTTTCAACCTGTTTGGTGAAAGATGGTGTGCGAATTTCTACGGTCGAGCACCTATTATCAGCTATGGCTGGTTTAGGCCTCGATAATGCCTATATTGATGTGTCTGCACCTGAAGTTCCTATTATGGACGGCAGTGCAAGCCCATTTGTATTTTTGTTGCAGTCTGCTGGTGTCACCGAGCAGAATGCGCCGAAGAAGTTTATCAAAATCAAAAAGAAAGTGACTGTCGAAGACGGCGATAAGAAAGCAACGTTTGAGCCTTTTGATGGCTTTAAAGTTGCCTTTACCATTGATTTTGATCACCCGGTATTTAAGAAGAGCAGTCAAACCTCAGTGATTGACTTCTCGACCACGTCTTTTGTGAAAGAAGTAAGTCGTGCGCGTACTTTCGGTTTCATGAAAGATATCGAGTTTTTGCGTGCAAACAATCTAGCGCTTGGCGGCAGTCAAGACAACGCTATCGTGATGGACGACTATCGAGTGTTAAACGAAGATGGTTTGCGTTATGACGACGAGTTTGTGAAGCATAAAATTCTTGATGCTATTGGTGACTTATTCTTGCTGGGTCATAGCTTAATTGGCTCATTTGTAGGCTATAAATCTGGTCATGCGCTAAATAACCAGCTAATCCGTACCTTGATGGCGGATGAGTCTACTTGGGAATTAGCGACTTATGAAGATGCTAAAACAGCGCCAATTTCATACATTATGAACCCGGTGCTGTCAGTCTAGTCACTTTCTAAACAGTTACTGACGATTAATACTTTTTAACTATCGGAATTGACTTGGCTTAACTTTTATTTGAATATTAGCCAACGAATAATGGCCGGCTTGACGTAAGTTGGCCAATAATTCTGAAGAAATATAGCGAAGACGTGTACTCCAAGCTGCATTTTCCGCAGTAATGATAAGACTAGTCTGATTGAACTCTGAGACCTCACAGTGGCCTTTCAGTTCGTCAGGTAGTAGTTCTTGTACACTTTTGTTTATGGACTTTAGGCTATTGGATTGTTTCAATAGCCCTTTTAGCAAGCCATCAGACTTGCTAAGTATGTCAGCCACGGACTTGGCTCGGGAAGGACGCTTCATAAGCTTTAATGCTTCTGGGCTAAGTAGGTGTTAGTTTACTATTGTAAGCTTGCGATGTTGAATTTGTCATCCGAAACGGCGGTTAAATCCGCAAAATTTTGTAAACATGAACGTTTTAGATTTTCGATGACTTGAGTAACTTTTGGTTGATTATGCGAATTACGATTATTAAAAGTGATCAGAAAGGAATCAAGGCTTTGGAATTAGGACGATCTAAATTGGTTGTAACGGTATTACTGAGTGCTTTCAGTTTACTCGCTATCATAGCGGCAACTTTCTATACCACTAAGTGGGTTTTGCAGCAGGACTTAGTGAGCGAAACTGCCATTCAAAAATGGCAGGTCGAACTCTCTCAGCAAAAAGAAGAATTAGAGCGTGCTAAGAAATTGTCTGAAGACAAAGTTCAGGCACTATCAAGCCGCTTAGCATCAATGCAGGCCCACATCCTACGACTAGACGCTGCCGGTGCACGGTTAGCCGAAGAAGCAGGTATTACCGATGAGTTTGGCTTTGGTGCAGCACCCGCAATGGGCGGACCTTCCGAGGATGAAGATGCTGACAAAGCCACTTATCATGACGTAGCTTCATCATTGGATGTCATTCAAAGTTCCATTGAAGCTAAAGAGCAACAGTTATTTGCGCTTGAGTCCTTGTTGCTGGATAAGAATATTAGCGCCGAGCAAAAGATTAGTGGACGTCCTGTGAATACAGGATGGCTATCATCTCCTTATGGCTACCGTTCTGATCCCTTCAGTGGTAAACGTGCATGGCATGCGGGTATTGATTTTTCAGCATTGGCTGGTTCAGATGTTGTATCGACAGCTGCGGGTGTTGTGACAACGGTTGAGCGCAAAGCAGGCTACGGCATTTTTGTCGAGGTGAGCCATGGCGACGGTTACACCACGCGTTATGGACACAACAAAACGGTACTCGTAAAGAAAGGTGACCTGATTAAAAAAGGTCAGACAATTGCCAAAGTAGGTAGCACTGGTCGCTCAACTGGTCCTCACGTACATTATGAAGTTACTCGTAATGGAAAGCGTGTTAATCCTTGGCGTTACCTTAAAGAGTCGTAATAGCGCGTAACAGAGATTTAAGGTACAAATTTCTGACTTTAAAAATATCGTACTTTAAAGCCGAGTCTATCTCGGCTTTTTTGTGCTTATCGATGGCATAAGAACAATTTATCAAGTGTCATTGAAATTCTTAAAAGACGCCCCCATTAGTTTCAAATACTTGCTCGAAAAGCCCGATAAGGCGTTTACAGCTTCTAGAATATCGGTACAATCGAGTGCTTAATGATAATTCTATTAACCGTTGCGGTCATACAACGAAAGGCATGATGCCCAAAAATTAACCAGCAACTGTTTTATAACTTGATAAAAGAACCGATAGCATGAGTTTTCTAAGCAAAATATTTGGTAGTCGAAATCAACGCACAATTAAACGTATGGGCAAGCAGGTTGAGCGCATTAACCAGCTTGAGGCTGATTTTGAGTCTTTAAGTGATGAGCAGGTAAAGGCTAAGACTGAAGAGTTCAAGCAGCGTTTAGAGCAAGGCGAGTCACTTGATAGCTTATTACCAGAAGCTTTTGCTGCGGTTCGTGAAGCCAGTAAACGTACCTTGGGGATGCGTCACTTTGACGTTCAGTTAATTGGTGGTATGACGTTGCATCAAGGCAAAATTGGTGAAATGCGTACCGGTGAGGGTAAAACGTTAGTGGCAACCTTGCCAGTTTACCTCAACGCGTTGACCGGTAAAGGCGTTCACGTGATTACGGTGAACGACTACTTGGCGCAACGTGATGCTGAGTGGATGGCGCCAGTGTATCAATTTTTAGGCATGAGTGTTGGTGTGATCTTATCTGGTCAAACTCATGAGCAGAAAAAAGAAGCTTACGATTCTGATATTACCTATGGTACTAACAACGAATATGGCTTTGATTACTTGCGCGATAATATGGCGTTTGAGCAAGAGCAGCGTGTGCAGCGTGAGCTAAATTTTGCTGTTATTGATGAGGTTGACTCGATTCTTATTGATGAGGCGCGTACGCCTCTGATTATTTCTGGGCAAGCTGAAGACAGCTCAGAAATGTACCGTGCAATTAACCAGTTAATCCCACAACTTGAAGCTCAAGAAAAAGAGTCTCAGGAAGATGAAGAAGACACTGGTGATTACACCATTGATGAAAAAGGTAAGCAGGCGAACCTGACAGAGCTGGGCCAAGAGCGTATTGAAAAATTGTTGCGCAAAACAGGTCTGCTACCTGATGGGCAAAGTTTGTATAGCCCTGCCAGTATTATGTTGCTGCACCATGTCAATGCAGCCCTAAGAGCGCACAAGCTATTCAAGAAAGATGTGGACTATGTCGTAAAGGATAATGAAGTAATTATTGTTGATGAACACACGGGGCGTACAATGCCGGGGCGTCGTTGGTCAGATGGTTTGCATCAGGCTATCGAAGCGAAAGAAGGCGTTAACATTCAAAACGAAAACCAAACTTTAGCATCGATTACCTTCCAGAATTATTTCCGTCTTTACAATAAGTTGTCAGGTATGACTGGTACCGCGGACACAGAAGCGACTGAGCTACATATGATTTATGGGCTTGAGGTTGTGGTTATACCGACCAACAAGCCGATGCAACGCTTGGATATGGCTGACTTGATCTTCTTAAGTAAAGAAGAAAAGTATGCAGCCATCATTGAAGAGATTAAAGAGCTTCAAGAAAAAGGGCAACCGATTCTGGTGGGTACCGTTTCGATTGAGTCGTCAGAATTAATTTCGAATGCTCTGAAAAAAGCCAAAATTAAACACCAAGTACTGAACGCTAAGTTCCATGCAAAAGAAGCAGATATTATTGCTCAAGCTGGTCGACCAGGTACGGTAACTATCGCTACTAACATGGCGGGACGTGGTACAGATATTGTTCTCGGTGGTAACTTACAGGCGGACATTGATGCCTTAGGCGAAAACCCGAGCGAAGAGAAAATTGCTAAAGCTAAAGAAGAGTGGCAGAAGCGTCATGATGCAGTTCTAGAAGCTGGTGGCTTGGCTATTATTGGTACAGAGCGACATGAGTCGCGTCGTATCGATAATCAGCTTCGTGGTCGTTCTGGCCGTCAGGGTGACCCAGGTTTAAGTCGTTTCTACTTATCGTTAGAAGACGACTTAATGCGTATTTTTGCCTCTGAGCGTCTTGGTATGATGATGCAACGCTTAGGTTGGGAAGAAGGTGAAGCTTTAGAGCATAAAATGGTGTCACGCGCGATTGAAAATGCACAGCGAAAAGTCGAGCAGCGCAACTTTGATATGCGTAAAAACCTCCTTGAATATGATGATGTCGCCAATGACCAGCGTCGGGTGATTTACGAGCAGCGTAATGAATTGATGGAGTCTGACGACATTCAAGACACGATTGAAGATATGCGTTATGACGTAGTCCAAGATGTGATTAGTCAATATGTGCCACCTCAATCCATTGAGGAAATGTGGGATATTAAAGGACTAGAGACGCGTTTGGAGCAAGAGTTTGATATTGAGTTGCCGGTTCAGAAGTGGTTGGATGAAGACGATAAGTTTGCCGAAGAAGAGTTGCGCGAAAAAGTATATCAAAATATTCAAGACTCTTATGAAGCGAAAGAAGCCGCCTTGCCAGAAGCAAAAATGATGCGTCAACTTGAGAAGCAAGTCATGCTTCAACATCTGGATATGCACTGGAAAGAACACCTAGGCAACATGGATCACTTGCGTCAAAGTATTCACTTACGTAGTTACGCACAAAAGAACCCGAAGCAAGAGTATAAGCGTGAAGCGTTTGAGTTATTCTCAGGGCTGTTGGATAACTTAAAGCACGATGTTGTCACTGTGTTGTCAAAAGTGAAGTTCCGTATGCCAGAAGAAGTAGAAGCCATGGAACGTCAGCAACAAGACGCATCACAGATGAGTATGCAGCATGATTCAGCTACTGCTATGCCACAAGAGCAAAGTAGTCCGACACAGCGTCAAGCCGAAACCTTTGTTCGCGAGCAACCGAAGGTTGGCCGTAATGAACCATGCCCGTGCGGTTCTGGAAAGAAATTTAAACAGTGCCATGGTAAGGTTTCGTAAGGCTCCATGACTGTTGTCAATGTCGCGGTCGCAGTGATTAAAGTTGCAGACCGCGTACTGATTGCAAAGCGCTCAAAGCAGCAACATCAAGGTGGATTGTGGGAGTTTCCTGGCGGAAAAATCGAATCAGGTGAAGCTTTAGCCGACGCAATTCAGCGTGAATGTTTTGAAGAGTTAGATATTTGGCCTACCAAGATTGCCCCGTTGACCGTCATTGAACATGAGTATACTGATAAGTCAGTTAGGCTTGAAGTGTGCTTGGTCTCTGATTACCTTGGCGTACCTGTCGGTAAAGAAGGGCAGCCATTGGAATGGAGCCCTGTGGGTTCTCTCAACAATTACGATTTCCCACAGGCTAATAAAGCAATCTTAAAGCTTCTTTAGTTATTTTTCTTCTTTTGCTAGTTCATTAACCGTAAGCGGGTCCATCGGTTGACCAGCAATTTTGTGGCCTTCACTTGCCCATTCCCCCAAGTCAATAAGCTTGCATCGTTTGCTGCAGAATGGTTTGCAATCATTACTTTGAGTCCAAGCAACGGATTTAGAGCAGCTAGGACATTTGACGATCATTGTTTCTGACATAATTCTCTAGAAATATTAAATGTCCACGAAGGATACTAATATGGCTGTTAAAAATCGATACTGAATATGAAATTTATACAGCTTATTTAGCCATATTAGTTTTATAAAAGAGATAGCTATCCATAAAATAACAATTAAAACAGTAGGTTAGCCGACTCATATTCACGTTAATTCTAAACTTTGAATTGGTTTTAGTGGTAAACAAGTGACAAAAAATGTCAGTATAGACGTTAAATGGTTGATTTTTTTTCCTTTTATTGAGTGAAAACGATGCGACCCTGCATACAAATGTGACTTAAGTCATTGTTTTAATAGAGATGTCGAGAAATTTTACAATCGATTGTTGCTATCTTGAATTTGCACAGTTATATTTGACTACAGAGTTTGTTCATACAGGTTCGCTCAATTCCGAGCGTCTGTTGGCGCTAAGCAAAACACCAACTGAGGGAACGCTTAGTTAAGCAGTTTAAATGTGTAAGGACAAATTTAGTGACTATTTTTGCAAAATGTATAGGAGAGAGTCTCATGCAAACTAAAAAACAAGCGGGTTTTACCCTTATTGAATTAATGATCGTTGTAGCGATCGTCGGTATCTTGGCAGCAGTAGCAATCCCTGCTTACCAGGATTATATCAAGCGTTCTAAAGTATCTGAGCTTTTAGGTGCTATGGCGGCATGCAAAACTTCAGTATCGGAAACGTATTCTTCTAATGGCAACAACTTAGGTTCAATCGATACTGCCGCATCTGGTTGCAACACTACGGCAACACAGTATATGTCTCAGCTGGCAGTTTCTTCTGGAGTAATTACAGTTACTGCGACAAATATTGGTACAGGTGTTGATAATGGCACATTGAGTCTAACTCCAACAGAAGATACCACCAACGGTATTGTAACGGACTGGACTTGTAGTTCTTCTAATATTGGTACTCAATATGTTCCGTCCAACTGTCGTTAATCTTCAGTAAAAGCATATATAAAAAAGCGAGCTGCGGCTCGCTTTTTTTTTCCTCATGATTATAAAAAATACACTTTGTTGGCTGCTTGTAGTTATAATATTTCTCGCGCTTCTGAGGGACTGGCCTGAAGTTAGTACCGCTGGTGGTCTGGGTTTTATCCGTAATAATCTTTCATGGGCGGTAGTCGTAAGCTTAATTTGTCTAGGGTTATATTACAGTGTATCTAGCAATAAGCTTAAGCTGCCTAAATATTCTTGGTTGTTGTTGCTAGCTCTTTTAATATCGATAGTTCCTTTTTTTATCAACCTCACCCCATTTTATGGGTACGGCCGCTATCTTCCTGTTGCTTTATCAGCTGCATTGCTTTGTTATTTAGCGTTATTCCAAATCAATCCAATAATAAACAATAAACAAAGTATCCTACTTGCGGTTATTGCCATAGCTTATGCCGAAGTGTTAATAGGGTGCTGGCAATTATTTCATAGTCTAATGATGCAGTTAACCAGTGATGTAGACCAATACAAACTTATACATATAGACGGGACATTCAATCAAAGGAACCTATTTGCAAGCTTTGTTAGCACAGGTTTGTTAGTTAGCATTTTTTCAATGCTAACTAACATTCGATTGACTCAAAGTATCAGAATTAGAAATGTGCTCTATGTGTTTTTGGGCTTAGGAAGCTTTATCCTGATGATGAGTGACTCGCGAGTTGGAATCTACTCCTTTATAGTTGGAGCGTTGATACTTTTTGCCTTTCATACAGATAACCTTCGTTACGTTACAAAAATCATTATGCCTATTTTTGTTGGTATCTTGGTTGCGATAACATTCAGTAATGTAGTTTACGATGGAAAAACTAAAGATTTTGGCAAAACTCATAACCGCCAGTTAATCTATAGCACTTCTCTTGAGGCCATTAAGCAGGCCCCCATACTGGGGCATGGTTTAGGAAGTTTTGAAAAAGTGTATCTGGATACTCTTGCTCATAGAGTCAAGTCCGGTGAGCTCAAAAAAGGTGATATAACACGCCCTGAAAACTTGTCTCATCCCCATAACGAATTTCTCTTCTGGGGAGTTCAGGGTGGCATTGTTTCGGTGGTTGGATTACTTTTGCTCTTACTTTTCTTGTTCTCAAGTACCTTTAAAGCGGGATTGAAGAAAAACCTAGTCTATTACTCGTTGTTATGCCCAATATCGCTTCATTTAATGGTAGAGTTGCCATTTTATATTTCTGGGGTGCACCTGCTTCTTGCTATATTACTACTATTTTACATAGTATCTTGTATTGGTGAGCTTAAAACATATGAGATTAACCTATCATCAGCTATTACTAAGACTGGCCAGTTGTTGATCTCCCTGTGTGGTATAGCGACAATCACAATATTATTAGTGAATAGTTATTCTTTGTATCAAGTTGCTAAATTTGAAGCTGCTTTAAACCGTACCGAAAAACAGTTAGAGAAGGCTATCGTTACAGTTGGTTGGGAAGACGCTTACCAATCCTTACTGCTGAAGCATCAGGCAAATATTGCTGCAAAGACAGGAAAAAAAGAGCCTATCATCGTTTTTTTGCGATGGCTTGAAAAGCAGAATGAAATCTCTCCAAGATTACAGTATTTCTTTAATATTTATTATTCATACCAAATATTAGGGGAACAACAAAAGGCCGAGGAAATTAAACGTCAGATAAAGTATTATTATGCAGGCGTAAAGACAGCTGAAGATTGGCTAAAAAGTACTGATAAAGGTGCTTCGGATTGACATTTAGTTTTTTTTAATCAAGTATATAACTTAATAATATTAATGCAAACTCTAAACAGAGGTCATGAATGGCATTAGTTGAAACAGGCCTTACAGGTTTAGCCCACATGCTTGTAGCAGAAGGGCTAATAGATAAAGAAAAAGTTAAAGATGCAATTGAGCGAGCTAAAGAAGAAAAAATTGGCCTGATTGATTGGTTAGTTAATTCTGGCGTAGTTCAGGGGGCCGATGCCGTAAAAGCACAAGGAGTTAATTTCGGTGCGCCTTATTTCGACGCATCTTCCATAAACCCTGACAATTTACCCAAGGATATTATCGATCTAAATATGATGCGAAAGCATCGTGTTCTTCCGCTTTATAAACGCGGAACCCGTTTATTTGTGGGGGTAGCAGATGCTACTAATCTTAAGAGCCTAGAAGAAGTCAGGTTCCAAACCAATTGCTCTATTGAAGCTGTATTGGTGGAACCTTCAAAGTTAGACTCACTCGTTAATAAGCTGATTGATGAAAAAGAAAGTGAGTCATTATCCGATTTTGATGACGCCGATCTCGATAATATTGACTTAGATGCCGTGGATGAGGGGCAAGGCGGAGACATTGATGAGGGAGCTGAAAGAGATGATGCTCCTGTTGTTAAATTTGTAAAAAAAATGTTAGTGGATGCCATTCGAAAAGGGGCATCGGATTTGCACTTCGAACCTTACGAAAAAAAATACAGAGTTAGATTTCGTATTGATGGCCTGTTACATGAGGTTGCAAGTCCGCCAATTCAGTTATCTTCACGTATATCAGCTCGTCTAAAAGTACTATCTAACTTGGATATTTCTGAACGTCGAGTACCCCAAGATGGTCGTGTGAAGTTAAAGCTATCGAAAACCAAGGCAATTGATTTTCGTGTGAATACTCTGCCCACGCTATTCGGCGAAAAGATTGTTATGCGTATTCTCGATCCAACAAGTGCCATGTTAGGTGTTGATGCGCTAGGTTTTGAACAACAGCAAAAGAAACATTTTATGGAGGCTATCAGCAAGCCACAAGGAATGGTTTTAGTCACAGGGCCTACTGGTTCTGGTAAGACAGTTACGCTGTATACAGGCGTCAATATTTTAAACGATGAACACAAAAACATTTCTACTGCAGAAGACCCTGTAGAAATTAACCTAGTCGGTGTAAATCAGGTTAATGTTAATGTGAAAGCTGGGCTAACTTTCGCTTCGGCATTAAGAGCTTTCTTACGTCAGGATCCTGACATTGTACTGGTCGGTGAGATACGTGACTTAGAAACTGCTGAAATTGCAATTAAAGCGTCCCAAACGGGTCACTTAGTACTATCTACTTTGCACACAAACTCGGCACCAGAAACCTTAACGCGATTGGTAAACATGGGCGTTGCGCCGTTTAATATAGCGACTACCGTTAATCTTGTTGTAGCTCAGCGTTTGGCTAGAAGGCTCTGTGAACACTGCAAAAAACCGGCAGATTTGCCCGATGAGGCATTATTAGAAGAAGGTTTTACGCAAGAAGAGCTGAACGATCTCACAATTTATGAACCGGTTGGTTGCGATAAATGTACATTAGGTTATAAAGGTCGTGTGGGTTTATTCCAAGTAATGCCAGTATCTGAGGAGACAGGACGTATTATCATGGAGGGTGGTAACGCAATTGATATCGCGGATCAGGCTAAAAAAGAAAATATACCTGATTTAAGAAGAGCTGGTTTGAATAAAATTAAGTTAGGGGCTACCAGTCTAGAAGAAGTAAATCGCGTCACTCAAGAATAGTGACTCTAATTCCTTGATCTTGTTTATTTTATTGAGGAAAAACACCTTTCTTTGCTATATTGGTAAAACTAAGGGCTAAAGGTACCGGAACATGGCAACTGCAGTTAAAAAGCGCAATACATCTAAAAAGCAAAAAAAACAAAAAGTTTTTCAGTGGAAAGGGGTCAATAAGCAGGGGCAAAAGGTTAAAGGCTCAATGCCTGCTGTTGATGCAGATGAAGTTAAGGTGGCTTTAAGAAAGCAGGGCGTAACTCCTAAAACTGTTAATGCTGATTTATTTGGTTCATTGGGTGGTGGAAAAAAACCGATAAAGCCGGTTGATATTGCTGTCTTTCTACGCCAGCTAGCCACAATGATGAAGGCCGGTGTACCCTTAGTCCAGTCATTCGATATCATCGGAAAAGGCCATGAGAATGCTAGTGTTCAAGACTTAGTCCTTAAAATTAAGGAAGATGTAGAGTCGGGTAACCCATTCGCCACAGCTTTGCGAGGACATCCAAAATATTTTGATGAGCTTGTCTGTGATTTGATTCATGCTGGTGAGCAGTCAGGTACACTTGAGCAAATGCTTGACCGTATTGCTACCTATAAAGAAAAGTCGGAAGCTTTAAAGTCGAAGATTAAAAAAGCTATGATGTATCCCATTGCAGTTATCGTAGTATCGCTCGCAGTTACGGCAGTCCTACTGATTTATGTGGTACCAATGTTTAAAGACCTTTTTTCGGGAGCTGGAGCTGATTTACCGGCTTTAACAGGCATGGTTGTGGCAGCATCAGAAAATATGCAGGCTAATTGGTACATTTATTTAGGGGTGCTGATTGCTATTGTGTTTGGATTTGCTCAAGCGAATAAGAACTCTCCACAGTTTAGAGAAGCAAAAGATAGGTTGTTATTGAAAATTCCAATTTTTGGACCTTTGGTACAAAAAGCTGCAGTGGCACGTTACGCGCGAACCTTAGCGACTACTTTTGCGGCTGGTGTTCCACTCGTCGATGCCCTAGACTCTGCTGCTGGTGCTTCTGGCAATACGGTATACAAGAAAGCCATTATGAAAATTAAGGAAGATGTTACAAGCGGCTTACAGATTAATATGGCAATGACTTCTACAGGTGTATTCCCCAATATGGTTAACCAGATGGTAGCGATTGGTGAGGAAGCGGGTTCAGTTGACACTATGTTATCAAAGGTTGCTGATATCTATGAAGCCGAAGTTGATGATGCTGTTGATGGTTTGAGTTCTTTGATCGAACCGTTTGTTATTGTCTTTATCGGTGGCCTTGTTGGTACCATTATTGTTGCTATGTATCTACCAATCTTTAAGCTTGGTGATGCATTCTAAGAAATTAACGAAGATTAAATTACAATTAAAATGATTGAATTATTATCAAATAACCTGCCTTTATTGGCAGGTTTTGTTTTTGTACTGGGCTTGCTTTTTGGTAGCTTTTTTAATGTAGTAATCCATCGCTTACCAGTAATTCTCAATAGAGAGTGGCGAGCAACTGCTTCTGAAATTCTAAAAGAGGCACATTGTGAAGTAAGTTGCCCAAAAGATGAGATGCCTGAGAAGTACACTCTGGTAACCCCACGTTCGGCATGCCCCAAATGCGGCCATAAGATTTCGGCCTTTGAAAATGTCCCTGTTTTGAGCTGGCTTGTCTTAAGAGGTAAGTGTCGCTCTTGCAAAACGGGCATATCCATTCGTTACCCATTTGTAGAGCTATTGACCGCTGTCACCTTTGCGATTTGCGCCTGGGTATTTGGTTTTAGTTGGTTGCTACTATTTGCATTACTGTTCACGTCTTACTTAATCATCGGCAGCTTCATTGATTATGACCATAAGATTCTTCCTGATCAGTTGACCTTGCCATTGATCTGGCTGGGGCTATCCGTATTTTTGTTCATAGAGCCTTTAGCGGTACAAGCTAGTTTTGCACCTGATTTAGAGTCCTCAGTGATAGGTGCTTTATGTGGTTACCTTGTGCTTTGGTCAATTTATTGGTTATTTAAAATTGCTACTGGCAAGGAAGGTATGGGGCATGGTGACTTTAAGCTTTTAGCCGCCATCGGTGCTTTTGTTGGCTTTAAAATGCTTCCACTCGTGATTATTCTATCGACGGTTACCGGTGCAGTTCTCGGGATACTAGCGATGGTTATCAACAAAAAAGGGAGGGATTACACCATTCCCTTCGGACCGTTTCTTGCTATTGCCGGCTGGATTACCCTAATTTGGGGGCAGTCACTAACTGAGTATTATCTTAATCTGTTGGCTCCTTAGGAAATATGACTTATCACGTTGTGCTAACTGGTGGCGTCGCTAGCGGCAAATCAGCCGCTAGTCGCTATTTTCAAGAACTTGGCGTGACAGTGATCGATGCTGATATCATTGCCCGCGAGGTGGTGGCCATTGGCTCAGAAGGACTGAAGGCAATAACTGAGTATTTTGGTGCCGCTGTACTTCATAACGATGGCTCCCTCGATCGCAAAGCATTACGCAATATCGTTTTTGACAATAAGCAACATCGTGAGTGGCTGAATCAACTTTTGCACCCAATGATCCGGCATAAAATGAAATCTCTACGCGATGAGGCTAAAGACAACAAAGAGCTTTATACCGTCAGCGTGATACCGTTATATGCTGAAACCATTCACGGAACGAATGAAGCTCTGCAGTATCAAAGAGTGCTAGTGGTTGATAGCAGTGAAGTGGTGCAGCAAGAACGGTTGATGCAACGAGATGGCAGTTCGGTCGAGCAAGCTGAAGCATTGATTAAAGCTCAAGCCAGTCGTCAGGAACGGCTATTAATTGCAGATGATGTGATCGTCAACCATTCAGATTTGCAATCGTTAAAACAACAAGTTATAAATCTAGACAGGCAATATCGTGATTTAGCAAGGGGCTAACTCTATGAGTGACGCTGTTGAGTCAATTCTTTACGAACACCCGTTAAGCGAGCAGGTTCGCACCTATCTTCGCCTAGAACAGCTATTCGCGATTCAATTACACTTGAGAGAACAAGAATCAACGATTTGCCATGTTGGTGCTCTCAGAAATTTGTGGGAAATTCTTGATAGCCTTGATCGTGGCGATATTAAAGGAGAGTTGATAAAAGAACTTGAAGCCCAAAAGCTTCACTTTGAGCAACTTGAAGAAAGTCCTTATATTGATGCACTAAAGTTAAAGCGGTTTTTAGACCAACTGAACCAATTGCTTGACTGGCTAAGCCGTTACCGTGGAAAGTTTGGCACCACACTGCGCTCAGATCGCTTTATTGATATGCTAAAGAATCGTATTCGTATGCCAGGCGGAACTTGTAGTTTTGATCTACCGGAACTGCATCTATTTTTAAACCAGTCACCGCAATACCGTCAAAACTGTCTTAAAGAATGGTTTTCACATCTTGATGGGTTGGCGCAGTGCATCAAAATTCTGTTACGTCTATTCAGAGAAAATGGTGAGTTTGAATCGGTAGTAAGCAAACAAGGCGTTTATCAAAGTAGCCTTTCTAATCGAAGCAATCCACAGTTGTTACGAGTGATGTTGCCCAGCGATTCAAGCTACTTCCCGGAGATTAGCGGCTCTAAACATTATTTTAGTATCCGCTTTATCGAAAAAGCAGAGAGTGAGTTAAAGCCAGTTGCTGAAGACTTTGAGTTCGAACTGGCTATTTGCTGATTACAGTGTTAATCGTAATGACAAATCGACTGCTTTAACGTGTTTGGTTAGAGCACCTACCGAAATATAGTCCACACCAGTTTCAGCAATATCGCGTAATGTTTCAATCGTCACATTTCCCGAAGCTTCAATTTTTGCAGTGTGTGAATGCATCTGGTTAATTGCAACTCCCGTGCGCATATCATCAACACTAAAGTTGTCCAACATGATGACATCAGCTCCAGCATCCAGCGCTTGATCAAGTTGTGCAAAGGTCTCAACCTCCACTTCCACCAGTGTTTTCGGGTGATTGCGTCTTGCCGTTGCCACAGCCTCTTCGATTGACCCCGTAGAGACGATATGATTTTCTTTAATCAGAAAGGCGTCATATAAGCCCATGCGATGGTTTTTACCGCCACCACAGTATACAGCGTATTTTTGCGCTAATCTGAGCATAGGAACTGTCTTGCGCGTATCCAGCAGCTGGCAGTTCGTGCCTTTTAGTTCCCTGACGTAACGAGAGGTGATGGTCGCCGTTCCAGAGAGTGTTTGTAGGAAGTTCATTGCACTGCGTTCTGCGGTGAGAATATTGCGAGCATTACCTTCTAACTCACACAGTGTATCGTTTGCTGCGACTTTGTCGCCATCTTGACACTTCCACTCTATACTAATACTAGGATCAAGTGCTTCAAACACAGCATTGAACCAATCAATACCGCAAACGACACAATCTTCGCGCGTGATCAGGCGACCTTTGGCTGTTTTATCTGCGTTGATAAGTTCAGCGGTAACGTCGACGCCATCAAGGCCATTCAAGTCTTCCTCAAGCGCTCTTTTGACTTGATACTCGATGTTTTCTTTAAGTTTGGCTTGATAGGGAATCTCGATCATAATTTGTTCCGTACGCGGTTTCTGGGTTGATGCATCATAATGTGCTTAATCTGTGGTATTGTAATCTCAAAAAACGGGTTTAGGAATAGCATGACACCTATCCAGCAAGAATATTGCCTAAATTTACATACTGGTCTGATCGAGGGTGCTCGTCAGGCTGAGTGCGATCATTATGATGAACGCGTCAGTGATGACGATATAGATTTGTTAGTGATTCACAACATTAGCTTACCCCCTCAGCAATTTGGGGGACCTTACATCGATCAGTTATTCGGTGGTTGTTTAAATCCAAGCGAACATCC
The DNA here is from genome assembly GCF_000981765.1 of Kangiella geojedonensis. Lineage (GTDB taxonomy): Bacteria > Pseudomonadota > Gammaproteobacteria > Enterobacterales > Kangiellaceae > Kangiella > Kangiella geojedonensis. Next base: position 1,880,930 of record NZ_CP010975.1, on the reverse strand, counting down.
ATTCTTTGAGGAAGTAGCCGGTATTCGCGTGTCGAGCCATTTATTAATTCGTCGGAACGGAGAATTAGTGCAATATGTACCCTTCCATAAAAGAGCCTGGCATGCCGGGGTATCAAGCTTTGGAGGTCGCGAGAAATGCAACGACTACTCAATAGGCATTGAGCTTGAAGGGACGGATGACTTACCGTACGAAGCGATTCAATACGAGGTGTTGGCGAAAGTGACTCGATTAATTCTCACAGCTTACCCGAAGATTTCGAGTGAACGAATTACAGGGCACGCGAATATTGCGCCAGGACGTAAGACCGATCCTGGACCAGCTTTTGACTGGCAGTTGTATAAAGGCTTGCTGTAGATTGATAGATAAGTCTTGGGTGGAGGGTGCTTAATCTTTTCACCTTATGGTATAACAGTGTTGAAATATTAATATTTAAATGTTGGGAAGGGGATATGGCGTTATTAGCTTTAGTCATTGCAATATTAATAGAGCGATATTATCACGGCAATCAATCAATTGCGCGTGACAAATTGAGTAGTGACAATTGGTATTTTGCTTACTTAAGATTCTTTGAGAAATCGCTTGGCACCAAAAGCTGGTATCAAGGCTGGATCAAAGAGCTGTTCGAGGTTTTATTACCTGCTGTTTTAGTATTTGTCATATTTAAGTTGTTTGATCACGGTTTTATTGCGTCAGTTATCATGCTTGGTTTGATGGTCCTCATCTTAGTGCATGCCTTTGGGCCACAGCTGCCGAGTAAGCAACTGCAAGGCTACTTCAGCGCGATGAGCCATGACGACTCTCAAGCCGCTTATGAATATGCTAAAACCTATACCGGCAAAGAGTCAGAGAATGAAGAGCAGATGGTTAAGGATGTTACCGAGACTATTTTCTACAATATCGAGAGCCAATACTTTAGCGTGGCCATTTGGTTTGTATTGTTAGGACCTGCTGGCGCTTTGCTTTACCGCATGTTGTTGTGGCAACAGCAAGAAAGCAAGCTAGGGATAGTTGGGACAAAGGTACACTATGCGATGGAATGGTTTGCTTTCCGGTTATCAGCACTCACTTACCTATTAGCCGGTGATATGGCACGTGGTATCGAACACAGTAAAGGCATGTTTTTTGACTTGAATGTTAGCGGTAAAGAGTTACTCAACGTAACTGCCACAGCCAGCATGGGCTCTTATATTGACGGTGAGGAAGATCAAGATAGGCCAAGCTCCTGCGCTTCAAACCACTGTGCAATCAGTTTATCGCAACGAGCTGGCGTTATTTTATTTGCTGTTATCGCTGTAGCGACTCTACTTGGTTGGACTTTCGTTTAAGCGCTAGAAGCCTATTATTTAACGCTGGTTAATTAACTGGTTGTGAAATCCCTAGGTCAGACCACTGTGTCTGACTGCCCGATTTTTGCCCTCTATGGTATCTTTTTGTTGCTTTTTTGACTAAGATGTTGGCTTTGTGAATTTTATTAATTCTGTTTAACACGTGTTAAATAAATGCATGTGGCTGTCATAAGGCGATAAAAGATATGTCTGATAACGATTTAAAGAGAAACGCAGCAGCGCAGGATGTTGATCCCATTGAAACACAAGAGTGGATTGATGCGTTAGATGCGGTGATGGCTGAAGAGGGCGTAGAACGTGCGCACTTCTTGTTGGAAAAACTAGTAGCAAAGGCTCGTCGTGCCGGTGCTAACTTGCCGTTTGATCTCACCACCGCTTACTTGAACACAATTCCTCCTTCGCAAGAAGCTCATATGCCAGGCGACCAAGAAATGGAACGCCGATTACGGGCAATTATTCGTTGGAATGCTATTGCCATCGTGCTTCAGGCGTCTAACAAAGAGCTTGAGCTAGGTGGGCACTTGTCGAGCTTTGCTTCGAGCGCAACGCTATACGATGTAGGATTTAACCATTTCTTTAAAGGAAACAACGAAGACAAAGGTGACTTGATCTATTATCAAGGTCACTCTTCACCTGGTATCTATGCCCGTGCATTTCTTGAAGGTCGTTTGACTGAAGAACAGATGAGTAATTTCCGTCAGGAAGTTGATGGTAAAGGTTTATCATCATACCCGCACCCGTGGTTAATGCCGAATTTCTGGCAGTTCCCGACTGTATCAATGGGCTTAGGCCCGATTCAAGCTATCTACCAAGCACGCTTCCTGAAATATTTGGAAAACCGTGGTCTGGCAGATACTAAAGGACGTAAAGTTTGGGCTTTCCTTGGTGATGGTGAGATGGATGAGCCAGAATCAATGGGAGCTATTAGCCTTGCTGGTCGAGAGAAACTCGACAACTTAATTTTTGTCGTTAACTGTAATTTACAACGCCTTGATGGTCCGGTTCGTGGTAACGGCAAAATCATCCAAGAACTTGAAGGCGAGTTCCGTGGTTCAGGTTGGAGTGTCTTGAAAGTGATTTGGGGCCGCTATTGGGACCCACTTATTGCGAGAGACACTGAAGGCCGTTTGCGCAAAGTGATGGAAGAAACTGTTGATGGCGAATACCAAAACTGCAAAGCCAAGGGTGGTGCTTATACTCGTGAGCACTTCTTTGGTAAAGATCCTAAGTTGCTGGAAATGGTAGCCAATATGTCGGATGAGGACATTTGGCGCTTAAACCGTGGTGGTCACGATCCGCACAAAGTTTATGCTGCTTACCATAAAGCGGTGAATACCGAAGGTCAGCCGACGGTGATCTTAGCTAAGACGGTTAAAGGATATGGCATGGGCTCTTCTGGTGAGGGTAAAAACGCTGCTCACCAGATGAAGAAGATGAACCTAGAAGCACTTAAACACTTCCGCGACCGCTTCAATGTCCCGATCCCTGATGACAAATTAGAGGATGTACCGTTCTATCACCCTGGTGAAGACAGTGAAGAGATTAAGTACCTTCACGAACGTCGAGAAAAGCTGGGTGGTCATTTACCAGCGCGTCGTCCTGATTCACAGAGCCTAGATATTCCTTCGTTGGACGCATTTGAGCCACTATTAAAGTCGAGTGGTGATCGTGAGATTTCAACCACAATGGCATTTGTTCGTGGCTTGAACGTGCTCTTAAAAGACAAGAGTCTGAAAGAGCGCATCGTACCGATTATTCCTGATGAAGCGCGTACCTTTGGTATGGAAGGCATGTTCCGTCAAATTGGTATTTATTCGTCAGTCGGTCAACTTTATGATCCGGTCGATTCGGATCAAATCATGTACTACCGTGAAGATAAGAAAGGTCAGATTTTAGAGGAAGGTATCAACGAAGCGGGCGCAATGTCATCGTGGATGGCGGCAGCGACCAGCTATTCGAGCAATAACTTGCCGATGATTCCATTCTATATCTTCTACTCGATGTTTGGTTTCCAACGTATTGGTGACTTAGCGTGGGCGGCAGGTGATATGCAGGCGCGTGGTTTCTTAATTGGTGCAACCTCAGGTCGTACTACCTTGAACGGCGAAGGCTTGCAGCACCAAGATGGTCATAATCACTTAATTTCTGCAACCATTCCGAACTGTGTCAGTTATGACCCGACCTATGCTTATGAAGTGGCGGTGATTGTTCGCGAAGGTATGCGTCGTATGTATAAGGACCAAGAAAATGTGTTCTATTATATTTCGACCTTGAATGAAAATTATGTTCACCCTGAAATGCCTGAAGGAGTTGAAGAAGGCATTATTAAGGGTATGTACCAATTGAAAACGGAAAAGTCGCGTAAAAAAGCACCGCGTGTCCAGCTGATGGGCTCTGGTTCTATCTTACGTGAAGTTGAGCATGCTGCTGAATTACTCGAAGAAGACTTTGGGGTACTTTCTGATATCTGGTCAGTTCCTAGCTTCACTGAGTTGCGCCGTGAAGGTTTGTCAGTAGAGCGTGAAAACATGCTACACCCAGACAAAAAGCCTAAGAAATCGTATGTTGAAAAATGTCTAGAGAAACAAAAAGGCCCTGCGATTGCTGCTACGGACTATATGAAGTCTTATGCTGATCAGATCCGCAATTTTGTACCAATGAGTTACACCGTTCTTGGTACGGATGGATTCGGGCGCTCAGACAGCCGCGAAAATCTACGCCGTTTCTTTGAGGTTGATCGTTATTATATCGTGGTGGCAGCGCTTAAAGCGTTGGCAGACGACGGTGAGATCGATGTTAAAGAAGTTACGAAAGCTCTCAAGCGTTACAACATTGACGCTGATAAAGCTGACCCAGCAACCCTATAATTGGAGGAGGTTCCCTTGGCAAATTTAACTGAGGTAAAAGTCCCCGATATTGGCGATGCCAGTGGGGTTGATATCATTGAAGTGTTAGTCAACGTTGGCGATGAAATCAGCGTTGATGATGGCTTAATTGTTTTGGAAACGGATAAGGCGACGATGGAAGTTCCTGCTAGCGATGCAGGAGTTGTTAAGTCTATTGAAGTGAAGGTTGGCGATAAAGTTTCTGAGGGTGACTTGATCCTAAAGATAGAAGCCAACGAATCATCAAACGATGACGCGTCAGCTTCTGACTCAGAAGCGGAATCTACAGAAGGTAGCTCTTCAGGTGATTCTTCTGGCGGTGGTGACTTATCATCAAGTGCAGATGACAACACCAAACAAAACACTAACCAGCCTAAAAAGTCAGGTGGCTCTCGTTCTGAACCGATCACCATACCTGATATCGGTGATTCTGAAGGCGTTGAGGTTATTGAGGTCAGCGTTAAAGCCGGTGATGAGGTTGAAGAAGATGACAGCTTAATTGTGCTGGAAACTGAGAAAGCGACCATGGAAGTACCGTCACCGTTTGCAGGTACGGTTGAGTCTATGTCTGTTAAGGTTGGCGATAAGGTGAGCCAGGGTGACCAAATCGGCACCATGAAGGTCACTGATGATGGTGATGATAGCTCTGAAGAGAATGCAAATGAGCAAGCTTCTGAGCCAAAAGCTGAAAAAGAAACCAGTGTTAAAGATCAGCCGATGCCAAAGTCGGAATATAAGCCAGCTCCAGTGACGGTTGAACCGTTTGAACGCAGTGAAGGTGATGTCATTCATGCCAGCCCTGCCGTTCGTCGTTTGGCGCGTGAGTTTGGTGCAGACTTATCAAAAGTGAAAGGCTCGGGCCGCAAGAATCGTATTATGAAGGAAGACGTGCAGTCGTACATTAAGTTCGAACTGTCGCGCCCAAAAGCTACGGCCAATTCTGGCGCCGGTGCTCCTGCTGATTTACCGGAAATCGACTTTTCTAAGTTTGGTGAGATCGAAGAGAAATCTTTATCACGAATTCAAAAGATTAGTAGCGTGACGTTGCAGCGTAACTGGAATTTGATTCCTCATGTTACCCAGCACGATGAAGCGGATATCACTGAGTTGGATAAATTCCGTAAATCAATGAAAGAGGAAGCTGCTAAAGAGGGTGTACGATTAACGCCTTTGGCCTTCATCATGAAAGCGTTGGTGGCGAGCTTAAAAGCGTTCCCAACCTTTAATTCATCATTGGCAGCAGATGGCGAAACCTTGATCTTGAAGAAGTACTTCAATATTGGTGTTGCTGTAGATACACCTGACGGTTTAGTCGTTCCAGTGATTCGTGATGTGGATAAAAAATCAGTTTATCAGCTAGCCAACGAGTTGGCTGAAATGTCTGAAAAAGCACGCGATAAAAAGCTTACAGCAAAAGATATGCAAGGTAGCTCAATGACGATTTCATCATTGGGTGGTATTGGCGGTACTTCGTTTACGCCAATCGTGAATTGGCCTGATGTCGCTATTCTTGGCTTATCACGCAATCAAGTGAAGCCTGTGTGGAACGGTAAAGACTTTGAGCCACGCATGATGTTGCCGATGTCTTTGTCATACGACCATCGTGTGATTGATGGTGCTGTGGCGGCTCGCTTTACGGTCCATCTGTCGAAAATGTTAGCGGATATACGCCGCACAATTTTGTAACGGATAGCGTCATATCGAATTGTTTGATGATTTTTCGGCCAAATTAGGTAAAATACGCGCAAAATAAGCGCTTAGAGTTAAAACTCTAAATTCAGATAGAAAAGAGGAACTCATGAGTAATTTACACGCTCAAGTTGTTGTTTTAGGTAGCGGCCCTGGTGGCTATAACGCTGCATTCCGTGCTGCTGACTTAGGCATGGACGTCATTTTGATTGAGAAATACGCCACTCTGGGTGGTGTTTGTTTAAACGTGGGCTGTATCCCTTCAAAAGCATTGCTACACACAGCAAAAGTGATTGATGAAGCAGAAGAGATGTCTGCGCACGGTGTTAACTTTGGTAAACCTAAGCTTGATATCGATAAAATTCGTGATTACAAAGATGGCGTTATTAAGCAGTTAACTGGTGGCCTAGCTGGCATGGCAAAAGGCCGTAAAGTTAAAACAGTACAGGGTTATGGTAAATTTACTGGTGCCAACGAAATCGAAGTTGAGCATGATGGTAAAAAGCAAAAAGTAACCTTTGATAACGCTATTATTGCAGCTGGTTCTCGCGTGGTGGATTTACCATTCCTACCAGAAGACGACCGTATTGTTGATTCTACTGGTGCTCTTGAGCTTCGCGACATTCCAAAGCATATGCTAGTCATCGGCGGCGGTATTATCGGCTTAGAAATGGCGACAGTTTATCGTGCACTAGGCGCGAAAATTACTGTGGTTGAGATGGCTGATCAGCTTATCCCGGCAGCAGATAAAGATGTGGTTAAGGTATTAGAGAAGTTCATCAAAGGTAAGTACGAAAATATCTTGATGGAAACCAGCGTCACTAAGGTTGAAGCCAAGAAAGACGGTCTGTACGTGACTTTCGAAGGTAAAAACGCTCCTGAAAAGCCGCAAAAATTCGACATGATTTTATCAGCAGTAGGCCGCCGTCCTAACGGTGACTTGATTGATGCTGATAAAGCCGGCGTTGAAGTGACTGAGCGTGGCTTCATCAAAACTGATAAGCAGATGCGCACTAACGTACCGCACATTTATGCAATCGGTGATATTGTTGGCCAGCCGATGTTGGCACACAAAGCAACTGCTGAATCACACGTTGCGGCAGAAGTGATTGCTGGTAAGAAGCATTACTTTGATCCATTAACGATTCCTTCTGTAGCTTATACAGACCCAGAGGTTTCGTGGGTTGGTTTAACTGAGAAAGAAGCGAAAGAGCAAGGCATTGATTACGGCGTGGGTAAATTCCCATGGGCTGCATCAGGTCGTGCGATTGGCGTTGACCGCAAAGAAGGCTTCACTAAGTTGTTGTTTGATAAGAAAAACAACCGCGTAATTGGTGGTGCTATCGTTGGTGTTAACGCTGGTGAATTGATTGCAGAAGTTGGCTTAGCGATAGAGATGGGTTGTGACGCTGAAGATATCGGCTTAACGATTCATGCGCACCCAACATTGTCTGAGTCAGTTACATTTGCAGCAGAGGTTTACGAAGGTGTTTGTACTGACTTGCCTCCTCAACGCAAAAAGAAGTAAATAAGCAATCTTTTGTCGGATTAGCGTTGTTGTTGGCGTGCTCAAGTGCTCATGTATTTGATATACACTCCGCATTTCCGCGCGTCAACGCCTAGCTACTACGATAAAATCTAAGCTTATAATTAGGTTTGTAGGCTTATCCTCTATAAAGAGAGCCAAAAACTTAATTGAAATAAGTTTTGTTTAGTTATAAAGCCTCCTCTAATGGAGGCTTTTGTGTACTGGTAATAATAAACGATAAAGGGAAAATACGATGAGAATTATAGTTCTATCAATTTTATTGGCGATCTTTTTAAGTGCATGTAATACAAGCCGTCCACTAACAAATTTAAATAATCATAATATTGAGTATTTGGTTGATGAAGACGAGACACTTAATGATATTCGACTAAGTATACTTCGGGCTGGGCAAGTGCTCGGTTGGGAAACGGATACGGTTAAGCCAGGTCTGATTCGAGCTACATTGCACCTAAGAGCGCATACAGCAGTCGTCGATATTCCTTATTCGCTCACTGATTACAGTATTATTTACGTGGACAGTAACAACTTGGATTATGATGGCCAGAATATTCATCGTAGTTATCCGCGTTGGGTAAATAATTTAAAAGCAAAAATTGATGAATACATTGCCTCACGCTAAAACCAAAGCTGTTAATAAAAAGGCTTCCCGCGGGAAGCCTTTTTTGTGTCTGGACTAGCGTAATGGGTTAAGGTGATGGTGATTTTTTTATAATTTTAGATTTTTTCTTACCGGCTACAGCAGTAGTTGCTGAACCTAGTACCACCATAATAGAGCCAACAATACTCAAGGCATTCATAGGCTCATCCGGAAGGTAGTCAGGGAAGAAGTAAGCAACCACTTTCATCGACATGATCGTAACCAGTGGGGTTAACGCTAAAATAGCGCTGACTCGTGAGGCCTCCCAGTGGGCCAGCGCTTCAGCGAAAGCGCCATAAGCCACAATAGTGTTTAAGCAGCAAAAGGTGAGTAGCGCCCAACCAATAGCGTTTAACGACACGACCTGACTCGGCTCACTCCAAGGCACTAGGATAATGGTGCTGGTGATATAGATGATGAACATGATTTGGTTCGAGGTAAAGGTATTCAATAGCTGCTTTTGGGCCAAAGCATAAGCGGCCCAGGTAATTGCTGCCAACAACATCCAAAACAAACCAACGGTATAAGCGCCGTCTAAATTGCTTAGAATTTCCGCAAAGCGCATATTGAAGAATAGAACCAAACCGACTACAAAAGACGAAAAACCAAGCCACTGCCACTTGTTAAAGCTCTCTTTAAAAACAACCAAGCCGCCCAGCAGCATAAACATAGGTGCTGTCTGAATCATGACCTGCGCACTGCTCGGTGTGATTTTCTCAACCCCAAACAAATAGAACACATAGTTGGCACATAAGCCAAATATGGCGATAAGCATTAGAATGCCGATCAGACCTTTGAGGTCTCTAAAGTTGGGAATTCTTTTGCGCACTGCCATGTAAATGAAAACGAAAATAGCGGCAACGGCGAAGCGGTACCAAGTAACCGTTACAGCGTCCATTTGTAACAACACACCTTTTAAGGCGATAGGAAGTAATCCCCACAGGAAGACTGTGGTGAGCGATAAAGCAAGGCCCAATTGCCAGCGACCGGATACAGTATGCATAGTGACTCTCGAACTGACATAAAGTCCGCATTATGTAATAAATCACTAGCTGAGACTAGCCATTACCGGCACTTGTATTGAAATAATTCCGACTGAAACAGCGTTGATTGTTAGTGCGGTAAATTCTATGATGCCATATCTGAAAATTATGGGGAATATAAGGTTATGAGTTATGTTAAGTCCTTATTGGCATGTGCTGCCGTGGGTTTGGCTGGAGCTAGCATGATGAATAGTGTAAAGGCAGATGACCGCTCTGCAGACAAACTAACGGTCGAGCGTATTTATGCCGATCCGTCGTTAACGGGGCCAGCGCCACGCTCAGTTAAATTATCACCTGATGGTAAGCGTGTGACTTTCTTAAAAGGGAAGGAAGATGAGCAGGAGCGCTT